>NZ_JBFRFP010000002.1:0-347099 GCF_052114885.1 Paenarthrobacter sp. 2TAF44 | reverse complement strand
ATGAAAGCCGTCCCCGACCAAATCCGCCAATTCATCCCCAACGACTTCGCCTCCCTCGGAGCAGACGGCTTCGGCTTCTCCGACACCCGCCAAGCCGCCCGCCGCTACTTCAAAAACGACACCCACTCCATCGTCGCCAAAACCCTCCAGTTGCTGGCGGCGAGGGGCGAAGTCGAGGAGGGCGCGCCGTCGTACGCTATTGACCGCTACAAGCTGCTCGACGTGAACGCGGGCACCACCGGCGGAGCAGGCGGCGACGCCTAACAACCCGCAGAAATACAGTTGGCGGCAGTGTTCGTGAAGAACACTGCCGCCAACTTGTTTTTGTGTGTAGTACCGGGGAGGCCTAGGTGCCCAGATTCCTCCGGTCTACGACGAATCCGGTTGCCGCGTTTTCGCGGACTGCGTTGATACCGGCCACGACGGCCTTCAAATTGGGAAACTGTGGCGACACTGCCACAACTGTGCCGTCATCGGCTGTGAGTCGGAACCTGAACGTGTTCGTCCCGGCCTTGAGTATCTCGAAACTGCCCGCCATCTTCCCCTTTTCCTCCACGCATCATTGCATTAGAGCTGATTTGAACAATTCCCTACCGACAATAATGGCCGTCGGAACCTACCAACAGACCTACTGAGGAGTAGTTTGCAACCGATTTTGGTAGATGTCCCGGAAAGCTCTGAGCAAGCTACAGACCGCGTGCATGCCCGCGCGTATCGTGAGGATATGACTGGATCCGGCGTGGCGCCCACTACGGGCGTCCTGCTTGCCGCAGGGGCTGGTACGCGCTTGGGCCGCGGACCGAAAGCGCTGCTCCCCTACCGCGGCCGCACGCTGGTTGAGGTGCTCGCCGATACTCTCTTCGACGGCGGCTGCCGGGAGGTTGTGGTCGTGGTCGGGGCCGAGGCGGACCGCGTTCGAAGCACCACAGATCTACGGACCTACACAGTGGTCGAGAACGAACACTGGGCCAAGGGAATGGCTGGCTCTTTCCGCGCAGGAATCGAGGCGGCCTCCCCGGGTCACAGCATCATGGTGGCGCTGGTGGACCAGCCCGGATTAACCCCGACGGCGGTCAGCAGGTTGCTGGGCAGCCACCGTCCCGGTCGGGTCACCGCAGCCGCCTACCCTGACGAATCAGGGCGCCTTAAGCGTCGGCACCCGGTGATTATCGACGTCGGGCTCCGATCCCAAGCCGCGGAAGCAGCGAACGGTGACACGGGCGCGCGATCGTTCCTTAAGGCGCATCCGGGCTTGGTGGATCTGGTGGATTGCAGCGACCTCTGCTCCGGGGAAGACCTGGATACAAAGGACCAGTTGCACCTGCTGGAGGACTGACTGCAGTTGGCCAATCCAGAGCCGGTACATTGGAATCCATGATCCAGATTGCCCCTGACGACCCCACGCGCCCGGATGTCCATCAGCTCCTGAGCGAGCATCTGGCCGACATGTTTGCGACGTCGCCGGCAGAAAGCGTGCACGCGTTGGACCATTCGGCGTTGTCCCATGAAGCGATCACGTTCTTGACGGCCCGCGAAGACGGCGTGTTGCTGGGATGTGGGGCGCTGAAGGAGCTGGCCGCTTCTGACGGAGAGGGCCGGTTTGGCGAGATCAAGTCGATGCGCACCACCGCCGCCGCCCGTGGGCGCGGCGTAGCCACGCTGATGCTCAAGCACATCGTGGCCGAAGCCGGCCGCAGGGGCTACGAACGCGTGAGCCTGGAAACTGGTACCGAAGATTACTTTGCGCCCGCGCGTCGTTTGTATGCCCGGCATGGATTCACCGAGTGCCCGCCGTTCGCCAACTACACCCTGGACCCGAACAGCGTGTTCATGGAGCTCGCCGTCTCCCCCAAGTAGCCGTCCTACCCAAGTAAGTCGCAGTTAAGCGCGTTCTCACGGCTCAAAACGCGCTCAACTGCGACCTAGTTGGGTAGGACGGACTCAGTTGGGGATCAGGGTTTTAGTTGGGGATCAGGGTGCGGTCGCGGAGGGCCAGGTAGATTTTGTCCCGGGCGATGGGCAGCTCGCCGAAACGGATTCCGGTGGCGTTGCGGATGGCGTTGGCCAGCGCGGGTGCCACAGGGTTGAACGGGCTCTCGCTCATGGACTTGGCGCCGAGGGGTCCGGTGCTGTCGTTCGTTGTTGCGAAATAGACCTCGCTCCGCGGCACGTCCGCGAAGGACGGAATGTGGTACTGCCGCAGGATATCCGTGGTGACATGTCCGGCGTCGTCCACTTTCACTTCCTCATACAACACTGCTCCGAGCGCCTGCGCGATACCGCCTTCGATCTGCCCACGGCACTGCCGCGGGTTCACCACAACGCCGGCATCTGCGGCCTGCACGCTCTGCAGGATCCGCAGCTCACCCGTTCCCGTGTTAACAGCAACGCGGAAACCGTGCACGTTGAATGCCACCGACCGCGGCGTTCCTCCCCAGTTGCCGTCGGTGGCGAGCCGAACGCCTTGGAGACGGGCGGCGTCGTAAATTTCCTTGAGCGGAACCACGCGGTCGCCGCACTCGACAGCTCCGTCCACCAAGCGGCAATCCGTTAATGCAGCCCCCGTGAGCGATGCCGCAACGGTCTGGATCCTGGTGGCAAGCTCGAGGGCTGCGCCGAGCGTCGCCTTGCCGGCCACCACTGTCCCGGACGAACCGAACGCGCCGGTGTCGTGCTCCACGAGGTCCGTATCGGACTGACGGACGGTAATTTTTGAGGCGGCTGTCGCCAGCGCAGTAGCGGCGAGTTGCGCATGCACGGTTGTGGTGCCGTTCCCGAACTCTGCAGTACCGACGTCGACGGCGAACCTTCCGTCCGCTTCCAGGCTCACCCTGGTGTGGGCGAAGTGGCCGCGCGGCGGGACGGTATCGATCATGGACAGGGCCGAGCCCTCCCCTACGACCCAGTCGGGGCCGAGGTCCTCCAGGCCAGCGGCCCGGTAACGCTCCTTGCCCCGGTCCAGAGCGTCCCGGACCAAGGCCACGCACTGGTCCAAACCGTAGCTACCGTAGTGAACGTCTTCCTCGGGCTCGGGTGTTGTGGAGAGCATGTGATCGCCTGGCCGGACCATGTTCTTGAGCCGGAACTCGAGCGGATCCATGCCGATGCCGATGGCAAGTTCGTCGACGGCGGACTCGATCGCAAAGATCATCTGGCTCAACCCATACCCCCGGAAAGCACCAGCGGGAACGGTGTTGGTGTAGACAGCCTGGGCGTCCACTTTCTTGTTGACGCATTTATAGACGGCCAGCGACTCGCCACAACCATGGAACATCACGCCGGGCGCATGGTTTCCGTAGGCCCCGGTGTTGGTGATGACGTCCAGTTGAAGGGCGGTGAGGTATCCGTCCCGGCTGGCGCCCGCCTTGAGATTGATGGTGAAGGGATGGCGCGTTGTGGTGGAGGTGAACTGTTCGGTCCGGGTGAACTCCAACTGGACGGGCCTGCGCAAAGCCAGTGCCGCGAGGGCGACAAGATCCTCGGTGAGGACCTCCTGCTTGCCGCCGAAACCACCCCCGACGCGGCCAGCCACCACACGGACAGTCTCCTCCGGCAGGTCAAACAACCGCATCAGGGTGCGCTTGACCAGGAAGGGAACCTGCGTGGAGGAACGGACAACCAGTCTGCCTTCCTCGTCCAGCCAGGCAATGGACGCGTGCGTTTCCATCGCGACGTGCTGAACCCTTTGCGTCTTGTACGTGTGCTCATGGATGAAGTCGGCTGCCGCGAAGCCGTCGGCCACGCTGCCCAGCTCGGCGTGGACCTCGGCTACCACGTTCTCCAGGGGCCGGGAGATTCTGGAATATACGCCATCCTTGTCACCATGGATGGCGGGGGCGCCGGGAAGGATCGCCTCCTGGGGCGTGAAAACTGGTTCCAAAAGCTCGTACTCCACAGCAAGCGCTCGGGTTCCGGCCTCCGCAGCACCAACAGATTCGGCCACAACAGCAGCTACGCGCTGGCCGATGAACCGCACCACGTTGTCCAGCACGCGGGTGTCATCGGGATCATCGGTGAAGTGTTCGTGCTGGGCCGTTGAGAACAACTGCGCTGGTGCATCTTCGTGCGTGAAAACAGCGACGACGCCAGGAACCGCCAGTGCCGCGGTCTTGTCGATGGACACGATCCGGGCGTGCGGATGCGGTGAACGCAGGAGCTTGAGGTGCAGTAGTCCAGGCAGCTGCTCGGCCGGAACATCCAGCGTGTACCGGGCAGCTCCGGTAACCACGGCTTGGCCGGCGGGTGCGGGAACGTTGTCCCCGAGCTGGCCGGGAGTAGCTTCCACAGCCACGGGATGTCCGGCGGTGGGATTTCCGGCTGCAGGCTGTCCAGCTGCAGGCGATTGTGCGCCGGAAACGTCAGCTCCGGCGTCGTGCTTGAGCTCGACGCCATGACCGTCGCCGTGACCACACACCGCGTCCGCGATGGAGCGGTAACCGGTACAGCGGCACAGATTGCCCTTGAGGTTCCGGGGCAGGTTGGCGCGTTGCTCGTCGTCAAAAGTGGCTGCGGTCATGACCATGCCGGCGGTGCAGAAACCGCATTGGAAACCCTGGGCTTCGAGGAACTGCTCCTGCACAGGGTGAAGATTTTCGCCGGTGGAGAGACCTTCGATCGTGGTCACGGCTTTGCCCTCGGCGCGGAGAGCCGGATAGATGCAGCTGTGGACCGCGGTGCCGTCGACGTGCACAGTGCAGGCGCCGCAGTCTCCGCCGTCGCAGCCCTTCTTGACGCCGAAGTTTCCTTGTTCCCGAAGGAAAGTGCGCAGGCATTGGCCGGGCCGGGGTGTGGCCTGAGAGGCAGCGCCGTTGATCTCAATTGCCATGGGAGGCCTCCTTCTGCGGGTTGTTCTGTGCGGGTTGCGTGGATGGTTGCGGCGAGGTGGCGTGGGGCGGCCAGAAATCGCCTGACACGGCCATTGACTCGCCCAGCAGCTCGGCCCGGATTTCCTCGGCCAATTTGAACGTCATATCGCGACGCCACTCCGGGAGACCATGGATGTCATCGTGGTACAGCGGCCAGGGAATGGAATCCCCGACGGCGTCAGCCAGCATCCCGGCGTCGGGAACCTGGCCGGCGGGGAACCGTAGTTGGACGGGCTTTTTGGTGGAGGCGGTGACGGTGATGACCAAACCGCCGTCGAGATCGAGGCATCCGATGAGCAGCACGCCGGAGCGTCCAAGGTTGCTCAGCGACAGACGCCGGAAGGCGACCCGGGCGGAGAGAGCCGAGGCTGGAAGGTGGATGCTGCGGAGCAACTCCCCCGGGGCCAGGACATTCTCCATGTCCCCGGTGACGAAATCGGCCACAGGTACTGTGCGGCTGGTGCCGTCAGGGCTCTGGATGGTTGCCGCGGCGCCGAGCCCGGCACACAGCGAAATCATGGGGCCGGCCGGCAAGGATGTGCAGATGTTGCCGCCCACCGTGGACATGTTCCAGATCTTGAAGGAGGCCACGAAGGAGTCGCAGCAAGGACGGATCAATGCCAGGCCGGGCCACTCACGGTTGGCTATTTCCGCGGACGCCGGCAGGGCGTAGAGCTCGGCAACAGTGCAGGTTGCGGCCAACTCAATGCCCTGATCGGTTACGGTAATGGCCTGCCAATCCGCTTGGCCCAAATCAAGGAGCCGTTTAAGGATAGTGCTTCCATAGGAGAAGAGGACAGTCCCTCCGGCGAGCCAGGCATCGCCGTCGCGCCATTGCGATGGATCCGTGGTGGGAACCACGGCCTCGATGGTGTTCATGTCCATGGGTCCTCCTGAGTGAGGTGTTGAGGTGCTGGTTGAATCGGCGCTGGGTGAATCGGTGCCGCGTGAATCGGGCCGGTGCTGTCCTTCAGCGAGGGGAAGCCGGGCTTTTTGTGGGCTGTGGCATTCTGGGCTGCTCCCCGCTCGGCGATGATTTCCGCCGTGATGGAGACTGCGACTTCGGCTGGTGTCACTGCACCAAGGTTTAGTCCGATCGGGGAATGCAGCCGTTCGAGCGCTTCGGAGGGCGTGCCGGCCTCAAGCAGGGCGTCAATCCGTTGCCGGTGGCTGCGACGCGAGCCCATCGCGCCGACGTAAGCCAGGTCCAAGCGGAGGGCTGTTTCGAGCAAAGGGATGTCGAACTTTGGATCGTGGGTCAGGACGCACACCACGGTCCGGGCGTCGACTCGTCCGGCCGCTGCTTCGGCTTCCAGGTAGCGGTGCGGCCAGTCTGTGACCACCTGGTCCGCGCCAGCGAAACGGCCCTGCTGGGCAAACGCAGGGCGGGCATCACACAGGGTGACGTTGTAACCAAGCAACTGTCCGGCGGGGAGCAACGCGGCGCCGAAATCATTGGCCCCGAAAATGAGCATCCGCGCAGCCGGCAAACGGCTTTCCACGAACAGGGTGATGGGCTCGGGCTGGGTTACTTCTTCCGGGTCCGCCGACGCCCACCTGTCCACGGTCACCCAGCCATCGATGCAGCCCTCGGGTGCGGCCAGCCGGACCAACCCGGTGCGTCCGCCTTGGAGCAGCGGCTCAACCTGGGCCGCCGCAGCCATCAAAGTGGCGGGATGATCGCCCACCAACCGCGCCAGTTGCGTTGATTCCATGGCGCGGAACCGAACAGGGTCATCAACGACCACCACTCCCCCTCCGCCACCGAGCCTGCGGATGAGCGCCAGGGCCGTGGGTTCGTTTGATACGGGCATGTCCAACAAGGCCATTTCGCCGGAATCGCTACCCAGTGGCTGGATATGGACTTCCAGTTCTCCTCCACAGGTGAGCCCAGCGGCGAAGGCGTCCTCGGCACTGTAGCCAAAAGACTCAAGGCGTGGGCCGCCGTCGCGCATTGCTTCCAAGGCTGCCTCAACGACGGCCCCTTCCACGCAACCGCCGGACAGGCTGCCCAGGATTTCGCCATGTTCGGAAACCATCATGGAAGTCCCCATGGGGCGCGGGACTGAGCCGCCGGTCCCTACGATCGTGGCCACAGCGCATTGTTGGCCAGAGACCGCAGTCCGCCAGCTGCCCAGTGAAGGCATCAGATCCAGCATGGCAACACGTCCTTTTTCCAGGTGTCCCGGCTGGGTGGCCCGGCCGGAGCAGTGCGCGATCTTGCCCTCATAATCTCATTTCCGGAGGGTGTTGAGGGGAAGTCGCAGCTAGTCAATAAGAGTTCATAGGAACGGGGGCAAGGGCTTCATCTCCCTGCCCCCGTTCCCTGACGGAGCATCAGCGCCCGTTCCTGAATCAACAGGGCCGCCGCCCGCCGTCGTGCCCGTTCCGGAGGTGCTGTTCGGGCAGGGACCACGACGGCGGACGCCTATTCGTGCGGTGGGCGCGGATGGACCGCCGTTCGAAGTGCCGGATGTGGACCCGCCGGCGCGGGGTAGGGCTCCGCGCTAGACGCCCATCAAGGCGTTGATCGGGCCCCGTGCGAAGTAGATAATGAAGCCCGCCGTGACCACCCACATGAGCGGATGGACTTTCTTGGCCTTGCCCGATGCCGCGCTGATCACCGCGAAGGAGATGAACCCGACGCCGATGCCGTTGGCAATGGAGTAGGTCAGCGGCATGGTCACGATGGTGAGGAACGCCGGCAATGCGATGGCGAACTTGGTGAACTTGATCTCGCGGATCTGCGCCATCATCATCGCGCCCACCACCACCAGTGCTGCGGCAGCCACTTCCAGCGGGACAACCGAAGTAAGCGGCGTGAAGAACATCGAACCCAGGAACAGCAGGCCAGTGACGACCGACGCCAGGCCCGTGCGGGCGCCCTCGCCGATTCCTGCTGCGGAGTCGATGTAGACGGTGTTGGAGGAACCGGACGTCCCGCCGCCCACTACTGCGCCCATGCCTTCAACGATGAAGGCTGACTTCAGCTTGGGGAACGTACCGTCCTTGTGTGCCACGCCTGCGCTCTTGGCCAGGCCCGTCATGGTGCCCATGGCGTCGAAGAAGTTGGTGAACACCAAGGTGAAGACCAGCATGGTCGCAGCCAGTCCGCCAATCCTGGCGAACGAACCAAAGAGGTCGAACTGACCCACCAGGCTGAGGTCCGGGACGGACATCAACTGGCTGGACAGGATCGGCACGTTGAGGTGCCAGCCGCCAGGGTTGTCGGCGGTGCCCGGACCAATGTGGAACACGGCCTCGGCTACAGCGGCGAGAACTGTCGTGGCGACGATGCCAATCAACAGGCCGCCCTGGATCTTGCGTGCCACGAGGATACCCATGACCAGCAATCCGATGATGAAGACGAGAGTTGGGATGGAGGTGATGGAACCATCCGTGCCCAGCTGGACCGGCGGGCCGCCCTTGGTGGGGCGGACAAAGCCGGAGTCGACGAAGCCGATGAAGGCGATGAACAGGCCGATGCCGACGGTGATGGCGGCTTTGAGTTCCTTGGGGACTGCCTTGAAGATCGCCGTCCGGGCACCAGTGGCGCCGAAGAGGACGATCAGGATGCCGTTGATGACCACCAGGCCCATGGCTTCTGGCCATGTGACTTCCTGGATGACAGCTACGGCGAGGAAGGAATTGATGCCCAGGCCGGCTGCGAGGCCGAAGGGCAGGTTGGCCACGAGTCCGAAGACGATGGTCATGACGCCGGCGGTCAGGCCAGTAACTGCGCCCACCTGTGCTGCCGAGAGCCAGCCGCCCGCCACATCCACCGGGGCGTTGTCTGCCGAGAAGCCGCCCAAGATGAGCGGGTTGAGGATGACGATGTACGCCATGGTGAAGAACGTGACCAAGCCGCCGCGGAATTCTCGGGCCAGCGTGGAGCCACGCTTGGTGATCTGGAAGAACTTATCCAGGAAGGAGTTCGACACCGGCGGCTTGTTGTTGCCATCTGCCAGGCCGGTTGCCGTGTGCTTTGCGTTTGCCGCTGTGGGCTCTGCGCTCTTGCCTCCGTTGGGGAGGAGCGCAGCCTGCTTTTCAGCTGCGGTCTGCATTTCTGCGGGATCCAGGATTGTCATGTCAGCCACCGGCCCTAGTAGTCGATCCTGGAATCAAGCGTGTTCCATGTGGTGAACGGCTGGAGGGCCGCCGGAGCCTGGGGGTCGCCCAGTTCCAGCTTGGCTACCGGCATCAGCGCGTCCCGGTTGTCGTTCTCGAAGAACTCGTAGAAGACGGCGTCGTCGAAGCCAACGGATGCGGCGTCGTGACGGTCTGCGGCAAAGAACACGCGGTCAACGCGTGCCCAGAGTGCGGAGGCCAGGCACATGGGGCATGGCTCGCAACTGGTGTAGAGGGTTGCTCCGCTCAAATCGAAGGTTCCCAGTTCGCGGCAGGCGTTACGGATGGCCGTGACTTCTGCGTGTGCGGTGGGATCGTTCGTGGCGGTGACGCGGTTGACGCCTTGGAAGGCTTGTCCATCCGCGGTAACAATTACGGCGCCGAAGGGGCCACCACTGTTGAGGACATTGGCTGTTGCCAGCTCAATGGTTGTGGCCAGGAATTGCTCGGCCGTGACGGTTGTACTCATGTTGCGACTTCCTTAGTGCTGAGGAAGCCAGGTGACCTGTTGGGGGCGCTACGGAACGGAGCTCCAGTTAGCTTGGTTACCAGGCTTCAGCATGTGCGATGAAGGTTAAGTTGCGCCTGGTAGATAGCTTCCCGAGGGCCGGGTGCCCGCCTTTGGCAGTTAGAGCGTAGCACCAGATTTGTGAGCCGCGCCATAGTTTTTTGAAAATTTAATTTCGTCATACGAAATCTTGGGGTGGCGACGGGATGTGACCGTGAGACGCCTGCGGGGGTTGACTGCCGCCGTCGTGCGTCTTACGCTTTTCGGACCGGACGCACTTGTTGGCTTCCGGCTCCTGGATCAGCAGACAGGGCCTAACTGAGCTGGAACGCAGACATGCCGACCAGACAAGGACCCTCATGACCCCTCTTTGGATCAAGAACCCGCTGGGTATCTTCACCGCAAACGACCTCGACGCCGGTGGCGGCTTGGTGGTTTCCGACGGGAAAATCGTGGAGCTCGTGCCTATGGGCGGGCAGCCGTCATTGCCTTGTTCCGTCTTTGATGCCTCGGACCACGTGGTCCTGCCCGGACTCATCAACACGCACCACCACTTCTATCAAACCCTTACCCGCGCCTGGGGTCCGGTGGCCAACGCCCCGCTGTTCCCGTGGCTGCAGAATTTGTACCCGGTGTGGGCACGGTTGACGCCCCGGAGCCTTGAGCTTGCAGTGCAGGTTGCACTCGCCGAGCTTTTGTTGTCCGGCTGCACCACCGCCGCCGACCACCACTACCTCTTCCCCGACGGCATGGAAGACGCCATTGACATCGAAGTGGGCGCGGTGCGGTCCATGGGGATGCGGGCCACGCTGACCCGCGGGTCCATGACATTGGGAGAGGACGACGGCGGGCTGCCGCCACGGACCACGGTCCAGTCACCGGAGGTGATCCTTGCGGACAGCGAACGGCTGATTCGTGAGTACCACGAGACAGGTGATGGTGCCGTTGTGCAGATTGCCCTTGCCCCCTGTTCGCCGTTCTCCGTGACCAAGGAGATCATGGCCGAGAGCGCCGCCATGGCCGAACGCTTCGATGTCCGGCTGCACACGCACCTTGCCGAGACCATTGACGAGGAAGACTTCTGCCAGTCCATGTTTGGGCTGCGGACCGTGGATTACCTGGAGTCAGTTGGCTGGTTGGGGCCCCGGACCTGGCTTGGACACGGCATCCACTTCAACGACGACGAGATCGCCAGGCTGGGAGCCGCGGGCACCGCCGTCGCACATTGCCCAACCTCCAACATGCGCCTCGCATCCGGGACAGCGCGGGTGCTGGAACTTGAAGCCGCGGGCGTTCCCGTGGGACTGGGAGTGGATGGCTCGGCGTCGAACGATGCTTCCAACATGATCCTCGAGGCTCGTCAAGCGCTGTATCTGCAGCGGCTCAGGTATGGCGCCTCGGTTCCCGTGGAGAGGGCACTTGGCTGGGCAACACGCGGGTCGGCTGCCGTTTTGGGCCGCTCGGACATCGGGCAGTTGGCTCCGGGGCTTCAGGCGGACCTTGCCATGTTCAAGCTGGACTCGCTGCGGTTCTCCGGGAGCCACGACCCCGTGGCTGCGTTGCTGCTCTGTGGGGCTGATCGTGCCGACCGGGTGATGGTGGGCGGTGCTTGGCGCGTGGTTGATGGCGCGATTCCCGGGCTCGACGTTGCCGGGCTCATCGCTGAGCACTCGGCTGCGGCGCGGAAGCTGGTGGCGGGGTAGGCCTGTTTTTTGTGGCGGCCACCCGATTCGATGGTTCCCTGCGCGCTAGACGGTAGGAGTCGTCTAACGCGCAGGGAGTCGTCTACTCGGCCGTGCGGAGGGTTCGCAGGACACGCAGCTTGAATTCCTGCTCCCGGAACAGATCCCTCCACGTGATGCGGATGAACTTCCAGCCCAGCTCCATCAGCGCCTTCTCGCGCTGCCTTTCCTTGAAGATCACTTCATCTGTTGGCTCGTAGTCGAAGTACTTCACCCTGCCGTCGAACTCCAAAGCCACCTTCTTCTCGCGCCACGCGAAGTCCAAGCGATGTCGGCCTTCCGTTGTTCGAACTCCTACTTGAAGGTCTGGTGGCTCAATGCGGAGTCGCTGCAGCAGTTCCCGGCTGAGAGTCTCGCCGGGAGACTCCGAGCGCGCATCGGCATTTTCCAAGGCCCGGCGCAACGAAAGCACTCCATTTCTCCCCGACAGAGCTAAGCAAATTTGCGCCAGCCTCTCAGCATCTGCACCCATGCGGAGGGCATGATCCATCAGCACAAGGCTCCGCCGGTAGTCCAACATCAAGCAACAGTCCGCCAAGGTCCGCTCCAGCGATGTACACGGGAGTCCGTCCACGAGGACTACATCGCCTTCCAGGAGCACCGTGGAATGAGCGACTACGTCGCGGCCATGCGAAATCGGCGACGGCGTCTTCTTCTGTGTAATGTGCACGCGATCGTCAACGTCCCACAGGAGTAATCGGTGGAGGCGCGCTGCAGAGGTGTGGCTGTACACCAAACCGCCGACCGATGTCGTGAGCGTCCCATGAGCGTGGGCGGCGATGAGTTGGCGGCTGCGTACCCACGGCTTCTGGGCGGACCAGGTGCTGCCACGGATGTAGCAACCTCGTCGGAGCCTTACCAGTTCACCCGACCGCACCAGGGTGGCTATACTCCGGTCATTGAATCCGGCTTCATTGAGTTCGGAGGTCCTCCACAGATCCATGCCCGCGGGGAGATCAGCCATTTTCGCCATGGCACAAGCATTGTCGAGCCTTAAGAACTTGCGACAGGGGACCCAGGGCGTATGTGGAAAAGCCCGTTTCGATGGCTCGCTGCAGACAAGACGACTCCTACCGTCTTGCCTGCAGCGAGCCGTCTAAACGGGCGGGAGCAGGGGCGGGCGCCGCAGGGAGTGCTAGGGGCGTTGGCGGCCGAACACCGGGAGTGCGCGGAGCCAACGGGAGAACCCGCCGGCATTTCGGTCGCAGTCGGCCGGGATATAGAAGTCCGGGTCTGTTGCACCGAAGGGCAGGTACAGCTCCTGACCCGGTGCCGGGAATTCAACGACATTGTTCGTATCCTTCGAGTCCATCTGTTCCTCCTCTTTCCAGTGCAGCACTTTTCCGTAGTTCGGAAAATCTTTATTGCTATGTGAAAAGGATAGGCAGGGCCCCGAGCAGCCGTCAAGACCTGTCCAGAAGGCACGAAGAGTCGCTCCGGTCACATTTGGCTGCTTCATAACGATCTCCAAAACCCATATACACAAGCCGAAATCATGCGCTACTCTCGAATGAGTTCGTGGCGTACGTCACGTAACCTGAGAGCAGCAGGCAGGGTCGTAATGAGCTGGCATCAATGGATGCCGGCTCTTTTTTGTTGGGTCGGCTCCACCAGAAACGCGGTGGAAACACGCGCTTAATTTCATTGATGGAACGTAGGTTCCACCTCACAGAAGTTGGGATATGACCATGAGCAACAACATCGTCCTCGGCGAAAACCAGTACGGCAAAGCGGAAGTCCGCGTCGTCAAGGTCACTCGGGATACTGACCGCCACCACATCGAAGACTTGAACGTTACTTCGCAGCTGCGTGGCGATTTCCAGGCTGCACACCTCGAAGGCGACAACGGCCACGTCGTTGCCACCGATACCCAGAAGAACACCGTCTACGCTTTTGCCCGTGACGGCATCGGCTCACCGGAGTCCTTCCTGCTGCGCCTTGCCAATCACTTCACCGGCGAGTTCGAATGGGTAACCGGTGGCCGTTGGGAAGCCGAGGCCTACAGCTGGGATCGCATCCAGGCACACGGCGCGGGACACGATCACAGCTTCGTCCGCAACGGACAAGAGGTGCGTACCGCCGTCGTCGTCCGTGATGGCGCAACCACCCACGTGATTTCCGGCCTCAAGGACCTGACCGTCCTCAAGACCACGCAGTCCGGCTTCGTCGGCTACCCGCGCGACAAGTACACAACCCTGCCGGAAACCACGGACCGCATTCTTGCCACTGATGTTTCTGCCCGCTGGCGCTACAACACCAACCTGGACTTGGCTGGCACGGACTTCAACAAGAGCTACGAGGACATCAAGGCCCTCCTGCTGGAAGGCTTCACCGAGAACTACTCGCACGCGCTTCAGCAGACGCTGTTCGACATGGGCAAGAAGGTCCTGGAAGCACACAGCGAAGTGGATGAGATCAAGTTCTCCATGCCCAACAAGCACCACTTCCTGGTTGACCTGAGCCCGTTCGGCTTGGACAACCCCAACGAGGTCTTCTTCGCCGCGGACCGCCCGTACGGCCTCATCGAAGCAACCGTCCAGCGCGACAACACCACTGCCGCGCCCGTTGCATGGAGCGGCATCGCCGGCTTCTGCTAAGCCCGCACCAAACCAGCACTAAAGACGCACCATCCAGGGGTTGTGTGCAGGTCCCCCAACGGCGCCCGTCAAGGCCGGACCTGCACACAAACCCCAGCCCCAAAAGAACCCAAGATTTTGTTAGCCAGACACAGTTAGCCAGACGAAGACGTCTGCCATGAACCCAGAAAGTCTGCCATGAACACGAAGAAGAAAACCCGCCCTGCGAATAGCACCCCTTCGCAGAAGCATCAGCCAGAACGTCCCGAGGACAAGCGCCTCTCGATCGGAAGCACCTTCGCATACGGCTTCCAGCATGTCCTCACCATGTACGGCGGAATCATTGCCCCGCCGCTGATCATCGGCGCGGCGGCAGGCATGTCCTCGCAGGATATCGGCCTCCTCATCGCAGCCTGCCTCTTCGTTGGCGGGCTGGCCACTATCCTCCAGACGGTGGGCATCCCGTTCTTCGGCTCGCAGCTGCCGCTGGTTCAGGGCGTCTCGTTCGCCGGCGTCTCAACCATGGTTGCGATTGTCCAAGGTGGCGGGGGCATCCAGGCGGTCTTCGGTTCGGTCATTGTGGCGTCCCTGATCGGCCTGGCCATCACTCCCCTGTTCTCCAAGATCATCAAGTTCTTCCCGCCAGTGGTCACCGGCACGGTCATCACCACCATTGGCCTGACGCTCATGCCGGTCGCAGCCAACTGGGCCATGGGTGGAAACGCCAAGGCCGATAACTACGGCAGCATGGCCAACATCGGCCTTGCAGCAGCCACCATGGGCGTCGTCCTGCTCCTGAGCAAGGTTGGCAACGCCGCTATTTCCCGGCTCTCCATCCTGCTGGCCATGGTCATCGGCACCATCATCGCGTTCGTTGCAGGAATGGCAGACTTCTCCAAGGTCGGCCAGGGCGACATCGTCGCTTTCCCCACGCCCTTCGCTTTCGGTGCTCCCACCTTCGAGATCGCAGCAATCGTCTCCATGCTCATCGTCATCCTGGTAACCCTGACCGAGACTTCCGCGGACATCATTGCTGTGGGCGAGATCGTCGATACCAAGGTTGACTCCCGCCGCATCGGCGACGGTCTCCGCGCAGACATGCTCTCCAGCGCCATCTCGCCCCTGTTCAACTCCTTCACGCAGAGCGCCTTCGCCCAGAACGTGGGCTTGGTGGCCATCACCGGCATCAAGAGCCGTTTCGTGGTCAGCGCCGGCGGCCTCATCCTGGTTGTCCTCGGCCTCCTGCCGATCCTGGGCCGAGTGGTCGCAGCGGTTCCGACGCCCGTCCTGGGCGGTGCCGGCGTCGTGCTTTTCGGCACAGTGGCAGCCAGCGGTATCCGCACCCTGGCCAAGGTTGAATACAAGAACAACATGAACCTGATCATCGTGGCCGCGTCGATCGGGTTTGGCATGATTCCCATTGCCGCTCCGAAGTTCTACGACCAGTTCCCTTCCTGGTTCTCCACCATCTTCCACTCCGGCATCAGCTCCGCCGCAGTCATGGCGATCCTGCTGAACATCCTGTTCAACCACTTCAAGGCAGGCAACACAGACAACCAGTCAGTGTTCGTCGCTGGTACGGACCGCATCGTCAGCGAGGAAGACATCAAGTGCCTGAGCGAAGGCGACCGGTTCGAGAACGGCAAGCTGATCGACGCCGACGGCAAGGAAGTCCCGCTCAAGACGTCCAGCGCGTCCGAGCACTAGCTCCCGCCCAAAAATGGCAGATGACGGCAGCGTTTCCTTGGGGGACGCTGCCGTCATTTGTGCTGCCGAGGGAAGCGCCGAGATGACAAATAACGCCCATGTTTATGGAAAACATGGGCGTCAAGTGCCAACTCGGCGGGTGGTGTGGAGAAGGAGAAGCCTAGTTCTGGTTGAGCTCCGCGGAAATCGCCAGGGCGGCCTCGCGCAGCATTGGCACAGCGCGGTCGGCGAAGCTCTGGTCCACGCGGGTGATGGGCCCGGAAACGGAGATAGCCGTGGGGGTGGGAGCGTTGGGCACGGCCATCGCGAAGCACCGGACCCCGAGTTCCTGCTCTTCCTCGTCAATGGAGTAGCCGCGTTCGCGGATCAGCTTCAGGTCCGCGAGCAGGGAGTCGATATCGCCGATGCTCTTGGCCGTGGGCGTAGGCATCCCGGTTCGGGCAACGATGCCGCGGACCTGCTCGTCGTCGAGCTGCGCCAGGATCGCTTTGCCAACGCCTGTGTCATGGGTGTGGGCCCGGCGGCCAACCTCCGTGAACATACGCATGGAGTGCATGGACGGGACCTGGGCCACGTAGATGACCATGTCCGAATCCAGGACCGCCATGTTGGACGTTTCGCCAAGGCGCTCCACAAGGGTTTTCAGCTGCGGACGCGCTACGGCACCGAGCTGCTTGCTGGCACCTTCGCCAAGCCGGATGAGCCGCGGGCCCAGGGCGTAGCGGCGGTTGGGCAGCTGGCGGATGTAGCCGAGGGACACCAGGGTGCGCAGCAGGCGGTGGATGGTGGGCAAGGGCAGGTCAGTGGACGACGACAGCTCGCTCAGAGTGACGTCGCCGCCCGCATCCGTGATCAGTTCCAGCAGTTCAAAGACGCGCTCAACGGACTGCACGCCTCCGGAGGCTTTTTCAGCCATTCCCTTGTCTCCAATGACTCAGATTCCGACAACTCTTATCCGCATCGTGAAAAGAATTGCTTAGAACACCCAAGATACAGCACAGCGGGCACCTGCGCGACGAGACGCAAAATGACCGGGCAAGGGGTTGTGTTTCCACTTGGTAGATAATAATATCCATAATACGAAAACATTTAGTTTGGAACGGCGGCCCGGGAACGGGCCTAACAGGAGGAATTTCAATGGCGAATCCGAGCCCCGGAAACTCGATCACCCTGCGCGTCGCCGCACCGTCCAGCTTCACAGCTACGAGCGAACTGGCAGCAGCCGTCGGCGCAGCCGGTGCCGCAATCACCGCTCTGGACGTCACGGAATCCCACCACGAGACGATCGTCGTGGACGTCACCTGCAACACCACTGATGACGACCACGCAGCACGCGTCAAAGATGCCCTGAATGCCCTCGACGGCGTCACCGTCCAGCACGTCTCGGACCGCACTTTCCTCATGCACCTCGGCGGCAAGCTCGAGGTGGTCCCTAAAGTAGCCCTGCGCAACCGTGACGACTTGTCCCGTGCCTATACTCCCGGCGTCGCGCGTGTTTGCCTGGCCATTGCAGAAGACCCCGCCGCTGCCCGGAACCTGACTGTCAAGCGCAACACCATCGCAGTCCTCACCGATGGTTCCGCCGTTCTGGGCCTTGGCAACATCGGCCCCGCCGCAGCCCTGCCCGTGATGGAAGGTAAGGCCGCACTGTTCAAGCAGTTCGCCAACGTGGACGCCTGGCCGGTCTGCTTGGACACGCAGGACACCGAAGAAATCATCATGATCGCCAAGGCCATGGCTCCCGTCTACGGCGGCATCAACCTCGAAGACATCGCCGCGCCGCGTTGCTTCGAGATCGAGAACCGCCTCCGCGAAGAACTGGACATCCCGGTGTTCCACGACGACCAGCACGGCACAGCGATCGTCACCCTCGCTGCCTTGGTCAACGCCCTCCGCGTAGTGGACAAGAAGCTGTCCGAGGTCAAGATCGTTGTCTCGGGCGTTGGCGCTGCCGGTTCTGCCATCATCCAGCTCCTCAAGGCCCAGGGCGCGCAGCACATCATTGCCGCCGGCCGCTCCGGAGCCATCCACTCCGGGGAGAAGTACGACGACGAGCACCGCAGCTGGATTGCCGAGAACACCAACGAAGAAGGCTTCTCCGGAACCCTGCATGACGCCCTGAAGGGAGCAGACGTGTTTATCGGCGTCAGCGCCCCGCATGTGATCGGCGAGGAGCAGGTGGCTTCCATGGCTGAGAACGCAATCGTCTTCGCCATGGCCAACCCGACGCCGGAAATCGACCCCGTCATCGCCTCCAAGCACGCCGCCGTTGTTGCCACGGGTCGCAGCGACTTCCCGAACCAGATCAACAACGTGCTGGCCTTCCCCGGCTTCTTCCGCGGACTGCTGGACGCCGGAGCATCGGACATCACGCCGAACATGCTGGTGGCCGCCGCCGAGGCAATTGCCAACCGGGTAGCTGACGATGAGCTGAACGCGAGTTACATTATCCCCAGCGTCTTCGATCCGCATGTAGCCGCCGATGTAGCGACCGCCGTAGCCAATGCTGCGCACGCAAACGCCGCCAGCGCTCTCTAGAAAAGGACACCGCCCCATGGCTATTACAGTCACTGATCCCCGGCCGATCGATCGCGCCGAGGAGATCCTCACCCCCAAGGCACTGGGCTTCATCGAGGAACTGCACAAGCGTTTCGCCGGCACCCGTGCCGAGCTGCTGGAGGCGCGCAAAGCCAAGCGCCAGAAGGTTGCGGACACCAGCCGCTTGGACTTCCTCCCGGAGACCCAGGAAATCCGCGACGGCGACTGGAAGGTTGCCGAGGCACCGGCAGCTTTGCAGGACCGCCGCGTTGAGATGACCGGACCGGCCACCCCGGCCAAGATGGCCATCAATGCGCTCAATTCCGGCGCCAAAGTCTGGCTCGCGGACCTCGAGGATGCCAGCACTCCCACGTGGCCCAACGTCATCGACGCCATCCTCAACCTCCGCGACGCAGCACAGGGCACCCTGAGCTACACCTCCCCGGAAGGCAAGGAATACCGTCTCCGCACTGACGCTCCGTTGGCTGTCGTTGTTGCCCGTCCGCGCGGTTGGCACATGGAAGAGAACCACCTGCTGATCGACGGCGAACCTGCAGTGGGCGCGCTGGTGGACTTTGGTTTGCACTTCTTCCACATCGCCAAGCAGCTGCTCCTCAATGGTCAGGGCCCGTACTATTACCTGCCCAAGATGGAGAGCCACCTGGAGGCCCGCCTGTGGAACGACGTCTTCGTCTTCGCCCAGGACTTCCTCGGCATTCCGCAGGGCAGCATCCGCGCCACCGTCCTCATCGAGACCATCCCGGCCGCGTTTGAAATGGACGAGATCCTTTATGAGCTGCGCGATCACGCCTCGGGCCTGAACGCCGGCCGTTGGGACTACCTGTTCAGCATCATCAAGTACTTCCGTGATGCCGGCGAAGAGTTCGTCCTCCCGGACCGCGCCACCGTTGCCATGACGGCTCCGTTCATGCGCGCCTACACCGAGCTCCTGGTCAAGACCTGCCACAAGCGCGGCGCCTTCGCCATGGGTGGCATGGCCGCCGTCATCCCGAACCGGAAGCAGCCCGACGTCACCGCTGCGGCCTTCGACAAGGTCCGTGCCGACAAGACGCGTGAGGCAAACGATGGCTTCGACGGCTCCTGGGTTGCGCACCCGGACCTCGTCTCCACGTGCCGCGAGGTGTTCGATTCGGTCCTCGGTGACCCGGCCAACGGTGGAAAGCCCAACCAGCTGGACAAGCAGCGCCCCGAGGTGAACGTCACGGCTGAGCAGCTGATCGACGTCGCCTCCGCAGGCGGCACCGTGACGGAGGCCGGCCTGCGGCTAAACCTCTACGTCGCCGTCGCCTACACGGGTGTCTGGATCTCCGGCAGCGGTGCGGTTGCCATCCACAACCTCATGGAAGACGCCGCGACCGCGGAGATCTCCCGCTCGCAGGTGTGGCAGCAGATCCGCAACAAGTCCGTCCTCGCAGACACGGGCAACACCGTGACCCGCGAACTCGTCAGCCGCATCCTCGGCGAAGAAACCGAGCGCCTGCGGATCGAGTTCGGCGACGAGAACTTCAAGGCTTACTACGAGCCGGCGTCCAAGCTGATCGAGGACATCTGTCTGTCAGACGACTACACCGATTTCCTCACCACGCCCGCGTACGAACTGGTGGGCTGAGATGGGCTCATTCTCTTCCTCTGATCTGGCTCACATCGAGTCACAGCTTGCCGCGACGGACCAGCTTCTGGACCGCAACTACCCGGGCGACGACGGCTCGCGCCAGCCCATCCACACCGTCTACATCCCGGCCGACCGCTTCACTCCTTCCTTCGCGGCAGAGTGGGGCGCGCAGGCCTTGGCGACGGCGGAAGCTCACGGTGGCCTGGAAAAGCTCGGCCAGCTGTTGGGCCAGGAGCCTCAGCTGGCTGCCGCTGTTGCGGAGCGTGTGGCGGCGAAGCTCTCCTCCGAGCCGATCGAGGATCTGCGCCTGGACTTCGAGGACGGCTACGGGGACCGCGGCGATGAGGCTGAAGACGCCGACGCCGTTGCTGCCGCCAACGCCGTGGCTGCTGCGGTTGCGGCCGGAACTGCTCCGCCGTTCATCGGCATCCGCTTCAAGTGCTTCGAAGCCCCTACGAGGGCCCGCGGCCTGAAAACGCTGGACTTGTTTGTGTCCACCCTTGCTGCAGGGGGCGAACTGCCCGCAGGTCTGATCCTCACTCTGCCTAAAGTCACCACGGTGGCCCAGGTGCAGGCCATGGACTTCGCGGTCTCGCGCCTCGAGGAAGTCCACGGGCTTCCCGCGGGGAGGCTCCGGTTCGAGGTGCAGGTGGAAACGCCGCAGCTCATTCTGGGCGCCGACGGAACATCCCCTGTGGCACAGCTCCCCCACGTTGTTCCGGGCCGCATCAGTGCCTTGCACTACGGCACTTATGACTACAGCGCCTCATTGGGAATCTCCGCGGAGTACCAGTCCATGGAGCACCCCGTGGCCGACTTCGCGAAGGAAGTCATGCAGCTCGCGGTGGCCGGAACGGGTATCCGCCTCTCTGACGGTTCCACCAACATCATCCCTCTGGGCGATGCCGTGGAAGACGCCTGGAAGCTCCACGGCCGGCTGGTCCGTCGCTCCCTGGAGAACGGTTACTACCAAGGATGGGACCTCCACGCCGCCCAGCTCCCCAGCCGTTTCTCGGCGTCGTACGCTTTCTACCGCGAAGGCCTGCCTGCCGCAGCGCTGCGCCTCCGGAACTATGTGGAGCACACCGAAGGCGGCGTCATGGACGAGCCCGCCACCGCCCGTGCACTCGCTGGTTTCGTCCTTCGCGGCGTCCAGTGCGGCGCAGTGGGGCCCGATGAGGTCAAGGCGCTTGCCGGCGTCGAACTTTCACAGCTGACCGCACTGGCGCACCCGCGGCTCGCGCAACCGACTTCCCACTGATAGGAGCATTTGGCATGGGCAAGTACTACTACCCGCAGGGCGGCCTGCCGCCGCAGACCCACCTGACCACGGAACGGGCGATCGTTACCGAGGCTTACACGGTGATCCCCAAGGGCGTGATGACGGACATCGTCACCAGCAACCTGCCTGGATTCTCCAACACGCGCTCCTGGATTATTGCGCGGCCGATTTCCGGCTTCGCCACCACGTTCTCGCAGTTGATCGTTGAGATCGCTCCGGGCGGCGGGGCTCCCAGGGCCGAGTTCGAAGCAGGCGTTGAAGGCGTCATCTTTGTCACCAAGGGCCAAGTGAACCTGAGGCTTGACGGCGAACTGCACCACCTCGAGGAGGGTGGCTACGCCTACCTTGCCGCCGGCGCAGAGTGGGGCCTGGAGAACGTGTCCGACGACATCGTCTCCTTCCACTGGATCCGCAAGGCCTACGAACGCCTTGAAGGCTTCGAGGCCAAGTCCTTCGTGACCAACGAGAAGGACGTGGAGCCTACCTCCATGCCGGACACCAACGACGTCTGGAAAACCACCCGCTTCACGGACTCCAGTGACCTCGCCCATGACATGCAGGTCAACATCGTCACCTTCCAGCCGGGCGGCGTGATCCCCTTCCCGGAGACCCACGTCATGGAGCACGGGCTGTACGTGCTGGAGGGCAAGGCCATGTACCTGCTCAACAATGACTGGGTTGAGGTGGAGGCCGGCGACTTCATGTGGCTACGCGCGTTCTGCCCGCAGGCCTGCTACGCCGGCGGTCCGGGCGAGTTCCGTTACCTGCTGTACAAGGACATGAACCGGCAGGTGAAACTCACCTGATCTGCGCCGAGATCGCCGGAAAGCTGCCAGTTCGCTGGGAGCCTTCCGGCGATTTCGTGCGTTTCCGGCGGTTTCGGCGCGGGCTCTGTGGAAACCACCCAATGTTCGCTTCCAGGCCATTCCATGCGAGGACGCAACCCACGATCACCGCGATCAGGCCAAGCAAAGGCACGACGGCGGCAAGGACTCTGCGCGCAGGCTGCCGTGTGTTGCGTTCCCCAAGTTTGCTGTGCTCCCCCATGCGGGCGAGTTTAGCCCGAGCTCACGCACCCAAGTAAGTCGCAGTTGAGCGCGTTTTGAGTTCTCTAAACGCGCTCTGCTGCGACTAGTTGGGTTCGTTTAGCGGGGGACGCCGGCGATCCTGTACGACTCCCGAAGCAGTTCATCGAGTTCGTCCACGTTGATGTTCTCCAGCCGGACCAGCAGCAACTTTGGTGACCGTTCGTGGTGAGGGGTCCAGAAATAGGTATCCGGCTCCATTGCTGCCAGAGCTTCGCGCTCATCCGTTTTGACCGTAACAACCCCCTCTTCCCAGATCCGAGCCATAAGGGACTTGCCAAACCAGGCAGGCTGGCCCCAACTTGGGCGCTCGGTGACGCCTGGCATGCCAAGGCAGATACGCCTGACGTCCTCTTCGGTTGCCATGGTTCACTGTGACACCGGCATCCGGGCCCCGGCAAGGAACGCGTGGACTCTCGCAGACTAGCTAGGCTAGGCACATGTTGACCATCGGCAGCACCGTCCTCGGCGTCAATGACATCACCCGGGCCACTGCGTTCTGGCACGCCGCGCTCGGCTATGTTCCACGGGAGCCTGGCGATGACACCTGGGTGATCCTCGTTCCGTCCGCCGGTCCAGGCCCCCAACTCGCGTTGATGCTGAGCGAAACGCCTGTCCAGGAGCATCCACGTACTCATCTGGACCTCTATGCGGATGACCAAGCTGCCGAAGTGGAGCGGCTGATCTCCCTCGGCGCTCAACGCGTTGACTGGGACCTGTATCCGGAGAATCCGGATTTCGTAGTCCTCGCCGACCCTGACGGCAACCGCTTCTGCGTTATCGACAAAAGTCCGCGGTAGCGCCGTCGTCGAGCCCCAACTGCCTGGCAGTAGTGGTGGTTTTGAGGGCTGAAAACAACCACGACTGCGACTTACTTGGGCGCTGCCAGTTCTGTCGGGGCCCTTGGGTAGAGTGCCATGCATGGACGACAAAGCGACATTGCTCGGTTATTTGCGCCTTCGTCGCGCGGACCTGCTCGGGAAGCTTGATGGCTTGGGTGAATACGATGCCCGAAGGCCCCTGACACCGACGGGTACCAATCTGCTGGGGCTCGTGAAACACGTTGCGAGCGTGGAGTTGGGCTATTTCGGGGAGACTTTCGGGCGCCCGAGTGGGCGCGAATTGCCGTGGCTGGAGCAAGACGCAGAACCGGATTCCGATATGTGGGTCCCGGCCTCGGAGAGCCGTGCGGAAATCCTGGAACTGCACCACTTCTCGGCAGCGCACAGTGATGCCACCATCCAGGCCCTCCCGTTGGATGCTCCCGGCGTTGTGCCTTGGTGGTCCGGAGAGAAGCGGAATGTGACGCTCCATCAGATCCTCGTCCACATGTGTGTGGAAACCGCACGGCACGCCGGGCACGCTGACATCATCCGCGAACTGATCGACGGATCCGCTGGCCAAAGGCCTGGGGATCCCAACATGGCTGGCCGCAACTCCGAAGAATGGGCAGCACACAGGTTCCGCATCGAAGAAGCAGCCTTGGAGGCAGATCTCCGCCACTGAAGACCCCTAGCACTGCTCAGCACGCCCCGATGGCATACTACCTAGCCGTCGGGGTGTGCTCTGTCGTTTTCAGGGCGGTGATGTTGGCCGGGTGTTGGCCTGTGGCATCCAATCGATCCCCAGCGCCTGCCGACTGCTGCTCGCGAATCTGCCCCAGCAAAGTTAGACCCCACAAACAGGGCCCGACGGCGGTACGCAAGTGCCGCCGTCGGGCCCATCTGAGTAGCAGTTAATGCCGTTCTGAGCGTCAAAACGGCATCAAATGCGACCTAGTTGGGCCAACCACCGCATGAGGTGCCCCGCCTCCGCAAGGCCGACCCGCAAACTTGATGCGAAATTGAGCCAAACAAACAGAGTCCTTGATTTTGCCGCGCCACGCTGGAAGCAGACGAAGCCTCATTACATCAATCCATCAAGGTTTCGGCGACGAATAAACAACGAGAATCACAATGATGTGGGGGACCCAATGGAACAGGCAGCAGCGCTAACAGAGGTGATCGCCATCAAGGGCATCATCCAGGACCAACACCCCGTGGATTTCCACGCACTGGGTGTCGCAGGATGCATCGACAGACTTGCTGCGCCGCTTCGACGCTCCGGCGTGACCGTCCACTGGCACACACCCCACCACGGCATCGAGATCTCCTCCGCATCCGCCGCCCTGCTGTACCACGTAGCCCAGGAGACCTTCAGCAACACCCTGAACTACGCCGACGCCAGCGAACTGACCATCCGTCTCAATGCCGTCTACCACGGAATCCAAATGACGATTATGGACAACGGCAAAGGTTTCGAAATCCACGCCGCCCCCAGCGGCCGCCGCCACGGCTTCGGCCTGCTGCTGATGTCCATTGCAGTGCACGACGCCGGAGGGTCCGTTGAGATCGACTCCGGGGCTGGGCGGGGCACCAGTGTGAGGGTCACGCTGCCACTGGATTGAGTCCAATTTGGGACCTTTTTGGGCTCCCAAACCATGGATTGGCGGCGTCCCCGGACGTATTCTGTAGCTACTTTTCAGCCTGACATCTCGACGGAATGGCACGAAATGGCGCGGAACAAGGGTCCCCGGTTAGGTCTTGGCAAGGTCCTTCTGAGGATCTTCGGGTTTTTCTTCGTGAGCGCCCTCTGCGGGGTGCTGATCTGCGGCTTCATGGTGCCGGTGGTTCAGTTCACCAGCACCACCATGGGCGGTTCCATCGGCTTTTACGAAAGCCTGCCCAGCCAACTCGACGTTGATTCGCCATCCCTTTCCAGCAACGTAGTCACTGCTGACGGCCAGCACATCGCCACGTTCTATGCAGAGAACCGGGTGAAGGTACCCCTGGACCAGATGTCACCCTTCATTCGGCAAGCGATCGTGGCAATCGAAGACAGCCGCTTTTATGAGCATCCCGGAGTAGATACGCAGGGCATCATCCGTGCGCTGACATCCAACGTGACCAAGGGGACCCGACAGGGCGCGTCGACCCTGACCCAGCAATACGTCACCAACGTGCTGAACGAGTCCCGCCTCTCGAAGGGCCGGCCCGAGGATGTGGTGCTCAGTGGGGACAAGAGCATCGGTGACAAGCTCCGGGAGATCAAGCTGGCCCTGGAGCTTGAGAAACGCTTCAGCAAAGACCAAATCCTTGAGGGGTACCTGAACATCGTGTTCTTTAACCGGAACGCGTATGGCATCGAAGCCGCTTCGCGGTACTTCTTCAGCACCTCAGCCAAGGATCTCACTTTGCCACAGGCCGCGCTGTTGGCCGGGCTGGTGAACGGGCCGAGCGTCTATGACCCAACAACCGCGCCTGAAGCAGCGTTCAGCCGGCGAAACATTGTGCTGGACAGAATGCTCGAGCAGGGAAAGATCACTCAAGCAGACCATGATGCGGCAGTTGCCGCCCCCGTGGAGCTGAAAATCACCCCGTCCCATCAGGGCTGCGCCGGGGCCTCCATCGCCATCTACTTCTGCGACTACGTGTCCCACCTGATCATGAACAACGAGGCCTACGGAGCAACCATCGAGGACCGCGAACGGCTCCTCTACCGGGGCGGGCTCACCATCACCACCACGCTGGACAGCCGGTTGCAGGCAGCGGCCCAAGTACAAGTGGATGCGTCAGCCGGCGTAAACCCGGACAAATGGGGCGCTGCCATGACCACCGTGCAGCCAGGCACAGGCAAGATCCTGTCCATGGCCCAAAACACGGTGTTCGTTCCGCAGGACGGGAAGTTCGATACCCAGCTGAACTTCAGCGTGGATGCCAAGGACGAAAACGGCAACGACCTCAATGGTGCAGGCGGATTCCAACCCGGTTCCACCATGAAGCCCTTCATCTTCGCGGAGTGGCTCAATGAGGGCAAGTCGCCCACTGCCGTGGTGGATGCTTCCCGACGGGTCTACCCGGTTGGCTTCCCTTGGCGCTCGAGCTGCGGCAAAGTGCTGGGTGGCTACAGCACCGCGCAGAAGGCGCAAAACCTGGGCGCTGATGATGACCTGCAGAACAACGACGAGGGCTACTACCGGCCCATGCCCATCAACTACGGCCTCTACAACTCGATCAACACCGCCACATTCGCTACAGCAGCGCAGTTGGATTTCTGCGGCATCCAGAAAATGGTGGACGCGGTTGGCCTGCACAGCGGCCTGGACAACGCCCAGATCAACATGCACCAGATCGGCAACCTCCTTGGCTCCATCGGCGTCGCTCCCGTCATCCTGGCGAGCGCCTTCGCAACATTCGCCAACGATGGCACCTATTGCAAGCCCATCGCCATCACCGATATCAGCGACTCACAAGGCAGGAAGTACCCGGCCCAAACACCTGAATGCAAAGAGACCGTGAAACCGGCCGTGGCCCGGGGAGTCACATCGGTGCTGCAGGACGTCCTCAAGCTCGGATCCGGCGTCTACATCGAACCCAAGGTCCAGAACCAGGTCCCGGTGGCCGCAAAGACCGGCACCTCGAACAACAACGGCGCAACCTGGGTGGCCGGATACACTACCCGGCTCGCCACGGCCTCCTTCTTTGGGGACACGACGGCGGGACAACAGCGAGCAGGACAAAACGTCACGATCAATGGCAAGTTCTACAAGTCACTGGACGGCTACATGATTGCCGGCCCGCAATGGGCCAACTACATGATGCAGGCCACCGCCCTCTACCCGAGCGGCGCCTTCAACCCACCGCCTCCCCCGCCGTCGCCTGGCCCGAGCACGTCGCCCGCAGCACCTCGCTGAGTGGCTCTGCGTTGCGAGGCCTGGTCTGCGTGCTATTCCATCCGGCTCAGCTGGCAGACACGTTGAAAGCCAGCCATTCCTCCCGCAGACTGGGCCTGTGAAGCCCTTCCTTCTGTTGGCCACCCGCGCTGAAGACGCAGCAGCGGATGACGAGTACCAGGCCTACCTCCGGTACTGCGGGCTCCGGGCTGAGGAATTGTTCCGCGTCCGGCTGGAGGCGGCACCACTGCCGGACATTGAGTTGGCCGATTACTCAGGCGTGATTGTGGGCGGCAGTCCTTACACCTCCAGCGACCCTTTGGAGGAGAAGAGTCATGCCCAGCTTCGCGTCGAAGCTGAACTCTCAGCACTCCTGGATCGCATCGTGGCCGAGGACTTCCCCTTCCTGGGTGCCTGCTATGGCGTTGGAACCTTGGGGGTTCACCAAGGAGCCATCATTGACCGTCGCTACGGAGAACCGGTCGGGGCTACGGAGATCAAACTGACCGCAGACGGGGAGCGCGACCCCCTGCTCAAAGGCATGCCACACACTTTCGAGGCGTTCGTTGGGCATAAGGAAGCCTGCAGCCAACTGCCGGAAAACGCCGTGTTGCTCGCAAGTTCCGCAGCCTGCCCTGTGCACATGTTCCGCATCAGGAAGAATCTCTACGCCACACAGTTCCATCCGGAATTGGATGTCGATGGCCTCATCACCCGGATTAACATCTACAAGGACGCGGGCTATTTTCCGCCGGATGCTGCCGACGAGCTCATCGAAACCGCCAAGCATGCTTCGGTGACTGAACCGATGCGGGTCTTGAGGAATTTCACGGAGCTCTACGCTCGCTAGGGATCTTGCGGGGCCCGCTCTGCGCCCCGAGAAAGGGGTTTCTATCAGAGCCTCCCTCGCGCTGCGTTGGCTGGGTAGCGTTGTGAGTACTCACCCATGCCCCCAAAACGTGATTCATCCATGAGGAGCAATCTTTGAAGCAGGACCCTTTGGCGGTCGAAGCCCATGTACACGCAGCACCAGATGAAGGAAACACCAAGCCAACCCCAGCGAAAACGCGGGCAGCGAGCAAGATCCCTTGGGGTGGCCTTTTGGTGCTGGCAGCCGCCGGTTTCACCGCAGTAACCACAGAGTTGCTTCCGTCCGGCCTGCTTCCGCAGATCAGCCGGGATCTTGGGGTGGAGGAATCGGCTGTAGGTTCCCTGACCGCAGCATATGCAGCCATCATCGTTTTCACGGCCCTTCCCCTGTCCCGGCTCCTCGGTGGGCGTGTCCCGCGGAAGACCCTGTTGATCGGGACCGTGCTTGCCTTTGCACTAAGCAACGTCCTGCTGGCCTTGAGCCCAAATCTTGAAGTGGCCATTGCCGCAAGGCTTCTTGGTGGCATTGCCCATGGCATGTTGTGGTCCAGCATGGCACCGTATGTGGCGCGCATCGTTCCTGCCCACTCGGTGGGCAAGTCCATGGCGGTGGTCTTCAGTGGTACGAGCATCGCGTTGGCTGTCGGGGCTCCGATTGGCACACTCATGGGCACGCTCATGACCTGGCGGGTTTCCTTCGTGGTCCTGGCCGGGGTTGGTGTCCTGTTGGCAGTTTTGGCGTTCTGGCTCCTGCCTGCTGCACATGATCCGGGCACCCACAAGACGCCGTCCATCCGGGCAGCGCTCAAGCTACCGGGCGTGATCGCCGTGGCCACCGCTTGGCCACTCTTGCTGCTGGCACACTTCACTCTCTTTACGTATGTCGCGCCTTTCCTGCTCGCCTCCGGCTTGCCCGAAGCCCTCACTGGCATTTCCCTGTCGGTGGTGGGGATCTCGGGCTTGGTCGGGATCTGGATTGCTGGCCTGACCGCCGATTCCCATCCACGGCGTTCGGTGATTACCGCCGTCGGGCTTCTGTTGCTTGCCTTCGCGCTGCTGCCGGTTCTTGGCGGCACGTGGGTGGGGGTTTTCGCGCTGATGGTTGCCTGGGGCGTTTCCTTCGGGGCGATCGGCATCTACAACCAGGCGGCGATCCTACGGGCCGGCGGCGAGCACAAGGATGCGGCCAACGGACTCACGGTAGTGACAATCCAACTAGGAATCGCCGTCGGTGCCGGGTATGGTGCATTGGCGCTGACCACTGTTGGGGCTCAGTTGGTGCCGCTGGCCGCTGCGCTGCCAACGGCAATTGCCTTGGCGATCATGATTTCCAGCAGGCGCGGCGGATACCCGGCAGGACCGCGCGAGAAATGACCAGGCGAAACAAAGGCGAGCGAAAAAGGACGCCGCGAGAAGCGCCGGTAACATTCCCGAAACATGCCGGTCACGTGATCTTCATGAAGGTGGGGTTTCTGTAACTTCCCTGCAACTTAGCTCTTCCGAGTCGGAAACATAGCTCACCGAATATTGATCGGGGGGTAGTGAGGGCCGTGCATCAACGGGCCCGTTTCGGACAGGCTTGATCAGAAGGGAACGCAGGTGGAGATCTCTGCGCAACACGTCTGGCTGATGTTGTCATCGGCAATGGTGCTTTTCATGACTCCGGGCCTCGGCCTGTTCTATGGCGGCATGACACGCGCCAAGGCAGCGCTCAACATGATCATGATGAGCTTTATCTCTGCAGGCATTGTGGGCGTCGTGTGGGTCTTGTGGGGTTACTCGATGACCACCGGCGACGGCTTCCTCGGACTGTTCGGCAACCCGTTCGCGCACTTCGGCCTCCAGGACCTCATAGGTTCGCCCGATCTCCTCAAAGCAGTCTTCGCCGCTACCTTCGCCATCATCACCGTGGCACTCATCAGCGGCGCCATCGCCGACCGCGCCAAGTTCAGCGCATGGGCGCTCTTCGTCCCGATCTGGGTCACCGTGGTCTACTGCCCGCTGGCTTACATGGTCTGGGGCGGCGGCTTGATGAGCGCAGGTGGAGCCGTCACGCAGATCTTCGGCCAGGTGATCGACTTCGCCGGCGGTGCCGTAGTTGAGGTCAGTTCAGGTACCGCCGCTTTCGTCCTCGCATTGATCGTGGGAAAGCGTCACGGATTCGCCAAAGACCCCAACCACCGCCCTCACAACGTCCCGTTCATCATGATCGGCGCAGCAATCCTCTGGTTCGGTTGGTTTGGCTTCAACGGCGGTGCCGCAACCACCGTTGAGCAGGCAGGCCTGATCTGGGTCAACACGCTGGTGGCCCCGGCCGCGGCGATGCTGAGCTGGTTGGTCACGGAGAAGATCCGCCACGGACACCCGACATCACTGGGCGCGGCCTCCGGCGTTGTTGCCGGCTTGGTCGCCATCACCCCTTCCTGCGCCAACATCACCCCGCTCGCGGCACTTGGCCTGGGACTCGTTGCAGGTGCCGCCTGTGCCGTGTTTGTGGACCTGAAGTACAAGTTCGGTTTCGACGATTCCCTTGACGTCGTGGGCGTGCACTTTGGCGCTGGCGTGATCGGCACGCTCTCTCTTGGCTTCGTTGCCTTTCCCACCGAAGGCGTGGCCGGCGGCCTCCTTTACGGCGGCGGAGTGCAGCAACTCGTGGCGCAGACCGTTGCCGTGCTGCTCACCATCGCCCTCTCCGGCCTGGGCACCCTGCTGATCGGCCGTGCTATTCACAAGACCATCGGTTTCCGCGTGGCCCACGAACACGAAGTTGCAGGAGTGGACCTCACCCAGCACGCAGAATCGGCCTACGAGTTCGGCCTCACAGCCCATGGACACTTCCGCCAGCAGCAGGCCCACCTATCGTCGCTGATCAAGGGTGGACGCAAAGAGTCGGAGCAGGCAAAGGAAGACAGCTTCGCCTAGCGGCCCCACCTTCAGAACAGCAGCCGACGGCGGAACCTAGGTCCCGCCGTCGGCTGCTGTTTGCGCCGTCTTACCCATGTAGGGTTAGCCGAAGCCGTTCCAGAGCCGCTGCCACCACGTTCGCTTGGTTGGTTCCTCCGGCTCTGGCTCGGATGGCGCCGCCGCGGCCCGCCGCTCGCGCCATCGTTCCAGCTCGGCGTCAACATCCCGCAGCTTGGTGGTCACTGGCGGCCCACCCTGGAGTTGGCGACGGGCCTCAACCACTCGCTTGTTGAAGTCCTCAAGGATGTCGCGGACCTGCTTCTCGGTGTACTGCTGATCCAGCTTCGCGTCGAGTTCAGCGTCCTCGATCCGTAGGAGAATGGCTGGCGGGCCGATCCCGCTGAGTCGCTCACGCTGGATCAGACCTTTGACCCACCAGTCCGGATCATAGTGCTCGCCCAGACCCGGGATCAGCTTGCCAGCGTATTTGAGGTTGTCGAACTTGCCCTGGTTCATGGCGTCCCGGATCAAATATTCGACCCGCGCGGCGTCGTCCACCTTCCGGCGTTTCTCCCGCTCTTCCGCCTCGGCCGCCTCGAGCTCTGCGTCTTCCTCGGCATTACCGCCCCACGAGCGGACGGCCCGCAATTCCGCGCCCCGCTCGAGCTTCCGCCTGAAGGCGTTGTTCTCGGCGTTCACGTTTCGCCACCTCCTCGCACGGCAGTCCTCTCCTGCCGGAAATCGTGGTTCCGGCTCCAGTATTCCGCACTTTGCTGGGCCACGGGGAGGGCTGAGCGTTACTCTCGATCCAAATACCCACACAGGAAGGGCCGCGCGTGACTACTGTTTCCAATGCATTCATTCCGGTCTCGGATCCGGGCCAGGCAGCCAAGTGGTATTCGGAACACCTGATGCTTCGGACTGTCACCGTTTCGGCGTGGTCGGCAGTTCTAACGGGCGACGGCGGCGCCACAGTTACGCTGATGGGTCCGCTCAGTGGGATCGCGGCTGAGCCCGGGCTGGCATGGGCGACCTGCGGTTTCCTGGCGGAGGACCTCACAGGCATGCGGGATCGCTTGCTCAGGAATGGACACGGCGTGTCAGTGGTGGAGGGCGATCCGGACACCTGCCTGTTCTTCACAGTCCGGGACCCCGACGGGAACGTCCTGCTGCTCACGGATCGCTAGGCTCGCTGGTTCCAGGGCGCCTCATCCCGTCCACCAGAGCCGCAGCCCTGTTGCTTCACCACCCCCTTTGATCGCCGGGCGGCCCCCGACACGCCGGGATTAGCGGCGTGTCGGGGCCACTGTCAGCTCAAAGCAGGTGATGGAGCAACGCAGGCTAGCTGGCAGGCTAGTGAACGGCCATGCTCGGATCCAGTTGCTCGATGCCCTCAGGAGTAACAAGGACCACCCGGGCCGTGCAGATGTCGTAGAACAAGCCCGTTGCCTGCACTTGCCCGGATGCCAAGGCCGGCCCGGTGACCGGATGCTCTTCGAGTTTCTGGAGCTGGACGGCGACGTTCACCATGCTTAGCTGGTCGAGGCGGCTGTAACCTTCAGCTTCGGCAGCGAGGGCGACAGGATGGCCATCCAACAGCGCGGTGTAGCTCGGCCGGGCGTGCTCCAACCACGTATCGAAGCCCGCGCCCAAGGCTGCGGGCGCACCCTCGGCGTCGGCTATAACGGCCTTCATCGCGCCACAGTTGGAGTGGCCGCAGATCACGATCGAGTCCACGGACAACCCCTTCACCGCGAATGCCAGTGCCGAGTCGATCGAGGCATCTCGGCCGTCGGGGCACACAACGTTGCCAATATTCCGCAGTGTCAGAAGGTCGCCTGGGCCACTGCTCGTGATGAGGTTCGGATTGACCCTGGAGTCGACGCAAGCAACAAACAATGTGTCAGGGTTCTGCCCTTCGGTCAGATCCTGTACCAGTGGGCGAACCTTGTCTGCGTACCGCCGATGGTATTTGTCGATGCCAAGGAGGATCGACCGCAGCGGAAGCTGCCCGCCGTCGTCGTGCGCTTCCTGCTGGGCAACACCCACGGGCGACGGCTGCCAGGAAGTCCTGGGCGGAAGCGGGAATTCACGTGGATCCTGACGCTGTGGAGTGTTGTCCGCGGCGTCGGTGAATGCGGTGGTTCCGTGCTCCTCCAGCACCACCGAGGCGCCGCTGGAGCGGTGTTGCGTCTGCCAGGCAACCAGCGCCTCGCGGAACGCGTGATCTAGGTAATCGGCGTTGAGTTCAACCACTACGTCCTGGCCCTCGGGAAAGGAGTGCAGGACGCGGTTCAGTCGGGGCAAGGCGAAGAAGCTGCAGGAGCCGGCGATTGTGACGCGCCACGGCAGCTGCTCCCCGGCCGGAGCATAGGCATGGATCTGGGCACGGAGTACCCGCCACAACACGCAGAGGGCCGCGAGTGCAAGGCCGATAATGACGCCCTCGAGCAGGTTCAGCACAACAACGCACGCGAGCGTGACCACGTAGACCAGGAGGTCGCCGGTGCGGAGACTGGTCTTGATGTCGGCGACCTTGATGAGCTTGGCGCCGATGACGAGCAACAGGCCCGCGAGCACGGACAACGGAATCAGCTGGATGAGACCGGCGAACAGTGCCGAGAACACCAGGACCCACACGCCGTGCAGGATGGCGGACGCCCGGCTCGCGGCGCCGGCCTCGACGTTGGTGGCGCTGCGGACGATCACGCCCGTCACCGGGAGGCCACCGAGCATTCCCGAGACCATGTTGGCGGAGCCTTGTCCGACGAGTTCCCGGTTGAGGTTGGTGCGCGTGCCTGCGTGCATCTTGTCCACCGCGACCGCGGACAGCAGCGATTCGATGCTCGCGATCAGGGCTACCGTGATGACTGCCATGGCTGCGGCGCGCCAGTTGCCGTCGGGCAAGCTGGGCAGGGCAACGGCGTCGAACAGCGAACCGCTGAAGCTGATGCGCTCGACGCTGGGCGCAACTGCTGCAGACAAAGCGGTGACAGCGACCACCGCCGCCAGCGGGCCGGGAATCTTCTGCACTGCAGTGGGCAGATATTTCCAGGCAAGGAGGATGGCAACAACTGCCAGGCCGAGAAGGGCGGAGTGCAGCTCGACATTGGTGATGGCCGCTGGAAGTGCGGTCAGGTTTTCGACGGCGGACCCAGCCGCCTGCCCACCGAGCAGCACATGCAACTGCTGCAGGATGATCGTGATGCCGATGCCAGCCAGCATCGCCTTGACCACTACGGGCGAAACTGCCAGCGCGGCCCGGCCTACGCGGCTGATACCCAGCAACAGCTGCACGACGCCGGCGGCTGCGGTAATGGCGCACGTCACCTGCCAACCGAACTCGTCAACCAACCCGGCGACGACGACGGTCAGTCCGGCGGCGGGGCCGCTCACCTGCAATGGGGAGCCGCCGAGGCTGCCAGCAACAATGCCTCCGATGGCCGCTGCAATGAGCCCGGCCATGATGGGTGCTCCGGAGGCAGCGGCGATACCGAGCGAGAGCGGAAGGGCAACAAGGAAGACGACGAGGGATGCGGGGAGGTCGGCTCCAAGGTTGCTGAGGAAGCTCGGCTTGGGTGCTTTGCCCCGGCTTCCGGGCGGGCTGTGGGAGTCGGTGGAGATGGAAGCGGAGTCGTTTGTTTGCGGCACTGGAATTTCCTAAGGCTCGGGAACACTGACTTCTCCAGCGTAGGAATGTTGTCACGTGCAATGACAAGATGATGTGATTCTTGTGACAAAACTTGTGAACAGGCAGCGTCATGTGGCGACCAATGGGAACTTCTGCAGGGAGTGGGATCGTTGAGGACTCCATGTGCGTGGACATAGTCTGAAGCAATGGATGAAGAAACCCGCACAATGGACGAACACAGCACACGGGGCTCGTACGTCACCGGCAGCGAGTTCAATCGGGATACCAACTACATCGAGGACCGGATCACCCGCGAGGGCACTCCCGGCCCGAACGATGAACCCGGCTGGCCGGTAGAGCCAGGTAGATACAGACTGATAGCAGCCCGGGCCTGTCCGTGGGCCAACCGTTCGGTCATCGTCCGCAGGCTTCTGGGCCTGGAGCACGTCATCAGCCTCGGACAGCCGGGCCCTACCCACGACGCCAGGTCCTGGACCTTTGATTTGGATGCTGACGGAAAAGATCCAGTACTGGGAATCGAGCGGCTACAGGAGGCCTACTTCCGCCGCTTTCCGGACTATCCCCGCGGCATCACGGTTCCGGCAATCGTGGACATCCCCAGCGGGGCCGTCGTGACCAACAACTACCCCCAAATCACGCTCGACTTCTCCACAGAATGGGCAGAGTTCCACCGTCCGGGCGCACCACAGCTCTATCCGGAGCACCTGCGCGAGGAAATCAACACGGTCAACAAGCGCGTCTTCACCGAGGTCAACAATGGGGTCTATAAGTGCGGCTTCGCAGGGTCCCAGGAGGCTTACGAAGCCGCCTATGTCCGCCTGTGGAGCGCCTTGGACTGGCTCGAGGAACGGCTGGCAAACCAGAGGTACCTCGTGGGTGACACCATCACCGAGGCGGATGTCAGGTTGTTCACCACCTTGGCTCGCTTTGATGCGGTCTACCACGGGCATTTCAAATGCAATCGAAACAAGCTCAGCGAAATGCCGACGCTATGGGCCTATGCCAGGGATCTGTTCCAAACGCCGGGTTTCGGGGACACGATCGACTTCGTCCAGATCAAGCAGCACTACTATATAGTGCACGAGGACATTAATCCCACACGCATCGTCCCCATGGGACCGGACCTCTCCGGTTGGCTGACCCCGCACGGAAGGGAATCGCTTGGCGGGCGTCCGTTCGGGGACGGGACTCCACCAGGGCCGGTCAAGGCAGGCGAGGAAGTGGCTGCTGGTCACGAGGCCGTCTAACCGGCGGCAGCTTCAGCCCATCTAATCGGCGACCAGCCGGTCTGTCACTGACGAAGGCCAGCCAGCGCCGCCTCCACCGCAGCGATCGCAGCAGCCGTGATCGAATCCCGCTCGCCGGAGCCGTCCACCATCAACAGAATTCCGCGTTGCGTGTACGCAGTCACCACAGGCTGCGTCTCATCCCGGTACAGCTCCAATCTGCGCTGAATCACCGGTTCAGTGTCGTCGCTGCGGCCCTGTTCCTGCGCCCGTTGAAGCATGCGCGCAACGAGCTCGGCATCCTCCACTGTCAATACAAGAACCACTTCAAGCGTCTGCTGTTTTGCCGCGAGGATCTCATCAAGGGCGCCAATTTGGATGACAGTCCGCGGGTAGCCGTCGAGTAGAAACCCGTTCCCCGTATCGGCGTCCTCCAGGCGCTGACGGAGCATGGCCGTGGTGACGTGGTCCGGAACAAACTCGCCCCGGTTCATGTACTCGCCGGCTTCTGCACCGAGTTCTGTCTTGTCCCGAACATGTGCGCGGAAGAGGTCTCCCGTAGAGATAGCGGGGATGGAGAAATGCCGCGCGATCACTTCCGCCTGCGTGCCTTTGCCGGAACCTGGAGGGCCCATGATGATCAATCGCGCCATGACACAAGTCCGTTTCAAGAGGCGGCCGGGACTTAAACGATACGCCGACGACGGCGCGACACTCCCGCCGTCGCCGGTTTTTCTTTGGGGTCAGAACAGCCGGATTCCGGCTCAAGCACCCACGCGCCGCGGGAATTGAGGGGCGACCCTCGAATGCATCCCCCGCCACGTGGATCCCGGTGTCGAGGTGCTTTCTGGGTGGCGCCCGGGCAGTGACGTCGCGAGACCAAAGCCCGGTCACCCCTTGCGGCGCGCAACACCGGCAGGTAAGTTTTTGAAACGTACCAAAGAAAGCGCTTTCCGAAACCTTAGGTGGAATCGAACATGACTCAGCACCAGATCACGTGGCTCGACGACGAACCGCCCGCGGGACTTAGCAGTGGGACAACGTGGGGGATGCCCTTTCCGCGGGGTACCGTGCGGGGTCCGGAAGAGCTGGCCGTTTTCGATGCCACCGGCGAGGCCGTCAACGCCCAAACCTGGCCGCTCGCCACTTGGCCGGACGGCTCGCTCAAGTGGGCGGGCGTCGCGGTCGGCGCGAGCGATAAGCCCTCGGCCGCCTATAGCGTCAGCACCGACAGTGGCGCGCACCCACCGGAAGAGCCCGACGGCGGTCCGGCAGCCGCCGTCGAGCGCTCACCTGACGTGACTGTCACCGAAACTGAAGAGTCCGTGACGGTCTCCACCGGCACTTTGGAAATGGTGCTCCCCCGATCAGGCCCCACGCTGTTCAGCACCCTGACCCGCAACGGTTCGGTGGTGGCGAAGGACGGCAGGCTCGTAAGTCTGCTCCAGACCGGGCTGAGCGAGGGAGCCGGCAGCACAACACGTCAGGGTTTCACGGGCCAAATCACCTCCGTGACTGTGGAACAGCAGGGGCCTGTTCGGGCAGTCGTGCGCCTGGAAGGCCGTCATCGGGCGGACCGGAGCGAAAGGGAATGGCTTCCGTTGACCGTCCGCTTCTACTTCTATGCCGGCGCGCGGAGCATCCGGATGATGCATTCGTTCATTTGGGACGGCGAGGCTGACAAGGACTTCCTCGCCGGGCTGGGCGTCCAGTTCAGCGTCCCGCTCGAAAGCGAATTGCACGATCGTCACGTCCGGATCGCCGGCGCGGACGGCGGATTCCTCGTGGAAGCGGTCCGCGGGTTGACGGGCCTCCGACGGGATCCGGGCGAGCCCGTGCGTCAAGCCCAAATTGCCGGAGAACCCACACCGCCGCTCAACGAATGGAGCCCGCTGGTTTCCGAACGGCTGCATCTCATCCCGTCGTGGAACGACTACACGCTGACTCAGTTGAGCGCCGACGGGTTTGAGCTGCGGAAACGTACCGCTCCCGGCCACGGCTCGGTGGGAATTTCCGGCGGCACGCGCTCGTCGGGATTCTGCTCCCTGAGTGACCTGAGGGGTGGATTCGGGATTGGCGTCAGGGATTTCTGGCAGTCGCATCCGGGCCAGCTGGACATCCGCGGCGCCGCAACCCCGGAGGCCACGATGACGGCTTGGCTCTACTCCCCCGAAGCCCAGCCCATGGACCTCCGCTTCTACCACGATGGCCTCGGCCAGGACACCTTTGAGGAACAACTCGAGGGCTTGGAGATCACGTACGAGGATTACGAGCCCGGCTTCGGCAATCCCACCGGAATCGCCCGCACCCACGAGCTGACCCTGTTCGCCTACGAAGCCACGCCCTCCACGGAAAGCCTCGCCGCCGATGCCCTGTCGGCGTCCACTCCCCCGCTTCTGCAGCCGACCCCAGAGTACCTGCACGCGGCCGGGGTCTTCGGCGACTGGTCACCCGTGGACCGCAGCACCCCGGCCCGGGCAGAGCTGGAAGACAAACTGGATTTCCTGTTCGGCTTCTACCAGGGCCAAACGGAACAGCGCCGCTGGTACGGGTTCTGGAACTACGGCGATGTCATGCACACCTACGACTCCGACCGGCATGTCTGGCGCTACGACGTCGGCGGTTACGCATGGGACAACTCGGAACTCTCGCCCGACCTCTGGCTCTGGTACATGTACCTCCGCTCCGGCCGCGCCGATGTTTTCCGCTTCGCCGAGGCCATGACCCGCCACACCGGTGAAGTGGATGTGTACCACCTTGGCCCTTGGCGCGGCCTGGGCTCGCGGCACAACGTGCAGCACTGGGGTTGCAGCGCCAAGCAGCTTCGAATCAGCACCCCGGCCTACCGGCGCTTCTACTATTACCTGACCGCGGATGAGCGCACCGGCGATCTCCTCACCGAACTCGTGGACAGCGACCAGAACTTCCTTGGCCTGGATCCGGTCCGCAAAGTACGTGCCGACGCCGATACTTACCGCCCGGACCGCCGCGCCTTGGGCGTCGGGCTCGGCACAGACTGGGGCTCGCTCGCAGCCACCTGGCTCACGGATTGGGAACGCACCGGAAACCCCCGCTCACGCGACCGCCTCTTGGGCACGATGGCCGATATCGGCGCCCTGAAGTACGGCTTCCTCACGGGCGAGGCCCTCTACGACCTTGACAAGGGAAGGTTCGACGCCGGCAGGGAAGCCATCAGCGTTTCGCACCTGAGTGCCGTGTTCGGTTTGGTGGAAATCTGCAGCGAACTGATCAGCCTGGTGCCGGACGCGTCCTTTGAGAAGGCGTGGCTGCAATACTGCAGGCTGTTCCTGGCTTCGCCGGAGGAGCAAGCCGCCGAAGTGGGGCAGCCCCTTGCAGGCATCTACCTGACTCAGGCGCACAGCCGACTCACTGCCTACGCCGCGGCTCGACTCGGGTCTCCTGATTTGGCGGAGCTGGCATGGGAGAGCTTTGCCCAGGGCGGGGAGAACCTGAACCATGCCGAGGCCTTCACCTTGAAGAAGATCCTGCCGCCACATGTCCTTCAACCAGTCGACGAAGCCCCCACTGTTTCCACCAACGACACCGCCCAGTTCGGCCTGGCCGTCATCCAAAACCTGGCCCTCGTCGGAGGTGCACTGCCCGGGGAGGAGGGCCCGGCGTCGTAAGTCCTGTTGACTCCTGACGCCACCACTTCCGGCAGGTATCGGGAACCTCTGGTTACTCCGCTCAAAGCTCGATATTGTAAGTATGCTGACAAATATGGTAGCGAGTCAGAGGAGGAGGACATTATGACCACGAAAGTCGACAAAACCATCATGGTCAACGTTCCGGTAAGTACGGCCTACAGACAGTGGACGCGGTTCGAGGAATTCCCCCGTTTCATGGGCGGAGTGGAACGCGTGACGCGGCTGAGCGATGACCGTCTGGAATGGGTGGCCGAAATCGCTGGCGTCCATCGCCGCTGGGAAGCGAAGATCGTTCAGCAGGACATGGACCGGGCCGTGGCATGGGCCGCGGTGGAAGGTGCCAAGAATGCCGGGTGGGTGGACTTCAAGGAAGCTGGCCCGAGCCAGACGTCCTTGCATCTATCACTCGAATACGAGCCTCACGGCGTCCTTGAATTCCTCGGCGACAAACTGCATGTGGTTGAAAGGCAGGCGGAGTCGGACTTGAAGAAGTTCAAGGAGTACATCGAGAAGAAGACCCCCCAACCGGATGCTGACATGGGCACCACGGGGACGAAGGACACTACGACAACCGGCACAGCCGCCAGCACCAGCGCAGCAACCGGGGCCACAGCAGCGGCCGCACCTGAGGCCGGCACTGATAAGCCCGGCGACGTCCCGATCGTAGACCCCATTACGCACGCCTTCGATCAGACCAACGGCCTGGCAGATCTGGACGGCGATTCCGACGAGACAGCGGACAGCGATACACGCAGCGCCGCGGAACGGAAGGACGACGAGGGTTTCGGCCCGGGCTACATCCCACCGATGGGTGGCCTGCCCGGCCAGCGGTAGCAGCCACCGCACGAAACAAAACAACCACTGCCGCCCGGATCAGCACGATCCGGGCGGCACGCCTGAGTGGTCCACCTATGAAAGGAACGTCATGACTACCTGGCTCATCACAGGCTGCTCCACCGGACTCGGCCGCGCGCTGGCCCAAGCCGTGCTCGCACGGGGCGATAACGCCGTCGTCACCGCCCGCGACGTCTCCAAACTGCAGGAGCTGACCACCGAGTTCCCGACGACGGCCCTGGCCGTGGCGCTGGATGTCACCGAGCAGTCGCAGGTCGACGCCGCCGTGCAACAGGCCGAGGACCAGTTTGGCGCGGTGGACGTGCTGGTCAACAATGCCGGCTACGGTTACCGCGCAGCCATTGAAGAGGGCGACGACGGCGACGTCCGGGCGTTGTTCGACACCAACGTTTTTGGTCCGGTCGCCATGATCAAGGCCGTCCTGCCGGGCATGCGCTCCCGTCGATCCGGTGCGATCGTGAATATTTCCTCCATTGGCGCACGGATCTGCCCGCCCGGTTCCGGTTATTACTCAGCGTCGAAGGCTGCACTGGAGGGCCTGTCCGGCTCGTTGCAGAAGGAACTGAAGCCTCTGGGGATCTCCGTGACAGTGGTGGAGCCCGGCGGGTTCCGAACCGACTTTGCGGGGCGTTCGCTCACGCAATCGGCACAGGCCATTGAGGACTACGCCGAGACGGCCGGCAAGCGGCGCAAGGAACATGACACGGTGCACGGCACCCAGCCCGGCGACCCGGACAAAGCAGCTGAGGTGATCATCGCCGCCGTCGAAGCAGCTGAGACGCCCGCGTTCCTGCTGCTGGGTGCCGACGCCGTCTACGCCTACGGCGCGGTGGAAGAGGCCCAGCGTGCCGAGGTGGAACGTTGGCGCGAGCAGAGCCTCAGCACGGGTTACACGGAGTAACTTCCAACGTGTAATCGGTCACACTTGGCCGGATGAGCTTGTCAATCGCGGTTGGCAGCATGAACCATGAATGAGGGAACTCGCTTCCCATACAAGCTGAATCAGCAATCCTCACCGACGAGGATGCGGCCCCTGCGAAGAAGCTTGGGGCTGTTAACGGCCTGAGTGAAAGTACTGACAATGACGACACATACTGACTCCATCACGCTGAAAATCTGGGACAAGTCGGCGATCGACCACACCATCGACGCCGCCATCCGGGATCTTTCCCCCCGCGCCGCTGCCGAAAACTGCGGCATTGCAGTAACGCTCAGCGGACCGAAAACCTTCACCGTTAGCCTGAGCCGCTAAGCAGCTCAAACTCACCACAAGAGGACGACGCCGGAACCTCCCGGCGTCGTCCTCTTGCGTTTTCTGAATCGTGACGGCGTCAGGGAACTCCTGATCAAACCTTGAGACTTCCTTGATGCTTTGCGGACAGGTTTCTTGCGTTTCCGTTGAAACTCTAAGTGAAACACCACTTCGAGTTCGAACGGAGGAATCCCGGATGCATCGGGCCGTCATTTCAGAGACAACTGCTGCACCACGGGGATCCCACCGTGCCCCCGGTGGTGTGGTCACGGTTCTGGTCCCGGCACACAACGAATCCGCCGGCATTACCGAAACCCTCATCTCGCTGAACAACCAGACCAAACGCCCGGATCGTGTGATCGTGGTGGCCGATAACTGCACTGACGATACTGAAGAACTCGCCCTGGCCCAGGGCGTCGAAGTCCTCCGCACTGCTGGCAACAGGGATAAGAAGGCCGGCGCCCTGAACTTCGCTCTGGGGCAACTTCTTCCCGGAGCCGATCCCGAAGACCTGGTTCTGGTCCAGGACGCCGATTCGCAGCTTGCCCAGGACTTCATCGAGAATGCCACGAACAACCTCCTCAAGGACGAACTGTTGGGGGCGGTGGGTGGAGTGTTCAGCGGTGGGCCGGGAGGCGGGTTCGTCGGACACCTGCAGCGAAATGAGTATGCCCGGTACGCCCGGGATGTGAAGCGCCTCCACGGCAGATGCCTGGTAGTCACCGGGACCGCGGCACTCTTCCGTATAAAGACCCTGCGGGACGTCGTCGCAGCACGGCTGAACGGTACGCTTCCTCCCGGAAACGGCGAGGGCGGCGTCTACGATACTTCGGTTCTGACCGAAGACAACGAACTGTCCTTTGCACTCCTCACCCTCGGATACCGCATAGCTTCACCGTCAAACTGCACGCTGGTCACCGAAGTCATGCCGACCTGGCGGGAACTATGGGCGCAGCGGCTCCGGTGGAAGCGCGGAGCCGTGGAGAACTGCGTGCAGTACGGGTGGACCAAAGTGACCAGGGCCTACTGGGGACGGCAGTTCCTCTCCATGCTCGGCGTCCTGGTAACCCTGGCCTACCTCGGATCCATCATCTTTGCCCTGACCAGCGGAATGGGACTGAACCTCCACCCATTCTGGCTCGCCGTCACCTGCATCTTCGTCCTGGAACGCATAGTAACTCTGCGTTTCCGGGGCTGGAGGTACATGTTGCTTGCCGCAACCATGTACGAAACCGTCATCGACGTTTTCCTCCAGGCAGTCCACGCCAAGGCCTACCTGGACGCCGCACTCAACAGAAAGAAAGTTTGGTAAACGACTCATGTACAACAACCCAGCAGGATCCGTAGGCGCAGCAATTGCAGGAGGAGCCGGCTCCGGCACTCTTGCCATGACCGGCGCCGGGGACCTCTTCTGGTTCGCACTGGCCGCCTTCGCCATGCTGGCCCTTGGCCTGGCCATCAAGAGGATCGTCCCGGTCCGCGCGCAGAAAAACTAGCAAGCCCAGCAAACCCGCAGTTGTGTCGGATCACGCCCCCAGCGCGACACAACCGCGGGTTTGTTGTTTTAACCCCGCCGTTCGTTAACTAACGAGCGCCGTATCAGCCGAATACTTGGAAACGGTGGTGTACCCGGCCTTCGTTCCGGTAACCCGAACTCGCATGGTGTCTGCTTGGTCGGCGGCCACAAGAACGTAGGTCTTGGCTGTTGCCCCTGTGATCGCCACACCGGAACGGTACCACTGGTACGTCAGTGTGGTTCCCGAGGTCCACGTTCCCGGGTTGGCCGTCAGCGTGGAGCCAACGGTGAGCGACCCCGTGACCGTGGGAGTGGGTGCGAGCAGCGTACCGGCCACCACGGCAGCCGTGGGCGCCGATTCCTTGGTGGTAGTTGCGTAGCCCGCCTTCGTGCCTGTAACCCGGACGGTCAAGGTGGCACCTTGATCCGCGGCTGCAAGGACACGGGTGGGCGCTGTTGCACCAGCGATGGCCGTGCCGTTCTTGTACCACTGATAGGTCAACGCAGTTCCGGTGGTCCACGCACCTGGATTGGCAGTCAGCGTTGACCCAACTGCCGCCGTTCCGGAGATCGTAGGTGTTGGGGCCGTCAACGGGATCCCTGGAACAAACGAGAAATCACGAATGGTCACGGACTCAGGTGCCACATGGGCAGCATCACCGCCACCACCTCCGGTAACCCACAGGTTGAAGTGGATCTGTTCGTTGGCCGGAAGTGGAACTGTGGAGCCCTGCAGGACCGTCCGCTTCAACAGCGTTCCTCCGTAGCCTTCGCCGGCAAACGTCTCGAAGGTGAGCTTGCCCGGTTCCCAGACCATCCTGTGGGTGAGGATCGGGGCGTTGGTGACATCGAAAGTGACCGTGTTGTTGCCCTGCCCAGGTGGCAGTGTGGCATCAAACCAATAGCCATGGCCTTGGGTGACAGGCCAGTTCTGGCCATAGGCAGCTCCGCCTCCCCAAGCGGACGCCTCGCAGAGGTCGATCTCCGTGTAACCAGGCTCGGCCGCGGGGTCATAGGTGAAGAGGCAACCCCAGACCACCTCCTTCTGGAGTGCGCTCACGTCCTTTTCCACAGTGGTGCTGTACGTTCCGTAGCCGAACCCCTCCCGTGTGGACTGGAACTCTGCACCCTTGGGAGCCGAGCCGGTTGGGTTGGTGATGGACAGTTTGACGTATCCGTTGGCGTCCGGGTTGCTCACGTTGTTGGCGTCCCAACTCGCGTTGTACATCGGGGCCCCACCCCAGAAACGCTTCTGCCAGTTCAAACCTTTCCAGGCGAAGCTGCCCACAGGGCCAGGGTCCTCAGCCAGGGGGGTTGTATCGGCCGCGTGTGATGGGCCTGTTCCAGTGAGCATTGATAAGCCCACCGCCAGCACGACGGCCAAACCTGCTGCTTTTATTCGCCCATGCGGAATGAGCCCTACTGACCATGCCATAGCCGTGTCCTCCATTGATGCGCCCAGACTCGTCGTCGGCAAAAACCGGCGACCGCAAAGACGTTCCACCCCCACGAGGAACGTGCAGTTCCTCGATTATCAAGTAGACGTGGGTCCTTAGGAAGGGAATTGAAGAACCAAAATGGGCGATGTGCCATCAATTGGATAACGGCAGCGTGCCCGGGAGTAATCTTGGCTTTGTCCGTTCATTTCGCGTTCAAATCATCACGTCGGGAGGCCACATCACGATTCGCAGCGCTGGAATCCTGCTTTACCGGCAAGGTTCCTCTCGAGAGTTGGAGCTTTGGATTGCCCACATGGGTGGACCTTTTTGGGCGCATAAGGACGAACACGCGTGGTCAATTCCCAAGGGTGAATTCCTTGAGGACGAGGACCCGCTGATTGCTGCCCGCCGCGAATTCACTGAGGAAATTGGAACCCCACCGCCACCTGGCGACTACGAGCTATTGGGGGTTTTCAAACAGCCCTCCGGCAAACTCATCACCGCCTTCGCCGCAGAAGCAGACTCCTTCCAGCCCGATGAGATCGTCAGCAATACCTTTCCCATGGAATGGCCGAAGGGGTCCGGCTCCATCAAGGAATTTCCGGAGATAGACGACGCCCGTTGGTTTGGTGAAGCCACGGCCCGGACCAAGCTCGTCAAAGGGCAACTGCCCATTGTGGACGCCTTGGTCCGGAACGTTGGCGGGAAAGCCCTTTAGAGACAGCCAGCCAGCACGAACTAGGCGCTCTTTTTGGTAACAAACTGCCAAATCCAGTCAATGGTCTCCGGGCGGTCCAGGTGCAGGCCATGTCCCGCCCCGGGAACCCTTACCAAGACCGAACGGCAGATATGCTCGCGGAGGAGGACGGCGTTGCGTAACGGCGTAAGCGCGTCCTCGGTGCCGTGAATTATCAGAGTCGGGGCTTTGATATCACCCAGCCGGCTCCATGCATCGTGCTCACGACTTGCCTTGAAATGACGTGCCTTGGCCCAGGCTGAAGCGTTGGAGGAGAAGAAGGTGTGAACGGCCTCCGGATTGTTGGACGCCCAGTCCTCATCAAAGAACAGCGGTACCAGGCGGTCCATATCCCCGCTGACCAGTGCCTGCAGGGCAGCCTTGTCGGGGTCCGTACCCTCACCTGGCCACCTTCCTCCGCTGGTGGCGGCCAAGGCCAGCGTCCGGACTTTCTCCGGGTAGTCGATGGCCAACCACTGCGCTACGCGTCCGCCCATGGAGTGACCGTACACGTGTGCTAAATCAACGCCTGCAGCCTTGAGAACCTCGGCTGCATCTGCGGCCATCAGCCTCGTGGTGTAACGGCCAGCGTCACCCTTGCTGCTGCGGCCTATGCCCCGGTGATCGAAGCGGATAACGCGGTAAGAGCGGGACAGTCGCTCCGCCGTCGGGCCCCAACCGTCCACGGCGGTCGCTTGGCCGGCAATTAACAGCATTGGTTCGCCGTCGCCTTCGGACGTCCAGGCGAGTTCAGCGCCATCAGGGGCCACGGCAAAGTTCACCGTGCCACTGTATCTTCAGGGGCGGCGCCGGCGCTGTGGCGTACGGCATAGGGCGCTGCCGTTCCGAGCGCCGAGGCATTAGCGTTGAATGATGACTGCTGAATTCAGGTACGACGTCGAGGTCCTGCATCTCTTGGTATCGCCGGCGCACGCCTATTTTGGCCGCGCCCGCGAAGGCGCCGCGGATGTTCCGACGACGGACGCTGAGCAGGCCGAGCTTGTGGCGGGCAAGGGTATTGTGGGTGACAGGTTCTTCGGCAAGGCCGCCCACATGGACGCCGCAGTGACCGTGTTCGCGGTGGAAGCGCTGGAGTCAATCGCCTCCGAACTGGACGCCGGGCCCTTCGATCCGTTGATGACCCGGCGAAACGTGGTGCTTCGCGGGGCCGAGCTGGCTCCCTTACTGGGGCATGAGTTCACTTTGGAATCCGGCGGAGATTCCGTGCGGCTGAAGGCAGGGAGGCCAGCACACCCTTGCGCGTGGATGGACCAGATGCTGGCACCGGGCGCCCACAAGGCGATGCGCGGCAGGGGTGGGGTTCGCTGCCAGGTGATCTCCGGGGGACTACTCCACAGAGGTCCGGCTGTGTTGGTGAGTCCTGTGCCCTTGGATCCAGCCAGGGCCGGCGAGGCAACGGCGCTGCGGCCCTCGCGGCTTCCTTAATCCCCGTGGCTTCCTGACCACCGAAGGCTCACACCTCTTCAGCCGCCGGCGCCGCAAACTGCGCCTCATAGAGCCGTGAGTACGCCCCGCCCGCAGCAAGCAGCTCAGAGTGGGTCCCCTGTTCCACGATCTGCCCGGATTCCATGACCAGTATGAGATCGGCGTCGCGGATGGTGGAGAGCCTGTGCGCGATGACGAAGCTGGTCCGGTCAGAGCGCAGTGCGTTCATGGCTTTCTGCACCAGAACCTCGGTACGGGTATCAACCGAGCTGGTGGCCTCGTCGAGGATCAGCACAGAGGGACGGGACAAGAAGGCGCGGGCAATGGTGAGGAGCTGCTTCTCGCCGGCAGAGACATTGCCGCCTTCGTCGTCGAGTACTGTGTCGTAGCCCTCGGGAAGGGAACGGACGAACCGGTCCACGTAGGTGGCCTGCGCAGCCTCAAGGATCTCGGGCTCAGATGCGGTGGGCCGACCATAGGCGATGTTGTCGCGGATAGTCCCGCCGAAGAGCCACGTATCCTGCAGGACCATGCCCATCCGCGAGCGCAGTTCCTGCCGTGACATGGAGGCGATGTCCACGCCGTCGAGGGTTATGCGTCCTGCATCAAGTTCGTAGAAGCGCATCATGAGGTTCACCAGCGTTGTCTTACCGGCTCCTGTCGGCCCAACGATGGCAATGCTTTGACCGGGCTCGGCCACCAGGCTGAGGTCCGTGATGAGTGGCTTGTCGGGCAGGTACCGGAAGGACACATTCTCGAACACGAGCCGCCCACGCGATGGACCGGACCGCGGAACAGGAGCAGGTTCGGCCGATTCTTCTTCCTCATCCAGCAGGTCGAACACCCGTTCCGCCGAGGCAACGCCCGACTGCAACATATTGGCCATGGATCCCAGCTGCGCCAACGGCATGGTGAACTGGCGTGAGTATTGAATGAAGGCCTGCACGTCACCCAACTGCATTGCACCAGAGGCCACTTGCAGGCCGCCCACCACGGCGATGCCCACGTACACCAGGTTTCCGATGAACGTCATGGCCGGCATGATCAGGCCACTCACGAATTGTGCCCCGAAGCTTGCTTGGTACAGCTCGCTGTTCTTGGCGCGGAACTTCGCTTGGACTTCGTTTTGCCGGCCGAAGACCTTCACGAGTGCGTGACCGGTGTACGTTTCCTCAATTTGCCCGTTGAGCTCACCGGTGTTTTTCCATTGCGCGACGAAGAGTTTCTGTGAACGCTTGGCAATGACCACCGTGGTCCCCAGGGTGAGCGGGATGGTCACCAACGCGATGACGGCCAGCAGCGGCGAGAGCAGGAACATCATCACCAGCACGCCCAGCACGGTCAGCAGCGAGGACACCACCTGACTGATGGATTGCTGCAGGCTTTGGGAGATGTTGTCGACGTCGTTGGTCACGCGGCTGAGCAGCTCACCACGTTGGATGGAGTCGAAATAGCGCAGCGGAAGCCGATGGATCTTCGCTTCGATCCGCTCGCGGAGCCGGTACACAGTCCGCTGTACGACGCCGTTGAGCACGTACGCCTGCATCCAGCCGAACGCTGAGGCCATGACATACAGCGCCAGCACCCAGAGCAGCACGGATGACAGCGCAGCAAAATCAATGCCAATGCCGGGTGTCAGGTTCATGGCGTTCAACATGTCGGCTTTGTTGTTCTCGCCGGAGGCCCGAAGGCCTGCGATCACTTGGGCTTTGGAAACCCCTGCGGGCAGTTGTTTGGACACGACGCCGGCGAAGATGAGGTTGGTTCCTTCGCCCAGCAGCCGGGGCCCGATGACGGACAAGGTAACGCTGACCACCGCGAAAACCAGGACCAGCATCAGCCAGAACCGTTCAGGCCGCAAAGTGCCCAGGAGCCGCCGGGCCGAGGCACCGAAATTGGAGGCTTTCTCCGCCGGGATGCTCATGCCAGCGAACGGACCGCCGCGTCCAGGCCCCATGGGTGGCCGCTGCGGCCCACGTTGACCTGCTGTCATGGCGCTCATGCCGCCTCCTCCGCTGCCAGCTGGGAGGACACGATTTCCCTGTACGTTTCGGAAGCCTCCAACAGCTCATCGTGTGTTCCCTGCCCAACGATCCTGCCGTCGTCGAGCACTAATATCTGGTCCGCGTCCGCGATGCTGGAGACGCGCTGGGCGATAATCACCAGCGTGGCGCCGTTGGTGTGGTGTTTGAGGGCCTGCCGGAGGCGGGCGTCCGTGGCGGTATCCAGCGAGGAGAACGAGTCGTCGAAAATGTAGAGCTCCGGCTGTTTCACGAGTGCCCGGGCAATGGCCAGGCGTTGCCGTTGCCCGCCGGAAACGTTGGTGCCGCCCTGCGAGATGGGCGCATCCAGTCCACCTTCCATCTCTTCAACAAAGTCCCGCGCCTGGGCCACTGAGAGGGCCTGCCACAGTTCGTCGTCGTTGGCGTCGGGTTTGCCGTATTGGAGGTTGCTGCGGACGGTGCCCGAGAAGAGATACGGCCGCTGCGGCACCAGGCCGATGTGCCCCCACAACAGGTCCGGATGCAGGTCGCGGATGTCCACGCCGTCCATCCGGACCGCTCCCGCAGTGGCGTCGAAGAGCCGTGGCATGAGGTTTACCAAGGTGGTCTTCCCGGCGCCAGTGCTGCCAATGATTGCCGTGGTCTGGCCGGCCAGGGCGGTGAAGGTAACGCCGCTGAGCACGGGCTGCTCGGCACCCGGGTAGGCGAATCCGACGTCGCGCATTTCCAGTTCGCCACGGCGGATACCGCCTGTAACAGGATTCGACGGCGGCTGGACACTTGAGGCGGTCTCCAGTACCTCCCCGATCCTGTCGGCAGAAACGGACGCGCGGGGGATCATCACGGCCATGAACGTGGCCATCATGACGGACATGAGGATCTGCATGAGGTAGCTCAGGAAGGCGATTAGCGTGCCTACCTGCATGGAGCCGTCCTCGATCCGGAACGAGCCGAACCAGATCACCGCCACACTGGAAATGTTCATCACCAACATGACCACCGGGAACATGAGCGCCATCAAACGGCCGGCGCGCAGCGCGACGTCCGTGACGTCGTCGTTCGCCTTGCCAAACCGGGAGGTCTCCATGTCCTCACGCACGAACGCACGGACCACGCGGATGCCGGTGAGTTGCTCGCGCAGGACACGGTTGATGGCGTCGATCCGGACCTGCATTTTGCGGAACAGCGGCACCATCCGGGTCACGATCAACCCGACGGCCACCAGCAATACAGGCACGCACACCGCAATCAGCCATGACAGTTGGGCGTCCTGTCGGACTGCCATGATCACGCCGCCAATGCTCAGCATGGGAGCCGCGACCATGAGCGTGCAGGACATGAGGACCAGTTGCTGAACCTGCTGGACATCGTTGGTGGACCGCGTGATCAAGGACGGCGCCCCGAACTTGGTGACTTCCTGCTCCGAGAACTCCCCCACCCTTGCAAAGACGGCGTCCCGCAGGTCGCGGCCCATTCCCATGGCTGCCTTCGCGCCGAAGTAAACGGCCACCACCGCACACGCGATCTGCAACAACGTGATCAGCAACATGAGACCACCCATGCGCAGGATGTAATCGGTATCGCCGGTCGCAACGCCGTTATCGATGATGTCGGCGTTCAGAGTGGGCAGGTAAAGGGACGCGATGGACTGCGCCAATTGAAATACGACGACGGCAATCAGCAACCGCTGGTGCGGCTTCAGGAACCGAACAAGAACCTTCCAAAGCATGGGAACTCCGAACCAACGTAGTGAACCGAAGGCCAGTTTACGTCTGGTTGCTGTGGGCAACTAGAGGGATTCTCAGACCACTGCTTTCCTGTTCAAACCTTGCAGGGCGGCCTGCGTTCCGGTTCCGCTTTTGGGTAGGTAAGTGAAAAGACGGAGGGCCCGGAACTGCGGGACACCCAGCACCATGGGAGCGAAACTTAGGCGGCCTACCTCGGGGTGATCATAAACAACATCCACGTGGTACGAATCGCCAACCACTTGCCGCTGCCATAACTCCCGGAAGGCTTCCGAGACCTGGCAGAGGCCGCGTGCCATGGCATCGAAACGGTGATCGTCCGGGAAGTTGGCTGACTGCGCACGGAACTGCGCCACCATGGAGCGGGCCATCATCTCCTTGTGCACGTGGGGCCTGGCGAGCTCCGGATCCGTGAAGAAGCGTTGCAGGCAGCTTTCACCTACGCGGGTATCGAAGGTTTCTGCGGCGGCGGAATTCATGACCACCACCGTCCAGAAAGGGTCAGCGACGTAGCTGGGATTCGCGATGGCATCCACCAGTTGCTGCAGCAGCGCAAGCTGGGCGTCATCGACGTCGAAGCTGTGACCGGTGGCCTGTCCCGAAGCCGGACCGCCGGTTGCGCTGACCGTGTTGCCGGTAGGGCCCGAACGGCGCCCGGACGCAAGCCGCCGGACATAGGTCCGGTCCTCAGGGCTGAGCCGCAGTGCGTTCGAAATGGCATCGAGGATTTCCTCCGAGGCGCCGATGGCCCGTCCCTGTTCCAGCCACGTGTACCAGGAGACCCCAACATTGGCCAGGACTGCCACCTCTTCGCGCCTGAGTCCGGGAGTCCGGCGTCGTGGGCTGACTGGTAATCCGACATCCTGCGGACGGGTCTGCTCGCGACGCGTGCGGAAGAACTCGCCAAGGCGGGCGTGGTTGGAACGGGCTTGATGGGAAAGAGGCTGGTCGGTAGGCAATGGGTCTCCAGTAAAAAGACGAGCGTCCGGCCACCCGCTGGGCAGCTACGGCACAGCGGATGGCCGGACGAACCGGTGAGCAGGATCCAAATGGATATTTCCTGGTTACTGCAGGACCCGCTCCCGTTCGGAGCGCACGTCCAGCTGCGCGTATTCCTCAGCTGCCAGGCGCGTGGCGTCCTGGGGACTCATGCGCGGCTCCAGGTTGAACAGGGAAGCAATCCGGACCAGACGCTCCTCCACGGAACCGGACACAACATGGAAGGGGATGCCCAACTCGTCCATGGTGTGCTGCAGGATCTCATCCGACATATTCCGGAATTGATCGTTGACCGGGCGGTGTCCATCAGCAGAGAGCGGAAGCTCGTTCTTCAGGTGCACGAACACATCGAAGGAGTTCTTGACGTGCCTCTTGAAGCTGTTGCCCAGGCTGGTCATCACCTCTTCGAAGAATGCGAGTTCCGGAGTCTTCTCCACGCTCTCCCCCGCCGCCAGGTGTGCCGAGGCACTGGGGTTCAGCCCAAGGGAAACCCGCACGGACCCGTAGATCCATTCCTGCAGCGATGAACCGTCGGAGATGAAACCGGCCGAGAGCTTGTCCTCATACACGGCACGCTCCACGTGACGGGTCACGATCATCTGGATGAGCTCCGCGGCAGTGCATTGCTCGAGGGTCTTGCCAGGGGCGGCCTCGGGCAGGATTTCCCGCATGGTCCTGGCCTTGGTGCGGGGCAACCCGGTGTAGTGGGACAAGGCCATGGAGGTAAATGTCTTGCCTGAGGAATAGGTACCCGAAATGCCGATGCGCACAGGGAGCTCCTAGTCGTTGACGAGCTGGAGGGTACCTGCGGCGCTGAGCTTGCCGGCGAACTCAATTGCGGCGTCGCTCAGGTCCGCTTCTGCAACCTTGCGGGTGCCATCGACGTCGCCGTTCAGGACGGTGGGGGCGAAGCGGACGTGGGTTGCGTCCTCGATGCCCACAAAGTTCAGCCAGTCAGCGAAGAAGGTGCTGCTGAAGTCGGAGCCGAAAGCGGCCGGAACACCCGGCGCGTAGACCCCGCTGGTGTGGATCGCAAGGGCCTGCTTGCCTTCCATGAGACCGCGGTAGCCCTGCTCCGGGTCAAAGCCGAAGCTCCAGCCGGGCTGGGTGATGATGTCGATCCACTGCTTCAGCACGTAGGGGACGCCCGAGTTCCACATGGGGACGTTGAAGACGTATGCGTCGGCTGCAGCGAACTGATCGAAGACAGCGCGGGCGGATTCCCAAGCGGCAACCTGCTCCGGCGTCTGGTCCTGTCCGGTGAAGACGGCCATCTTGGCGGCAGCCGCGATCCGACCGAAAACAGGCAACGCACCGTCGTCGAACAAGTTCAGGGTCTCCAGCTCAAAGCTCTCCGGACCGGCAGCCTGGACGGAGTCGATGAAGTGCCGGGCCAACCGCAGGGAGTCGCTGTTGGCGTAGCGCGGAGAGGCGTTGATGTGGAGGATGGTAGGCATTGGCTTCCTTTCGAGGCTTTGCTGCGGGGACGTTTTGTGCCCCGTATTCGATCCTCACGGACATCGCATCGGCGCGTAAGAACGCACTTTTTTGTGCCTAGGGCACCTCAAAGTGCCCTCCCCTGGAAGGCTTCCATGTGCCGGAGCGGTCCCTAGGATTCTTCCTGTGGAAGAATCCGGAAACAGCTTGCAGGCCGCCTACACCGACATCGACGGCACCGTCACCGCCTACAACACCATCTTCGAGTTCCTCCGCTTCGACGCCGGCAACTCCCGCAAAGCCGAGGCGGAGGACTTCCTTGAGGGCCTGCAGGCGGCAGCCAGGAACCGCGTACCAAGATCCGTGACGAACGCCCGGTACTTCAGCTGGTGGCGGGGCCGCAGCGTGAGCGAAGTCCAGGAACTCGGCGAGCGCTGGGCAGATTTCCAGGCCGCGTCGCCGAACGGCTGGTCCTTCCTGGAACCCGTCGCCTCCCTCCTGGACAAACACACCGCGGAGGGACGGCGCATTGTGGCCGTCACGGCGTCGTTCGAGCTTGCTTTGGTACGTGTTCGACGGCGGTGGCCCCAGCTCGAGCTGCTGTGCACGTTCCCTATTGCCGCGAATGGCATCTACACCGGCGACATCGAGGAAGCCCTGGTAGCCGACGCCAAAGCGCGGGCCGTGGCAGCGCACGCCGCCGAGTTCTCGGTGGACCTCTCAGGCAGCTTCGCCTACGGGGACCACAGTTCGGATCTTCCTTTCATGGCATTGGCCGGAGAATCCCTGCTGATCACCCCAGAGGCAGTTAAGGTTTGAGTCGCAGTTTCCCCACCTGTAACAACCCCCAAGTAAGCTGTGGCAAGCAGTCCATTTGATGAGGAAAGTATTGGGGAAATGACTCTCACGGCTGAACAGAAACGCATGAAGGCCCAGAAGCACTACAACGCCTCCCTGGATCTTTGCCCGGCACGCCAACTGCTTGAGGCCATCAGCAGCAAGTGGGTCACCTTGGTGATGCTCGCACTGGAGGACGGGCAGCAGCGGCACAGCGACCTCCGCAAGCGGATACCCGGCGCAAGCCAGAAAATGTTGACCTCCACGCTGCGCTCGCTTGAACGGGACGGGCTGGTCCTAAGGCATGTGACCGTCTCCGTCCCCGTGCGAACTGACTACGAGCTCACTCCGCGCGGACATTCGCTTCTGCGGATCATCTTCGAGATGAAGGAGTGGGCTGAGGAACACATGGACGACGTCGCCGCGTCCCGCATGGAACACGACCGCCACCGGCTCGCTTTCAACTAGCGCCAGGACGCCGGCATGCACCTGTTTTGCCTGCACCACGCCGGCGGAACCACAGCCAGTTTTGCGGGCTGGCGTTTTGACGGCATGCACGTCACCAAGCTCGCATATCGCGGCAGGGATTTCCGTTCGATTGGCGGTGCCGCGGCCGCTATGGCCGAACGAATCGCAAGCTCGCAGTCCGGGCAATTGGCGCTCTATGGCCACAGCATGGGGGCGGTGCTCGCCTTCGAGGCCGCCCTTTGGCTTCAGGAAACCGGGCGGGTGGTGCACGTGTTCCTCGCAGCCGCCCGGCCGCCGTCGGGAATGTACGACGCCGGTGCTGCCGCGGCAGCCGCGTCCGGCTCCCGGTCCGGGACAGCACAGTCCGGGGCTTCGCCATCCGTGGCGGCCCTGGCCGAGCTCGTGCTCAGCACGACCGCCCTGTCCGAGCGGGCCCGGGAAGTACTGCTTGAGGATCTGGCATTGTTGGAGAGCTATCCCGGCAGACTGCCTGCCCGCCAATTGGAGGTGCCGGCCACGGTCCTCTACAGCTCTGATGACCCTGTGGTTACGGCTTCAGAGTCACTGCGCTGGGCGGACTGGTGCGCGCAGAAGCCACGATTGATCGAGGTCGTGGGCGGTGGCCATCTGTTCCATGTAGGCAACCCGAAGGTCAGGGCGATCGTGGCAGCCACCCTGTCCGCCGAGGCCGCTTATGACACGCATGCCCCCTTATGACACGCAAACTGGCTGTGACACGCAAACTATTCGGCGCCATGGAAAAAGCCTGGCGACGCCCGGATATGGGCGTCGCCAGGCTTTTTCCGCGGCGCTGAGACTAGAAGGACCTAAGCTCCCGCGCTCACGAGTTGGCGGTCAAGAGCGGTCTTGCCGGCGGCGAAGATAGCGGCCATCTCCGCAACCCGCCGCCCCAGGTGCTCCGCAGTAGCGATGTCTGCAGGGTGAACGCCTTCCACACCGACGTCCGAGAATGTCTGGGCGGCGGCACCGTTGAAGTAGCCAAAGCGGTTGAGATCGTTTTCTGTGCCCTTGGTGCTCTTCCATCCCGGGAGCAAGCCCAGGTTGATCCAGTTCATACCGTGTTGGGCTGCGAAAGTGGAGAAGTAGTCCAGGGTGGAATTCTTGTCACCTGCCTTGCAGGCGGCATTGGTAAAGCCCGCACCCAGCTTGTTGTGCCATTTCTGCACGGCCCAACGCCCTGCAGTCTTCTCGGCGAACGCATGGAAGGCCGATGGTGCGGTGCCCATGTAGGTGGGGGCGCCGAAAATGATGGCGTCTGCCTGGTCGATGAAATCCCAGGATTCCTGGGTCAGCTCATCCACGCGCAGGAGGGCCGTTGTGGCTCCGGTGGCGGCGGCAGCGGAAACCACTGCGTCTGCCAGCACCTTGGTGTGGCCCGAGCCTGAATAATAAACAACTGCAATCGCCGGAGTGGGCATGGGTGTCCTTACTGTTTGCGTCTTCTTGTGGTGGTGTGGCTAGATGGCGGGCTGCATGGCCAGCTTTGCCGTGAGCATGCTGGCTGCGGCGCGGGCGCTGCCTGCCTCGGTGAGCTCGAATTCATCCACGCGAACACCGAATTTGTTGCTAAGGATCACGGCGGCTTCAACAAGTGACAGTGAATCGATGTCAAGGTCGGCGAACGAGTCGTCAGGCCCCATGTGGCCGAGCTCGTCCATGGTGGACCCGATCGCCCCTACGACGTCCATAGCTGTAATTTCCATTTGCTTCCCCCTTTTACAGGTGGCCCGGGTTAGCCGGCGCCACAGTGGTCCTGCATGGCACCCCGGCCTGCAGGAATCGGTGTCCGGCCCTAGTGCGGGTCGACAACCGAGATCGATGGCCAGGTCATGGCAATGGCCCCCCAGGTGGTTCCTCCGCCAAAGGCCGTCAGGACCACCTTGTCCCCGGGGCTCCTGTGGCCTTTGGTTCCGGCGTCGGTCATGGCCAACGGGATGGATGCGGCTGACGTATTGCCCACCCTGTCCAGGTGGACCTCGGCCCTGGATTCCGGAATGCCGGTCACCGAAGCAACGGCGTTCAGAATCCGAAGGTTCGCCTGGTGTGCAATCAAGGAATCCACGTCGTCGGCAACCCAATCAGCGCTTGCGAGCACTGTTTCCACAGAACCGGACATCGCCGCGACTGCCTGCGTGAACACCTCCTTGCCCTGCATCTCAAAAAATGAACCCAGGCCTTCCGGCACATGGATGAGCGTTTCGCCCTCGCCGTCGGAGTGCAGCGTCGACGCCTTGATGGCTCCGGGTTCGTCTGCCGTTCCGGCCGACAGGTAAGCCGCGCCCGCTCCGTCCCCGAAGATCACCGAGGTGGTCCGGTCCGTCGGATCGAGCAGGCGGGTGAACGTGTCAGCGCCGATTACCAGTGCCGAGTCCACGGATCCCGAGCGGATGGCCCACGTGGCCGTAGTCAAGGCATAGACAAATCCGGAGCAAACCGCGGATACATCGAATGCAGCGATGCCCTTCAACCCCAGGTTTGCTGCCACCTTGGGTGCCGTGGCCGGGCAGACCTTGTCCGGCGTCGAGGTCGCCACAATCAAGAGCCCAGCCGAATCGACGCCGGCACTGGCCAAGGCTCGCCGCCCGGCCGTGGTGGCCAAGACGCTGGTGCTTTCCGTTTTGTCCGAGTGGCGGCGTTCGGCGATGCCTGTCCTGCGCCTGATCCATTCGTCGGAGGTGTCCATGACGGCAGACAGGTGCTCGTTGGTGACCACCTTCCTGGGCAGCGCGCCACCCAGTCCCCGGACAACGGCGGACGCCGCACTCATTTTTCATCCCCCACGGAAGCGCGCACGGCCGCAATTCGGGACGGCAGTTGGTGGGCAACGCTGCAAACTACTTCGCCGCCGTCGAACGTTCCTACGACGTCGGCGCAGCGCCACCATCCGCCGTCCTTTTCGATCAACCGGCTCTTATGCAGGCGCACCGCAAGGCCGGTCCCCTGCCCGCCCCCATTCTTCGGGCAGGTGCCGCTGAGCGTGATGCGGGTTTTGCGCATCCACAAGGTGTTGCTGTCCGCACGGTTCAGGGAATCGAGCCGGTACAGGAGAACCTGTCCCAGCTGCAGCGAGGCAACAAAGTACTCGACGGCGGACAGCGCCTGTGGGTAGGCGGCCTCCAGCCCGCGGCGGTCATCCAGGCGTCGGCTCAGTGAGGGCTGCTGGCGGAAGGAGAGCCTGGCGCGGGCCGTTCCTTCACCGGCATCTCCTTCATTCGGATCCAGGACGACATCCAGCAGCGAAACCTGCCGTTCTGCCCACAGCCCACCGTAGAGACGCGTGCCGGCGTCACCCACCAAAGCTTCCTCGGACGGCGATTGGACTGACGCGAGCCCGAGTTCGGCGTGCTCGTGGGCCACCTGCAATACCGCGGTCATGGACGCAACAGAGCAGCGAAGGACCGAAGCGTTTCCCAGGTCCTGCAGCGTCGCCCGGCATTCGAGATCGCCCAGCGTACCTTCCACAGGTTCACTGCCACCCGAGATGGTCACCGACGCCAGGTAGGCGGCAGGTAACAGTTCAGGTGAATAGCGGCTGGCCAGCAAGGCCTCTGCCATCCTGGCAGCCAAAACAAGGACATCCGTGGTGCCAAGGTGCGGTGTTTGCTCGGAGTTCCCCTTGATGGACCACGTACCTTCAACGCCGAGAGCGGCACGGGCCGTGAGCGTGGATTCGGAGACCGTATGGTTCACGCGGAGTTCCCGGAGCCTTGGATTGGTGGTCTTGTAGCCGTGGCTGAAGAACCGACGGCGGCCATCGCCCAGGAGTTCGTCGATGGAGGCGTAACTCCGGGTGCTGGAGCGTAGGGCAAGTGGCATGGGTATTCCTAGGATCGTCATCGGCGGTGATCCTAGAATCCATCGCGCAGCCCTCGGCAACCAGTGTCCGTGGATGGTGGTGGTGGGAACACCACCCTCACCGCTGTGGGCGTGTCTCTGTATGTCTGGACAGTAGGCTGGACCTGTTCCACCCAGAACCGCTAAGAAGGGACTTCAGTTTTGGCTTACATCACCGTCGGAAACGAAAACAGCACCGAGATTGAGCTTTATTATGAGGACCACGGGACGGGCCAGCCAGTGGTCCTTATCCACGGGTATCCGCTGGACGGTTCATCGTGGGAGAAGCAAACTGCTGCCCTCCTGGACGCCGGCTACCGCGTCATTACCTACGACCGCCGGGGCTTCGGTAGGTCCAGCAAGCCCACAGTCGGCTTTGACTACGACACCTTCGCCGCAGATCTCAAGACCCTCCTGGAAACCCTGGACCTGAACGATGCCGTGTTGGTTGGCTTCTCCATGGGAACGGGAGAGGTTGCACGCTACATCAGCACCTACGGTTCGTCCCGGGTGGCGAAGGCCGTCTTCCTCGGTTCCCTGGAGCCCTTCATGCTGAAGACCGACGACAACCCGGACGGCGTTCCACAGGATGTCTTCGACGGGCTGTATGAGGCCGCCAAGGCCGACCGCTATGCCTTCTTTACCGAGTTCTTCAAGAACTTCTACAACACCGAAACCTTCCTGGGGACAGAGCGCCTCAGCCAGGAATCCCTGGACGCCAGCTGGAACATTGCCAGCCAGTCGGGTGCCTTTGCTTCCGCAGCCGCGCAGCCCACTTGGCTGACCGACTTCCGTGCAGACATCCCCAAGATCGATGTTCCCGCTTTGATCGTTCACGGCACCGCGGACAACATCCTCCCCATCGACGTCACGGGGCGGCGCTTCAAGAACGCACTGCCCAGCGCCGAGTATCAGGAGATCGAGGGCGCACCCCACGGTCTGTTGTGGACGCACGGCGCCGAGGTCAACGAAGCCCTTCTGACCTTCCTCAAGAAGTAGTACCTCTACTTTTTGAGGCGGAGCTTCCGGGCTTTCTTGCCGCTACGCAGATACTGCTGCTGCGCGGCGTCGGCCTTCGCTCGTTCTGCGGCATGGAGCAGGCCGTAAGTGAAGGCGCTGTTACCGGCACCGGACACGGACCCCAGCTTCAAAAGCTCGGCACGGGCCATGGCGCTGTCCTGATGTTCACCCAAAATGGTCTGGACATCATGGGCAGCGTCAGCGAGCTTCGCGGCGCGCTTCCCGTGGACACTTTCAGCGGTGGCCGCGGCGAAGCGCAGCTTCTTGGCAGTCTTGCGCACATTGTGAAACGCCGCGTCACGTGAAGGCCCGACGGCGGCACCCACCGCTGCGTCGTGTCGTTTGGTGAGGCGTTTGGCCGTTTTGTTGACGAGTTTCACTGTGGTCTTGCGTGCAGGCCCGGTTCCTTTCGGCGCAATGGCGGGAGAGTCCAGGAAGGCTTCGAGCCCATCCAGGAGCCTGAAATAGCGGGGGCTGTTGAGCCGTGTCCTGATGGCTGCCATCGCCGTGTCCGCCCGAACCTTCATCCGCTCATCCAGCTCAGCGTGAAGCGGACCCAAAACCAGCTTCATCGGCAGCTCATCCACATCCTTCCGGAGCCGCTCATGGAGGACCTCCACGTCCCGGTAGCGTCCAAGCGTCTTGGCCAACGATTTCAGCTCGAGCTCAAGTTCCTGAACCGGGGAACCCTTGAAAAGCTTTCGGTAACTATGGAGTACCGAGCGGATCCGCCGGGTCAACGAGCGCATCTCATGGACGGAATCGTCACGGTTCATTCGCACATGCGCGTCCTGCAGGAGCAACTTGGCCACCTGGGCGTCGAGGTAGTTCAGCACAGGCACAACGGCCGGACCCTTTCGGCTGGGGACCTCGCGGCCGGTCCCCTTTGCACGCGGCCAGGAATCTCCCAAAGCTGTTGCCAGTTTGGAGGTGCGTTCGCTGGGGCTTGCCCCGGCCTCGGTGAGCCGGGCTGCGACGGCATCCAGGATGTCGTCAGCATGGTCCGCGTGCCCGCTACCGTTGAGTTCCACTTCCCACTCGCGCCACTGCTGTTCAGTGGGAGGTTGTTCAGCGGTGCCGAGTGAAAGGGAATCCCCCAGCGAAACGAGCGCCCGCACGTGGTCATCCACGAACTCCGCCACCCGGCCGCCGTCGTCCTGGTAGAGGGGATAGCTGGTTCGTTCGGTATTGAGTGTGGCAACTGCAATGACCGCGTGTCCCCGCGTATAAGCAAGGACCCGGTCCATCAGCTCCACCGGCACGGTATCGGCCTGGCCCAAAGGCGCGTGGATCTCGGTACGACGTCCTGGGCTGTGGGGCAGCTTGAGGTGCCATCCGGCGTCGGGACCTCCGGTGCGCCGCCGCAACGTGATTCCGCGGGCCGCGAGCGCGAGATTGCTGGTGTCGAAGTAGACCGCTTCCAGGCTATGGGTGGCTGGCTCTCCCACCCGGGCCACGCCGTCGATCTTTTCAAGTGTGGGAAGCGGCGTGGACGGATCGACGTCGAACTTCCGTTCTTCCTCTACGTTGCTGGACGTGGCCATCACTTCTCCTTGCTGGAGCTTATTCTTCGTGGCACCCATGGAGGCCGGCCCGTTCGCTGGCCGACCTCCAGGGTAAGAGGCTTAACCGGAAGCCGTTAAACCAATGCTCCTCCGCCTTCGTCCACATCGCCACCCGATACCGTGCCACGCCAGGCTCCGGTTTCGTGTCCCTGGGCTTCGATGAACTTCTTGAATTTGTCCAGATCCGCGCCCACACGCAAACTGTCAGCTCCGACTGCCGAGCCGGCCTTTTCAGCGAGGGTGTCCGGCTCCCAATCGATCTCCACGTTGACGCGGGTGTGTCCGGTGTCCAACGGTTCAAACGTCACCGTTCCCGCGTTACGCGGGCCGTCCACGCTCGCCCAGCTGACCAGGGAATCAGGTACCTGCTCAATGATTTGGGCGTCGTATTCGCGCTTCACGCCACCCACGTTCGTTGCAAAGTGGAGCGCGGTGTCATCGATCTGCTCCACGGATTCAACCCCGTTCATGAACTGAGGAAAAGTCTCGAACTGCGTCCACTGGTTGTAGGCAACGGACACAGGTACATCTACTTCGATTGTTTTATTGACGGTAGCCATGGGTTGTCGCTCCTTCAATGTTCTCTTCTTGTACGGACTCTTTTGAGTTGGGTAATGCCGGCGGCGCGCCAGCCGGCTGGCTGCATAACCGTTGGCGCGCCTGTCTTATGGGGCGCGCCGGGGTTACGGCCTAACCTGCGTCGAAATCCTCTTCGTCGTCGTCCTTGGGTGACTGGTCCCGTGGCAGCTCATTGCCACTGCCATCGGCCAGTGAGTCAGCAGGCTGGTCCAGATTCTGCTCGGCCTGGGACTGTTCGTCGATGCCGCCAAAGCGGCCTGCCCCCGGTTCGCCCGCGCTGTCCGAGTCCTCAGGATCCAGGTGGCTGAGATTTGGGGCGCCGGTTACGTATGTTTCGCCGTCAGGGCTGTCCTCGCTCAAGCCGGCTTCGCTGAGATCCTCTTCCACGCGGGGCTGGGCTTGCGATCCGCCCGCTTCCTGCTCTGCTGTAGGGGTGCCGTAGCCCCCCGCTTCCTCTTCAGGCGTGGCGTTCTGCTTGTCCATGTGACCTGTCCTTTCCATGCGGTGGAACGTGTTAATGGAACACTTCGAACCTATAAGGACGGTTGGCGACGTGTCCATGCTTTGAAGAAATTAGTCAGCAAACTTAGCAATTTGGTGCTTGGGGCGCTATCGTGGCAGCCCGGATTCGTAAGCCACGAAGTCCGGACGCAACACCACCTCCTGTGAACCCATCATCGCTATGTCCTCCCACAACACCAGGAACGATCCTCTATGCCACCAACGCATGAACTGCGCCACCGGCCAGGGCTGCGTCATCCCTTGCCGTTCAAATCCAAGGAATGATGTCGCGGTGCGCGGACTGACGATGATGCCCACCAAACGGGCCCGGCTCAGTGGCTGGGTTGGCGTCGCGTCCAGTGCGAAGCGGGCGTCCGAGATTTGCCCCAGCAGCTCACCGTTGCTGTCCACCACCCTCGTTCCCAACACGTCATTCAGGATCATGTCTACCTCCCGGAATCCGGCCGATGACACGATCCCGAAGCCACCGCTCCACCCATGATGCTTCGAGCGAGTCAGAACGCACTCCAACCGTAATAACAGTGTCCACACCGGAAACCGCATCCCATGGAATACGGATCAACCTGTTCGACGGCGGCCTGCCGCCGAAGATCCGCGTGCCCAGTATTGCGCCTGTTAGCAGTGCAGTAATAGTGGGCGGTTCTGCGCCTTCCGGGATGGGCTCGTCAGCCGCGGGACCGCTCAACTCGAGGTCGTCCACGGTGGTGACAGGTACGCCGTCGACGTCCAACACCTGCCGGTCCAGCAGGTGGAGCTGGGCGTCAAGGACCAACCCGGCCGGGCGCGGCGCAGGCCTGATTTCCCTCGGCTGGATCCTCTTGCGCTTGGTGGCACTCATGCGCCTGCTCCTGTAACAATCATGAGCGGAATGGCCGCCAAGGATGCAGCCAGGATGATCACCAAATACACCATTCCGGCAATATTCACTGCCCTGTTGTTAACGTGCTCGCCCATATATTGGGGATCGTTCGCGACAATCAGGATCGGTAGATAGGTGAGCGGAAGGGCGATCGCGGAGAACACCACCGAATACTCCGTCACCAGGATGGGATCTACACCAGTGGCGAGGACTGCGGCACCTGCCAGAAGGACCACGATCATGGAGATATGGAACCTGGCTGCCTGAGCCGGGCGCCGGAACTTTCCCCACGACCACCCAAAGAACTGCGCCAACGTGTAGCCGCTTGAAAGCGTCGTTTCCAGAGCCGCCCCGAATGTAGCGGCCACAACGCCCAAAATCAGCACAGCCAGCGCTAACTGGCCTCCCCCCTGCGCGACGGGCAACGCCACTTGCGAAAGCGTAGTGACGCTGATCCCCGCAGGCAGGAGGACGACGGCGGCGCAAGCGGCGATTGCCACGGAAAGGAACCCACCCAGTGGGAAACCAAGCAGGACATTCATCCGGGCCTGGAGCAGATCCTTGACCTTCCACCTTTCCTCCACAGCGCCCGAGGAGAAGAAGAAGACCTCATAGGGTGTCATGGCAGCCCCGAACAGTGCGATGGCGAAGTACCAATAGACCCCTGAGCCCTCCTCCTGTGGGACCGACGGTGCGAACGCCTGGCTGGCCAGGACACCCCAATCGGGCTTGAGCAGGAAAAGGGCCACTGCAAAGACGATCAAGGAAAGTCCCAGGAGCCCGGTGACGTTCTCCATGATCTTGAACTTCACGCGCCAAATGACCAGCCACACAGCCAGCAACGCAACGGGGACCCACAGCAGATAAGCCACGCCACTGGCCAACTGCAGGGCCAGGGCGATGCCGCCGATCTCGGCGGTGACGGTCATCAGGTTGATCAGGAAGGAAGCGGCAAGGTTGGCCAGCCCGGCACGCGGCCCCATGCGCTCACGAATCACCTCGAAGGTTGCCCGGCCTGAGACGGCCGCCACCCGTCCTGACATGTTGGCAAAGAGGCAGATTCCGACGACGCCGACCACCACCACCCACGCCAGGGAAAGCCCAAAGCGTGAACCTACTACGGCATTGGTCACCAAATCCCCGATGTCAACAAAGCCCCCGATCGCCGTCAGGATGCCCAGGGCAACACCGAGGAGCCGCTTCACTGGATGCCGGCCTTGGTCATGAGGGCTTTGAGCTGATCGGTGGCACTGCGCAACTCACCCAGGACTTCTGGCAGGCCGTGCGCGCCTGATCCCGATTGCCCCTGTTCAGGGCCGCCGCTCGGGGCAGTCAACGCATCACGGGCATGGAGCAACGCGCGCGAGATGGTGGCGAAGGAGGCCAGCATGTCATCCCGAAGCGACTTTTCCTCCTCGGTTGGGGCTGTGAAACCTTCAACTTCATCGGCAGCCGACTGGACCTCGCCCAGCATGTCATCTGCCGCAGTGGACCCGGCAGCCGCCGTCGTGCTGTCCTTGATCCTGAGGTCTACAGCCAGGGTGGCGGCTTGGACGGCGGAAAACACGTCTTTCGCTGGTCCCTTAAGCGCGTCGGGGGAAGGCCGCTGTGAGCATGCGGTCAGCACCCCGGCGAGTACCGCCAGAGCCAGGAGAATCGACGCGAGGCGCCTGCCATTCGAACTCACGATGGCTGCGGAATCTGGCAGCCGGCTTGTGGATCCATCCCCGTGTAATTAAGGGGCCCGGCCACAATATTCAGGGCGATGGTCGCAAACTGCGAACACTGCGCGGGTGGGGCGTTGTAATAGCCGCGTTGACCGGCCGCTATTGCTCCAATGACGAGCCACACAACTACGAACAGCCCAATAATTGAACCGATTCGCATTTCTTCCCCAATCGATAAAACGGGAAACCCAGGTATTACTACTTTCTGGGTGGCCAAGGGCGCGGTCGGGGCGGGGATTCGTACCCTGCCCGCGACCGCAAAACCCGTGTCAATCCGAAGGATTGGTTTCGGTAGTCAAACCGCGATCATCTGCGGTTCGCTCATCCTTTTCTTCTGCCGGCCCGGGTGGATTCGCTGATTCATTCCCTCCAGCATCGGCGGCATCTTCCGAACCCTCCCCGGATGCGTCGCCAACAGGTACCTGATCGTTGGAGGCGGGTGCCCCAAGATCACGGGGGATCGGATGACCTGGTGTCGTGATCCCATCGTGTACCTGGCTGAAGCCGGCAACTTCGGTTGGATCAGTTGTCATACGCGCGACCGGCCCCGGCCAAGAACCCAGCCAATAAGGGCCAAGACCAGCAAGATAATTCCTACCCACAGCAGGAAACTCAAGGCCTGGTTAAAACCGCCAACAAGCAGCAGCACGATCGCAATGACGCCGGCAATCACCAATAGTGTGTTCATCTAAGCTACGCATCCCTTCAAACAAATTTGTCCAGTTAGGAAGGCGTCCGCTGGGACTCCAATTGGAGCTCCACCCCAAAGCAACGGGCACCGAACGGAGAAATGATCTCCTTATTCCGTACTTACCCCAAATGACAACAGTTCAAACAGAACCACTGCCCTCCGAAGCACGTGCACAGCATCATGATAGGCGCGCGTTCTGTCCCGGCGAAGTATTTCGACAGGAAACTTAGTACCTCTTCGCCGAAAAGGCTCCGAGTGCCTGGCTGATCTCCCGCGCAGTACCCGCAGCGGCCTCGCCGTACTCCTGATACTTGGCAGGCACGATCCTGCTTGAAGGCCCGGAGATGGAGATTGATCCTGCGGCCACGCCGCCTGGTCCCAGCAAAGGAACCCCGATTGAGGTGATTCCCGTACTGAGGCCCTGTTCATTGATGGAGTATCCGCGGGCGCGGGTTTCCCCGATCATGGCCCGGAGTTGGGCCGGGTCAACGACGGTTTGCGGTGTTAGGGCTTCAAGGGGTGTGGCCAGATATTCATCCACGATTGCGTCGTCAGCAGCTGACAAGTAGGCAATCCCGGTGGAGGACGCATGCATCGGCAGTCGGGATCCCAGCGGAAGGAAAGCCCGGAGGACGTGGGGCGTGTCGAGGCGTTCGATGATGAGCATGTATCCGCGGTCCGGGACTGCGAGGTGGACGGTCTCCGTGGTGTCCAACTGCAATGCGTTCAGAGGGCCCATGGCGGCGTCGCGGATGACGGAGCCGCTGCTGCCACGGCTTGCCACAGCAAAGGCATGGTTGGTCAGGACCCACTTTCCCGCCTGGGCTTCAGACTGTGCCACCCATCCCAATTCCGCCAGGGTCCTCAGCATACGAAGGACCGTAGCCTTCGGGACGTCCACCTCACGGCTCAGCTCCGATAGCCCTGCCGGCTGGTTGTCCGACACGGCTTCTAGAACCCGTATCGCCGTGACCACACTCTGGGTACTCATTCGCACTCCCCCTTGACCGCTCACTTTCTTATGCCCTACGGTACAGGCGATTTCCCAGAATGAACCATTGGTTCATCCAGTGAACCGACGATGTTTGATTGGAGAACGGCTCTTGGAACAACAAATAGCTGCCCTCGCCATCTTTGTGGGCGTCTTTGTCCTTGCAACCCTGCGCAAAGTGCACATTGGCGTGCTCATGTTCGCAGCGGCTGCCGGCGTTGGCGTTTGGATGGCAGGAATGACCATCGACAAGGTGGTGTCGGGCTTCCCCATCGGGATCCTCGTCCTGCTCGTAGGCGTCACGTATTTCTTCTCGATCGCCCAGGCCAACGGAACCATCGACCGCATCATCGAGATGGCCATCACCAAAGTAGGTGACCGCGCCTTCTTTCTCCCCATCGCATTTTTCGCGCTCACCATCGGCATCTCAGCTATGGGTTCCCCCTTGGCAGGCTTGGTCATGGCCCCCATCGGCATGCCGCTCGCCAAACGCTATGGCATCGACCGCATGCTGATGGGCATCGCCATTGGGTCCGGCCTGAGTGCAGGTGGCTTCGCCCCCACCAGCTTGTACGGCATTGTCACGTACGGCACAGCCCGGGCAGCGGGAATCGACCTTGATCCCCTGGTCCTCTTCAGCGTCGCCCTGGGAACCAATCTCCTGCTGCTGGCCGCCGCCTATGTGATGTTCGGCGGGTTCAAGCTGCTCAACAAGCGTACCGCTGATGGTTTCGGCACCCAGCTGCCGTCCTTCAGCGCAAACCGCCCGACGCCGTCGCACCCCTTTGAGCGCGAAGGCAACATTGCTCGCGGCAAGCAAGCAGCCGTTCAGGTCCTTGACCCGGCAGCCGCGCCTCAGGCAGCGGCGCCGGAGGTACCGACGTCGACCTCAAAGCTCAACCGCAACCAAATCATCACGGTGCTGTGCATGGCCGGCCTGGTTGTCACCGTCGTCCTCATGTCGGTCTTGGGCTCAAATCCGGACATCGGCGTTCTCTGCTTCGCGTTCGCATCAGTCCTCACCCTTTGCGATCCGCAATCCGGCAAATCTTCTGTCGCCAAAATCGACTGGTCCACCGTGTTGCTGGTGGGCGGGATCATCACGTTCGTCGGAGTGCTTCAGACCATGGGCGCCGTCGCAATGCTCGGCGAAGCAGCGGGCGCCGTCGGGACTCCCCTGCTGGCCGCGCTGGTGATCTGCGGGATCGGCGGGCTCATCTCCGCGTTCGCCTCCACCACCGGAATGCTCGCGGCGCTCGTGCCGCTGGCACTGCCGCTCGTGGCCTCGGGAGATATTGCCGGGTGGGCCGTCATCGCCGCACTGGGGGTGTGTTCCTCCATCGTTGACGTCTCGCCGTTCTCGACCGTCGGCGCCACCTTCGTGGCCACGGTCGATGCAGATGAGCGGCCCCGCATCACCAGGCTCCTCACCCGTTGGGGGCTGTCCATGGTGGTGGTCGGGCCCCTGCTGCTGGTCGGTGCGCTGGTGGTTCCGTCCAGCCTCTAGCTTCCTTTTCACACTCTTCTATGCACTCAAGTCTCCTATGCACGAAAGGTGCCCACCATGCTCAAACCACTCCGCGGAATCACCGTGGTCGATCTTAGCCGAGCCCTCGCGGGACCCTACTGCACCGCACTCCTGGCCGATATGGGTGCCCGGATCATCAAGGTAGAAAGCATCAATGGGGGCGATACCGCCCGCCAATGGCCGCCGTTCCAAGATGGCCACAGCCTCTACTTCGATTCTGTGAACCGGAACAAATCCTCTGTATGCGTCGATTTCTACTCAGCCGAGGGACGCGACATCCTCTCCACGCTGATCGCCGAGGCCGACGTCCTGGTGGAGAACTTCAAACCCGGCACCCTTGAGAAAATGGGGTTCGCCTCTTCACGATTGGACGAACTCAATCCCGGGCTCGTCGTCGGATCCGTCACCGGGTTCGGCAACACTGGGCCTCTTAAGGACGACGCCGGACTGGATCAGGTCATCCAGGGAATGTCCGGACTGATGTCGGTCACGGGGTCCGGTGCCGGCGAAACATACCGGGTTGGGATACCGATCGTGGATATCACCTCCGGAATGGTGTGCGCGGTTGGGATCCTCGCAGCGCTGCTCGGGGCCCGCAATGGTGTGAACGCCAGCAGGGTGTCCACTTCACTTTTGGAAACCGCGTTGAACCTGTCTGCTTTTCAAGGACAGAAGGCGCTCAGCCTCGGCGAAGCGCCCACGCCACAAGGGAACAACCACCCAGTCATCGCCCCTTACGGCAAGTTCGCCACCGCCACCGAACCCATCAACATCGCAGTGGGCAGCGACAAACAGTGGAAGGAATTCTGTGGCTTGTTAGGCATTCCCTTGGCCGTAGAGGATCCCCGCTTCATCACTGGTGCAGACCGCTCAGCCAACAGGCAGCTGCTTACCGAACTCATCGAAGCTGCCTTGGCGGGCAAACCAGCTGCCGAATGGGTGTCCTTGATCAGCCAGGCGGGTATCCCCTGCGGTCCCATCTACGACTACGTACAGGCGCTGGCTTCCGAGCAGGTTGCCGCTCTGGGTCTTGTCCAGCACACCCAGCGGCGGGATGGCTCTGAGCTTCCACTCCTGCGCGGGCCACTGAGCTTGGACGGCGAGGCCAGCGAGATCGTGTCGCCCCCGCCGCTGCTCGGCGAACACACCACCGAAGTACTCATGGAACTGGGAATGACGCACGACGACGTCACCCGGCTTGGGCGGGAGGGTCGCGTTCTCTGCGGGCCGGCGTCGGTTTCGGCACAGATTGGAGTCCTGCGATGAGCACAGTTTCCCAGGCTTCGTCTGTTTCCCCTGTTTCGCATGAGGGCGTTGTGGGCGTTGTGGGCCTTGTGGGCCGCATGGCGGTTTCGGTGGCTGGTGGCATAGCGACCGTGGAAATCTGCAACCCTGCGCAACGCAATGCCCTCACCAAGGCCATGTGCCTGGAAATCCAGGAGCTGATGCCCCGGCTCGAAGCCGATCCCGAAATCGCTGTGGTGGCTCTGCGCGGTGCGGGCGACACCTTCTGCGCAGGGGCTTCCATCAGCGAACTCTCGTCCGTGCTGTTGGATCCCCAGGCGGACGGTTCGGTGGTTGACCACCTCAGCCTGGCCGATCACGCCATTGCATCGCTTTCCAAACCGACCGTAGCCTTGGTTGACGGAGCCTGCATGGGCGGAGGGTGGCAAATCGCCTCGGCCTGCGACTTCATCATTGCCAGCGAGCTCGCCGTCTTCGGACTGACCCCGGCCAAAATCGGCATCATCTACCCCCGCCCGGGCATTGAACGGCTGGTCCGCTTGGTGGGGCACGCCAACGCCAAATACATCCTCCTTACTGGGCAAACATTTAGCGCAACGCAAGCCCAAGCGCTGGGTTTGGTGGCCGACGTCGTTCCTTCCGAATCCTTTGAGCAACAGTGCGAGGCGCTTCTTGGTTCCCTGCGGAGCCGCTCGCGTTTCTCGGTGCATTCCATGAAGCGGCTGGTGGACCTGGAGGCTGCGGATGCTTCGGACTCGGGACAGCCTGACATTGATCAGGAGTGGGCTGCCGCCTGGTCCGCGATGCCTGACAGTCCTGACATGGAGATCGGCATCAGCGCCTTCCTGAACCGTGAGCAACCCCGGTTTAAGTGGCGGCCTCTTGGGTGAGCAGGGCTTGCCCGGGACGTGATCTATGCCTCGATCAGGGACAAGACCGGCCTTTCCTCCGTTGGAATAGAGACGACGGGAGGCCCCATGCTCATTGTTCTGACAGGAATAGACGGTTCAGGAAAGACGACGGCGGCCCGCGCCTTGGTGGATTCGGCTCGCGCTGAGGGGCGGAACGCGCTGCTCCTCAGCAACCATGCTGCACGCCGACGGATGTCGCTCATTTCGGAGCAATTCGGGTGGAAGTTGCCGCCACGCGGTGCCGATTTTGTAGAGACGTGCATCCGCGTGGGCAACGTCCTTGTTTCACATACGCGAGCCCGGAACTTCAGCGGCCTGGTGGTCATGGACAGGCATCTGTACTGCCAACTTGCGCTGCGCCGTGCTGCTGGATTGAGCCGGGGCCGGCTGCTCCCCTGGCTGGTGGAAAAGCTCCCCGATCCGGACCTCATAGTCCACTTGGACGTTGACCCACGCCGTGCACATGAACGGGTCATCGAGCGGGGCACGGACCACGAAGAGCTAGCGGATCTGGAAGCTTTCCGGGCTGCGTACCGCTCGCTCCCGGAGTTCGCCGACTTCCTCGGGGTTGACGCCAACGGAACGCCCGACGACGTGTTCGCCAAGCTGAACCGGGTGCTCGCCGCGAAGGAACCGGTCCGCGTTTAAACCCCAACTGGCTGGCAGTAGTGGTTGTTCTGAACGCTGGGAGCAACCACTACTGCCAGCTACTTTTGAATCTCGGGCCGGCGATTAGTCGCGTGGGCGCATCAGGGGCGGGTTCAGGACGGCCTTGGTGGGGTGGCCCGGCGTCTGGCGCGCTTCCGGGGCGAGACGGAACAGCGCGGCCGGGCGGCCGGCGTCGCCCGTTGTCATGCGGCCAGTGTCCTCAAGGAAGCCAGGAGTCCCTGTAGCTTTTCGGTGGAAGTTGCGCGGGTCCAGGCGGGTTCCCCACACGGCTTCGTACACGGCCCGGAGATGGGCGATAGTGAATTCCTCGCCGCAGAAGGCTGCGGCCAAGGGTGAGTATTCAAGCTTGGACTTGGCGCGTTCCAAGGCGTCGTCGAGGATTCTCGCGTGGTCGAACGCCAGCTGGACGCTGCCGTCCAGAACCTGTTTCACCGGGTACCAGCCAGCCTGCTCCGCATCGCTGCCGGCCGCGAGAACCGGAAAGTCCGGCGCCAGCAACAGGTGGGCAACGGTGAGGACGTCGCCCCGGGGGTCGCGCCCCTTCGGGCCGTAACTCCCCAATTGCTCCAGGTGTCCGGGGAGATGCTCGACGCCGGTCTCCTCCGCGAGCTCCCGGCTCGCCGCCTCGAGCAGTTCTTCGCCGGCGAGTACGAAACCGCCCGGCAGGGCGAGCTTGCCCTGAAACGGCTCGATCAGGCGGGTAATGAGCAGGACGTTCAGCCCGCCGTCGCGAACGGTTAGGGCGACGACGTCGACGGTCACCGGAAAGCGCACGGGCGCCGCATGGGATTCAGGCATGAAGCAATCGTAGAGACTTAATCGTCACCTTGACAATAATCCCAGGCCAGCCGTACTGTTTTAATATCGTCAAATTGACGATAAAGAAACGAAAAGGAGAGCATCATGGCCACCATCAAGCGCTACCCCTGGATCAACCACTTCCTTGGGAGCCCCACTGGCTACGTCGTTCACCTGCAGAAGGGCACGGTGAAGCACCAAGGAGTGGGGCAGGCATTCTGGTTCCGGCCCGCGAACTCCGTACTGAGCGAAGTTCCCGTTGACGATCAGGAACTGCCCACGCTGTTCCACGCCATCACCCGCGACCACCAAGACGTGAGCGTGCAGGCCAATGTGACCTACCGCTTCATCGATCCTGTCGCCGTTTCCACGCGCCTCGACTTCGGCCTGCAAACAGCCGGATCCGCACCGGCAACGGGCCGGGAGCAGGTGTCCACGATCATCGGCCAGCTCTGCCAGAGCCACGCGATCGACCAAATCGCCGCCACCACGCTCGCCGAAGCACTCGAACGCGGAGTCAGCCAACTACGGATGGTCCTTACCGATGCCCTGCGGGCCGACGCCAGGCTCCAGTCCACGGGTATCGAAATCCTCGGTGTCCAGGTCCTCGCGGTGCGGCCCGAGTCCGACGTCGAACGCGCGTTGCAGACCCCAGTGCGTGAACGGCTCCAGGCCGAAGCGGACCGGGCCGTGTACGAGAGGCGGGCAGTCGCCGTCGAGCGTGAACGTACGATTTCCGAGAACGAGATGGCGAGTCAGATCGAACTCGCAGTGCGGCGTGAAAACCTGGTGGCACAGGAAGGAGCCAACGCACGTCGCAGTGCCGAAGAGAAGGCGGCCGCCGGACTCATCGAGGCCCAAGGATCCGCGGAACGAAAGGGAATCGGCGCGGCCGCCGAAGCCAACCAGATCCGACTGGTAGGTGAAGCAGCCGCAGCCCGCGAAGCTGCCACCATGGAGGTTTACCGCGGAATGGAGCAGGCTACCCTGCTGGCCCTGGCACTCAAGGACGCAGCTGGATCCCTTCCAAACATCGGGAACCTGACCATCACTCCGGACCTGCTGAGTGGAGCGCTTGCCGGCCTGTTCAAGGAACCGACCGCGATCGTCACGCCGGAAGCCAAGTAGGGACAGGTCATGGCAACCCCACGCGTCGTTTTCGTCCACCGACGGACCGAACTCCAGGAGCTCCTGGACCGGCACGCCACCCGCGGCCAAGCCGAATTCTTCCTTCGCACCCGCGGCCGGACCATCCAGGATGTTCAGGACCGGCACGATCGCCTCACCGCCGCCCTCGCGACGGTCCGGGCAGCAGTCCCTGCCGAATGGCGGCAGGCCGAAGTGGAACGAGCTGACCTGAGCCGATTCCTGCTCACAAGCGAGGACATCATTGCCGTGGTGGGGCAGGACGGTCTGGTGGCGAACGTAGCCAAGTACCTGAAAGGGCAACCGGTCATCGGAATCGATCCTGAGCCCGGCGCCAATCCCGGCATCCTTGTCCGGCACACACCGTCGGCCGCAGCTACGTTGCTGGGTTCGGGAGATATTGCACGGCTTCACTGCCAGAACCTCACCACCGTGACAGCAACGCTCGACGACGGCCAGCAGCTTTCTGCGCTGAATGAAGTTTTCATCGGGCACGCTTCGCACCAATCAGCGAAGTACTCAATCACTGCGCCGAGCTTCACGAATGCGGTCGGGCAAACCGAGCGGCACTCGTCGTCGGGCCTTATCGTTTCCACAGGCACCGGCGCTACCGGATGGTGCGCCTCGATCGCCTTGGAACGGGGCGGACGGGCACTGCCCGCACCCACAGACCCCCGGCTGGCCTGGTTCGTTCGCGAGGCATGGCCCTCCCCCGTCACCGGAGCCTCCTTGACTGAAGGTCTGCTCGAAGCCGGCGAGGTCCTTCGGATCACAGTGGCCTCGGACCAGCTGGTGGTGTTCGGCGATGGCATGGAGGATGATCGGCTGACCGCCTCGTGGGGGCAGGAAATCATCGTTCAACTGGGGCAGCGACCCTTGCGGCTGGTTGCCTAAATCTCCGGCTGACAAGGGAATTGATAGGCATAAACTATCGATGCCTCTGAAACCTCCCTATACCCAAAGGACCCCACACCGTGGACACGCGAAAGCTCAAGTACTTCCTCGCCGTCGTGGATCACGACGGTTTCAACCGCGCGGCCGAGCATCTTCTGATCGCCCAACCATCACTGTCCCAAACCATTGCGAGCCTTGAGAAAGAGCTCGGCGTTCCCCTGTTCCATCGGATTGGCAGGCGCGCAGTCCTGAGCGAAGCCGGCAAGGAACTCGTGGGCCCGGCTCGCCTGGTGATGAGGGATCTCGATGCGGCCCAATCTGCCGTCCAGTCTTTGAGGGGAATGCGCAGCGGCCGACTGGACATCATCACGATGCCCTCTCCTGGCATCGAACCTTTAACCTCCATGATCGCCGCTTTCACCAAGCTCCATCCGTGGGTCCGACTCAACGTGGGCGCCGCTTTCACGCCGGAAGAAGTGATCGAGTCCGTCCGCAGCGGCAGCAGCGAGATCGGCTTGGCGGGCTCGCCTACCAAAATCAAGGTGCCTGGCGTCGAAGTACTGGAGCTTGAGCGCCAACCCCTGATCTTGATCGTCAACCCACAAGCGGACACGTTCGCGCCGAAGGACACAGCCATCCAACGCGAGGACCTCGGCAATCATCGCCTCATCGTCAGCCAGCGTGGGTCACTCATGCGCTGGATGGTGGACGACGCTTTGGCGCACGGCGTGGAAGTGGAGATCGTGGTGGAAGTCGCCCACAGGACGTCCATCCTTCCGTTGGTTCTGGCAGGGGTCGGTCACGCTGTGATGCCGTCGTCATGGGCACCCACGGCGCATAAGGCGGGCCTGAGGACGCTGTTGATCGAGCCAGTCAATTATCTGGATGTCGCTGTGCTGAGCCGGAAGGAAAATCTCACGCCTGCTGCCAGAGCGTTCTTGGACGTGGCCCGCACCCACCGCGGCGAAAGAAACTGATAGGCGTTACCTATCAGCCGTATCGAAACTAAGTCTTGGACGCCAACGGACGCTGAACCGTCTACTTGAAGAGGAAGAACAGTGTGACCCCGCTAACAGGCTCACTGCTAACAAACTCAACGAGGAGGTAGGCATGAGCGCCACCCAGAAATTCACCATCGCATCCATTCCCGCAGACGGCGTGGGCAAGGAAGTTGTCTCCGCCGGACGCCGCGTCCTGGACGCACTCGCCGAGAACTCCAATGGCAAGTTCGCCTTCGAGTGGACCGAATTTCCTTGGGGCTGCGGCTACTACGAGAAAACCGGCCAGATGATGGATCCCAAAGGCCTGGACGCCCTCAAGGACTTCGACGCCATCTACTTCGGAGCCGTCGGCTGGGAGAACGTCCCGGACCACATCAGCCTCTGGGGCCTGCGCCTGAACATCACGCAGAACTTCGACCAGTGGGCCAACATCCGCCCGGTCAAGTTCCTTCCAGGCATCCAGTCCCCGCTTCGCAAAGCCGACAACACCGAACTCGACTGGATCGTTGTCCGCGAAAACAGCGAAGGCGAATACGCCGGTCTTGGCGGCCGCAACCTGAGCGGCCGCGGTCCCGGCAACGAAGTCGCTTTGCAGACCGCGCTCTTCACGGAAAAGGGCTGCGAGCGCATCATGCGTTTCGCGTTCGACCTCGCCCGTACCCGCACGGTCAAGAAGGTTTCCTCCGTCACCAAGTCCAACGCACAGCAGTACGGCATGGTCCTCTGGGACGAAACCTTCCAGCGCGTAGCACTGGACTACCCGGATGTGCAGACCGAAAGCGTGCTGGTTGACGCCATGAGCGCCAAATTCATTCTCAAGCCCGAGGACCTGTCCGTGGTAGTTGCCTCCAATCTGAACGCCGACATCCTCTCGGACCTCGGCTCCGCGCTGGCCGGCAGCTTGGGGCTTGCCGCGAGCGCAAACCTGAACCCGGAGCGCCGCTTCCCGTCCATGTTCGAGCCGGTTCACGGTTCCGCACCGGATATCGCCGGCCAAGGCATCAGCAACCCGATTGGTGCGATCGCCAGCGCGGCACTCATGCTGGACCACTTCGGCCTCCACGAGGAGGCCCGCCGCGTCGAAGCAGCAATCGAGCAGGCAACCGGTTCCGGACACCTGACCCGGGACGTTGGCGGCGAGGCCACCACGGACGACGTCACCGAGGCCATCATCTCTGCCCTCACCCACACTCTCGCGGCAGTCTAACCCAACAGAGTAAACGTTCGACGGCGGTCAGCCAGCCGCCGTCGAACCTCCCCTTCAGCTTCTCCAGAGACATTCCACAACGAGGTAGGAATCATGGAACACATCACCGCCGGCGCATCGCCAGCAGATAAGAACATGCCACGCAAGACCCGCTGGTATCGGCAGTTGTACTTTTGGGTGCTCACCGCGATCTTGGTCGGCATCCTCCTGGGCTGGCTCGCTCCGACCGCGGGCATCGCCATGGAACCCATCGGCACCACGTTCGTGAACGCAATGAAGATGCTCATCGGCCCCATCGTGTTCCTAACCATCGTGGGTGGTATCGCCAGCGTGGCCGATCTCAAGAAGGTGGGAATGACTGGCCTGAAGGCCCTCACCTACTTCCAGATCGGCACCATCTGCGCCATGGTGTTCGGCTTGGTTGCCATCAATGTCTTCAGGCTTGGGGACGGGGTCAACGCTGACGCCAGCAGCATCAAGACCTCCGAGTCTGCCGCGAAACTGATCGACGCCGGGCAGCACCAGGAGTGGTGGCAGTTCATAACCCACATCATTCCCAACAGCATCGCGGGCCCGTTCGTTGAGGGCGACATCCTGCAAATCATCTTCATTGCTGTGGTGTTCGGCATCGCCCTGAACGCCATGGGCAAAGTTGGCGCACCGGTGCTGGACGGCGTCCAGCGGCTGACCGGCGTGATGTTCAAGATCCTGGGCTTCATCATGAAGGCTGCCCCGCTAGGCGCCTTCGGCGCCATGGCCTTCGCCGTAGGCAAGTACGGTGTCTCGTCGCTGACCAGCATGGGCGGATTGATTGCCCTCTTCTACGGCACGTCCATCCTGTTCGTGATTGTGGTGCTCGGCTCCATCATGGCCATGCTGCGGCTGAACATCTTCACCATGATCCGGCATCTTAAGGAGGAATACATGCTCATTCTGGGCACCTCCACGGCTGAGCCTGCCCTGCCTGGGCTGATGCGCAAGCTGGAATATGCCGGCGTGAAAAAGGAGACCGTTGGCCTGGTGGTGCCTACCGGTTACAGCTTCAACCTGGACGGCGCCGCCATCTACCTTTCTCTCGCTGCCCTGTACATCGCACAGGCAACCAACACTGAGCTGACCATTGGCCAGCAGCTCGGCCTGCTCGCGGTGATGCTCCTGACGTCAAAGGGTGCAGCAGGCGTTGCCGGTGGCGGTTTCATTGCCCTCACTGCCACGCTCACTACGCTCGGCACCATCCCCGCGGCCGGAATCATGCTGATCTTCGGCATCGACAAGTTCATGTCGGAGTGCCGCGCCCTCGTGAACTTCACGGGCAACGCCGTGGCCACTCTGGTCATCGCCCGCTGGGACCGCACACTGGACACCGACCGAGTCCGCCGCGTCTTTGCCGGCGAGACCGTGGAACCGATGCCCGTGGATTACACTCCGGCGATCCCTATGGAGGAGGAGACCGAGCCGGACGAGGCACCCAAGCACTCAGCCGCCGTCGTGCCTTCTGGACCCGCTGCCTCCGCCGACCGGCGCCCCGCCTACTCGAAATCCCTCTGACATGAACAACTCCAGCGCCCCGAAGACGGTGCTCATCGCCCCCGACAAGTTCAAAGGCAGTCTCACCGCCGGCGAGGTTGCGGAAGCCCTGGCTGCCGGACTCCGTGCCGCCAGTCCGGTCGGGGCGCTTGGCTGCGAACTCCTTCCACTCGCGGACGGAGGTGACGGCAGCGTCGATGCCGCCGTCGCCTCCGGCTTCGGCCGCTACAACTGCACCGTCACCGGTCCCACGGGCCATCCCGTCCAGGCACACATAGCGTTCGACGGCGCCACGGCAGTTGTGGAGGTCGCGAACACGTGCGGTTTGGCCGTCCTGCCGCAAGGTGACTTGGCGCCGATGGAGTCCTCAAGCCGCGGTTTCGGCGAAGCTGTGTTGTTTGCTTTGGGCCTCCGGCCGGTGCGTTTGGTGCTGGCGCTCGGCGGCAGTTCCAGCACCGATGGTGGAATGGGGATGCTCGCCGCGTTGGGCCTCCGGTTCCTCGATGTGTCCGGTCTCGCGCTGCCAGCCAACGGGCGCTCGCTCTCGCTGGTGCATTCGGTGTCCGGCTCGTTGGTGCCGGAGCTGGCGAATGTGGAACTCATCCTCGCGAGTGACGTCCACAACCCGCTGTGCGGTACCGACGGCGCGCCCGCGGTTTTCGGGCCCCAGAAGGGCTGCTCCCCCGCCGATGTTTCAACGCTCGACGCCGGTCTAGCGCACTGTGTCTCGGTGCTCGCCGACGCGGGGTTTGCGGACACCGGGTTAGCTGAATCGCCAGGCGCGGGCAGCGCCGGTGGGATCGGCTTCGCCTGCTTGGCTTTGGGTGCGAAGCAAGTGTCAGGCGCCGACTACTTCCTGGACCTCTTGGACTTCGATGGCCGCAAGGAGAACTGCGATCTTGTGATCACCGGCGAGGGCAGCATCGACGAGCAGACCCTGGCCGGGAAGCTGCCAGCCGCCGTCGCCCGCCGTTCCGGCACCCGGCCCATCATCGCCGTCGCCGGCCGCTCGCTGCTGCCGCAGGAGCGGTGGGCCGAGATGTCTCTGTCCCGGGTGTATGCGCTGGCTGACTACACATCGCAGGACTCCTCGAAAGACCCTTTGCTTTCAGCGGAGTTGCTTCAACAGATCGGGCGGGAGATTGGCGAAAGTGTGCTGGAGGCTGTTGGCACTTAGAGGGCCGCGTGCGCCGCAGCTGGCCCGGAAACCGGGCCAGCCATTCCGCCGCTACGCCAGTTCTTCGCAGATGTCCCGCTGCTGGCCTGAACTACTCACAAGAGTGAAAACGCCTGTAACAGGATCGATGTCGTAGACCAATTTTCCGATGTAATGCGTAGTCGTAGGCCCCGCAGGAATGTCCGTCGGAAACAAAATCAGCCCGTTGTGGCCAGTTGCCGTGACCGTGAGCGTCCCATCGGCATTGAGCCGCGTGCTGGCTACCGAACCGTCAGTCCGGATCGTGACAGACTTCCCGGTATCCAGGTTGGTGTAAGTCAGGAGGACGCCCTTGCCGGCTTCGAGGAGACGCACCACGTTGCCTTCTTCGTCCTTGAATTCTCTTGTGTGGATGATGCCGCCAGATCCTTCAAGCAGCAGCGCAAACGAACAACCCTCCCCTGCTGGAAGGGATATGGGTAACTGCAAGGCGGCTGCCGCCGGCACCGTGGGGTAAAGCATGGCAGCGACCAGAACTGCAACCGGCGCAAGCCTGAGCGCGTTTTTGATTTTCATGGGGTTCCTCGATTTCGAGCGGAGCGAGTGTATTCCGCGGCACCATCCATGGGTTGTGGAAGGAGACCAAGTGCCTGCGCTCACGGGACAAGTCCCTAACAGCGGCCATTCCCCGAGACCGCCTGGCCGATGCCAGCGAAAAAGGGGCATCGGGCGAGAGATTACTCTCCATCGAATAGAAAAACCACACGTTGCGGCCTTCAAAAGAAAATCAGCCCGAGCCGTGAGGCGAGCGGGCTGATCGTGATAAGTAACAATACCACCGGGCTCCTTGGCCCTTCTTTACCCTTTCTGCACCCGGAATTACAACCGTTGAATCTCCCCAATGTCCCGAAGTAGGGTGGCCGGACCGTCAACCACATCATCGTCTGGGAAAAATCTGGGAGAACCATGACACATGTGAGACGCCAATTGGCTGCGGTCACAGCAGCCCTGGCCCTAAGCGTGACAAGCGGAGCGGTGGCGATTCCTGCCTTCGCCGACCCTCGCGAAACCGACAAAAACCCTACTGCCACCGGGTACGGCGGCGCCGTGAGCACAGTCGATCCGGAAGCTTCAGCAGCCGCCATCGAAGTACTCCGCAAAGGTGGTAACGCGGCCGACGCAGCTGTCGCCGCCGCTGCCACCCTGGGTGTCACCGAACCGTATAGCGCCGGCATTGGAGGCGGCGGCTACTTCGTGTTCTACGACGCCAAGACCAAGAAAGTCAGCACCATCGATGGCCGCGAAACGGCGCCGGCAACCATGCCGAACGATGCGTTCATCGATCCCGCCACAGGCAAGCCCTACCTCTTTACGACCAAGAGGCCTGAGCTGCCAACCAGCGGCGTCTCCGTCGGCGTCCCGGGGACTCCGGCCGCCTGGGAGCGGGCCCTTGAACGATGGGGCTCAGTAAGCCTGGGCGAGGCCCTCAAGCCTGCCATCAAAGTAGCCAACCGCGGCTTCGTGGTAGACGATACGTTCCGAAACCAGACCCTGGACAACAAGTTCCGCTTCAATACGTTCACCTCCACGCAGGACCTGTTCCTCCCCGGCGGTGACGCTCCCGCCGTCGGGAGTATCTTCAAGAACCCCGAGCTGGCCGAAACTTACCGCCTGTTGGCGAAGCAAGGCACCAGTGCTTTCTACACGGGCCCGCTCGCAGAAGAAATCGTGTCTGCAGTGAAAGCGCCGCCGAAATCGGGCGAGACTGATCTGCCCGTTCCAACCGGATTCATGAGCACTGACGATCTGGCGGCGTATAAGGCTGTGGACCAGGATCCGACGCACGTGAACTACCGCGGCTATGACGTCTACGGGATGGCGCCATCCAGCAGCGGCGGCACCACGGTTGGCGAATCGCTGAACATCCTGGAACCCTTTGATCTCGCCGGCATGGAACCGAAGGATGCCCTGCACCACTATTTCGAGGCCAGCTCGCTGGCCTTCGCGGACCGTGGCGCCTATGTGGGTGACCCGAAATTCGTTGACGTTCCCACCGATGTCCTCACCGACCCGGTTTACGGCAAGGAACGCGCTTGCGAGATCGACCCCAACGTGGCTGCCGAGAAGCCGGTCGCCCCGGGTGACATAACGACGTACGACGGCGTGTGCCCGGCCGGAACCGCACCGCTCGCTGACGAGACGGACACCGAGAACCTTTCCACCACCAACCTGACTGTCGCTGACAAGTGGGGCAACGTGGTGGAGTACACCCTGACCATTGAGCAGACGGGTGGATCTGGAATCGTCGTCCCAGGCCGCGGGTTCCTCTTGAATAACGAGCTGACTGACTTCAGCGCCGAATATAAGGCGACGGACCCCAACAGGATCCAGCCAGGCAAGCGTCCCCGTTCTTCGATGTCGCCAACCATCATCCTGGAAGACGGTGACCCGTTCCTGGCTCTCGGCTCCCCGGGCGGATCCACCATCATCACCACCGTGTTGCAGACGATTCTGAATCGCGTTGACCTGGGGATGGATATCTCTGAGGCCATCGCAGCTCCGCGTGCAGCTCCTCGAAACGGGCCCACCGTGAGTTCCGAGCCGGCGTTCATTGATGCTTATGGTCCTGCACTGAAATCGTTGGGCCATGATCTGGTCCCGGCCGGTGATGCTTTCACCTCAGCGGCCGAAATAGGTGCGGCTACGGCGATTGAGTTCGGCGACGGCGGAAAGCTTACGGCTGCAGCTGAGTCGAAACGTCGTGGAGGTGGATCGGCCATGGTTTTGAAGCCAAGCAGCGGGCCGTGATTGACGTATTAGCCAGGAAACAGGCCTCGGACTGTTGCCTGCAGTTTTTCCAACGTCGGGCTCTCTTGGGCGCTGGCAGCGAACTTCATAAGTCCGCGGCAGGCGAGTCCCGCGTCTGTCAGTTCACCGCTCAGCAGGAAGTCCATCAATTCATCGCTTGGCAATAGTCGTACGAAGCCCGCCTCGGAAGGGTCCCACGATGGGTCGCTTCCGAGGCGGGCTTCTGCTGCAATGATCAAATGCTTCCGGCGGGACGAGTTGGCGGACCACCATTCGGATCCTGCGTAGTAGACGGCTGACGATTCATAGCCTGTTTCTTCGGCCAACTCGCGTTGGGCGCCATGTACCGGAGTTTCGTTCTCATTCAGGTATCCCCCGCGCAGTTCCAGCAATGCCTTTCCTGGGCCCACGCGGAACTGCTCAAACAACACCACATCAGTTCCGCCCTCTGTGAAGGCGAGAACCGCTGCCGAGTCGGGGCTTGCGATGACGTCCCAGGTTGAGACTGAGCCGTCAGCTTCCAAGTACGTGTCTTGATTGATGGTGACAAAGCCTTTGTAAGCACGCGTAGTCCAGAGCTTTCGCCACAATTCGTCGGAATTGTTCACTCTTGGCGGTTGGTCTTGAGTTCCCGGCAGAATCTCCACACCATCACCAACGAAGCTGCCGCGATGATGATTCCGGAAATGAGGGACCAGACAGACTCGCTGCCGCTTGAGAGGAAAATGTAGGTGGCATAGGAGGCCATAACGAGGGCGAGAAGCAGCCAAACCATCGGTTTACGATTCACAATGAGTTCCTTGATTGAGTGGTAGTTTGTCAGGCCAAGTCACGCCTGGAGAACACGGCGCAGGCTGCCCCCAAGATGATTAACAGCCAAGCAACGGCCCCGAAGAAAGACTCCGACGCCGGTATGTGGACTGCCGCTTGATTCGCCCACTCGGCAGCTTCGAATGGGAAGAGGTAAGTCTCGGCATTGCCCAGGGACAGGATCTGCGGCACAACCAAACTGAGGGGAACCGCGAAGAGGCTCACAAGATGGCTGCGAAGGAGGGAACCGATCGCGAATCCCCAGGCCGATCCCATGGCTGCCATTCCAGCGAAGGCCAGCACCACATGCGGGCTGACCTGCCATCCTTGGGCGAATATTCCCCCGGCAAGACCGAAGCAGATGCCCACCATCGCGCCGCTCAGGATTGCTGCCAGAGCAGTTGTAAGTGCTCTTGCAATGAACGCCGGGTTCCTTTGAAACAACAGAACCCTGCGTGTAAGGCATCCTGCCCGGAAATCCGCGGTGAAGGAAAAAGAGCCCATCACACCCGCACCCGCGAGCATGAGCGATAACCCTGCCCCTCGAAGAACGCCTTCAAGATCCGGAGGGGGCGTGGTGGATTCGAGGATGGCTGCCACCACGAGCGTGGCCAGGAGCCCGATCACCAGCAGGGAAGCAATCCCTGACCCCTTCCACAGCCACGGGCGGCGAAGATCCGCAAGAAGTGCGGACACCATTTAGAACTCCTTTCTCGTGAGCACCGCAACGGCGCCGGCACTCGCCGCGAGGAGCCACGCCAGCGAGACCAACAAGGCGGGACCTGGTGGGAGAAGGCCCTCAAAAGGAAGAGAGGCAATGCCTGCCAACGCACCGGACGGCAGCCAACGCCCTATATCCGGATCGTTTGCCAAGATGGGCAGTTCGACGGCCAGCGGAATAAGCATGGTGGCGATCGTCGTCGCGTAGTAGTGCTGAATGATCCAGCCGAGCGAGCAACCCCACAGGGAACCAACAGCGGATGCAAGCACGACGCCGGGCAGGGCTCGCCAAGAGTCGGGGGAAATGAGGTCCGCGCGCACTTCCGGTGCCAGGGTGAAGGCGACGCTGGCTCCCCAAGCCGCGATCCCGGCCGCCAGAGTGGCAAGGCCGACCACAAGCGCCGTCGCATACTTGACCGCCACAAGGTGTATTAGCCCGGACATCACTACGCTGCGTCGGAGCGTCCCGTAGTAGGACTCGCGTGTGACCAGGTAGCTCCCGGCAAAGGTGGCCACGATCGCAATGGTGGTGGCCAAAGCCCAAAACGCTTGAATGTTCTCGGTCGCTGACAGTTCGTCTGCATTGTCCGGCCAGCCCAGGAAGTTGGCCACGAACCAAGGCACCAAGGCGCTGAATGCGATGACGCCCAGAATGGAATATCCGCTGAAGTACCTGAGTAGCTCAGCGCGTAGTCCACCGGCCCAGTTGGCGTTCGAATGCCCCATCATTGGGCATCCGCGAGGATCTTGAAATAGGCGGATTCAAGGCTTCCACCACCAAGGGCCTTCACTTGCTCGAGGGGTCCTTGGAACAATGTCCGCTGCTTCAGGATGACGACGTCGTGGGCAATTTGTTCGAGCTCCATCAGCTGGTGGCTTGAGACCAAGGCACTCCCGCCGGACTCAGCGAACCTGCGCAGAAAGCCGCGCAGCCACACGATGCCCGCCGGGTCCAGACCGTTCGCGGGCTCGTCCAGGACAAGTAGCCGAGGGTTTCCGATGACGGCAGATGCAATCCCCAGCCGTTGTTTCATCCCCAGCGAGTAGTCCCGGACCTTTCTGTCGGCGTGGGCCGCTAGGTCCACGATTTCCAGGACCCGCTCAACGTTTTCCCGACTCACGCCTGCTGCCAACTGACAAATCTGAAGATGACGACGGCCCGTCAATCCAGGCTCTACTTCCATCCCGTCCAAGTTCACTCCAACGTGTACGGCAGGCCTCTTGAGCGAGCGGTAGGCGGTTCCGAAGACTGTTGCCCGGCCCGACGTCGCCTCCACCAAACCTGTCAGCCCTCCGAGTGCCGTACTCTTTCCGGCGCCGTTGGGTCCGATGAGTCCCACAACCCGCCCGGCAGGCACATCGAACGTCAGATCCTCGACGGTCAATCGTTTGCCCCTTCTCTTGGTGAATCCCTCGAAGCTGGCGTGGATTGTCATGAGTGCCCTCTCGTGGAGTCGTCGCGTTCGGGTTGACCAGGCCATAACGGGGAATGTGAAATGGCTTTCCAGAGCCACTCCCCCAAAGTTGTTTGGCTTCGGCTGGTTACTTCCGCCCGCCCCGAAGCAGGAAGGGATGTGCTTTCTTCCACCTGACCTACGTAGGCCAGCACAGGCAGGGCGGTACCTGCGAGCGCAATGGGAACGATGGTGTCCACAGGTGCCGTGGATAACGACGGCGGGTGCTCCCCAATCGTGGCGCGGCCCAGGTTTTCGTGAATGACCATTCCCTGTGACTGCAAGGTGACGCTGTCGCCCGGTTCCAGCGCACCATCGCTGGCTCCGTTGGGCGTCACGATGAGCAGCTGGCCATTTATATAGGTGTAGCCCGCAACGGTCACGGGACTCACGGGGATCACGGCGAGAAGTGCACCGATGGCCAGAGAGCCGACGAGCGTGGCGAGGGCACGCCTCCACAGTGGGCTGCCGTTCTTCGCAGCCGCGCGGAAAAACTGAACCACGCTCCTGAACGCCACCACTATGAGCAGGCAGAGGATGGCAAACACCACGATGTGCCCTGAGTATCCGAGCTGCAGGAAGATCGGCACTATGCGTTGAAAGCCAATAATCATGAAGCCGACGCCAGCGATGAAACTCGCCAGTCCGAACCATGGAAGCAAACCATTGCCGCGAAAGGTGGCCCGCGCTCCAAGAATCCGGAAGCCCACGACGTCAGCCAGTGCCTTTACGGATTTCTGGCGAAGGTGGGGGATGTCCACAGCCGACATCAACGCAACGTAGCCGTCCAGCTTGATGAATGGGAAAAGATTCAGAATGGCAACAGCCCAACAAATGACGCCGTAGAGCAGAGCCGCATCCTTCACAGAGGACGCCGGAAGTAAAGTTTGCACCGCCAGCGCGATGCTCCCCAGACCAAGATGGACCAGGGGCCCGGCGAGGGCGATCACCACCCGCTGTTTTCGTGAGCTCAGCCGCCAGCCATCGGTTACGTCGCAGAAGAAGGCCGGGGACAGGTAGAACAGCATGATACCGATTCGCCGAGGGGTGCCGCCAAAGTAGCTGAGAGCCATTCCGTGGCCGAATTCATGAAGCAACGTGGAGGCAAACATCGCAAGAGCAACGTACAGATATACCTCAAGTGGCAGCGGCGTCGCCAAGACCCGCCAAATGCTTGGGCCAGCCGTCAAGGCACCCAGCATGCCGCCGATGAGAAGCAAGGCAAGGGGCAAGGCAACTATTGGCCGCGCAAAGGCAGCAATAACAGGGCGGAACCGCAGTAGGAGCGGCACCGGATTGAACAAGGTGAACTGCACCGTCAACGGTGCCCGGAATTGAACCCGCCGGTCCCTCGGCTGGTTCGTGCCGCCGTCGAAAATGCCAGTGTGCGCCAACTGCCGAACGATCCCCATGACGTCGGCAGCCGTCCACGGCAACCCCAAAAGATGGGCAACCTGGGCGGGGTTTCTCTCACCATCAACTGCTCTGAGGACGGCGGCCACATCTGCTGAAACCCGGGCTTTTGGAACACTGTTTGTGGCAACAATCCAGGGGCCGCCGTCCGCTAACGGTTGATCAATGGAGGCCGCTGGCGCCAGCTGAACCGGCCACTGAACGGGTGTCGGGGTCTTGGACGATCTGAGCATGGCGAGCTTTCTCATATCAGCGGGTGCGGTGTTAGGGACATACCGGAGGGGTCACAGACCGAACCGGACGGCATCTGGACCAGTCCTTTGGTTTCATCCATCGTCAGCGGAACAGCACCGGGACAAATCGCCTTGCCCGCTACCCACCCGAGTTCCTGAATTGCCGCTGGGAGGCGGTGGGTGAGGCTGACCCAGTGTGATCGAATGTGTCGCCCCGCCAAAAACTTCACCAGGACGTCGACGTTCGGAATGGGTTTGACCTGCGGAAAGTGGGCAGGCCTGAACGTTCGAACCCACAAGAGTAATTCAGCCAGGGCTTGCCCTGTGGTCCAGAAGTCGGCACGGGATTCGTCGTCGATCACTTCCGGTGATGGAACTGCCGACGGCATCCGTGAAAGGAACAGTTCGCGAATCTGCAGGCCTTCCTGCAGGGCTCCCTTCAGAGCGGCGACGGGGTCGGCGGCCGCCTTGAGTCCAACAGCACCGAAGTGGCCGTGCCCCGTGTCGCCAGCGATGATGCAGACCGCAATATGCAAGGGACTTTTACCCTGTGGGATGAAGGCCAGCGTTGGGGCGATGTCAGCTTTGCGTGCAGCCTCCAGAAGCAGAAGCAAACCCCGTGTGCCTGGGGCGTGGAGGACATCTGCCGGCATCGACCCAGCCACGAACTCGTGGAGGGGAACCCTTTGGCGCCAGGCAGAAAGGAAGGCATCCCGTTCTATGACTTCACCGATGCCGGATGCTCGCGCGAAGTGTTCTGACGGACCGGACGCTGCGCCATTCGGCGATGGATCAAAGAACCCGTTCCATGGATCCGGATGCGTGGATCCAGCAGCGGCGTAGTCCACCACAGGAGCTGGTACGTGTGATTCCTGGCCTGTCAGCAAGTCCGTTGCCCGGTACCACGGGAAGTCGAAGGCGAGGGCGGAGGCGCGTCCCAACCCTGCAGACACAAAATCGATCCGCTTGTCGATTGCGTCCCTGCCTATAAGGAGGTGTTCGACGTCAGCTGCCACCGGCGCCAGCGCGAAACGCTCTACGGCCTCGCCTGCGCCCCGCGTCATGGAGGACCGCTTCTTCACATCAAAAGCTCCGACGGCGGTCGCGAAACCCTTCCCGTCGGGCCGCCCATTTGCGAGCGAGGCTACGGTTCGCCAGAGCCCTACCTCGTTTGGCAAATAGACCGTCGCGGAGGAAACAAGACCCAGCGACGGATCAAGGGTAAGTACAGGATCGATGCTCATCTGCCACACACCCATAGCTCGATGTCGTTCAGGCCGGGAACCTGCGTGGCAATGCGGACTGGGCGACGCTCGAAGATAGTGAGGCCTTCTGCCAGCACTTCTTCCTCGATGAGGCTGTTACTGACGAATGCGATGTCGCTTGAATACGCGGACGATCGGTACGTGCCGCCTTCATCGAAGCCAACGTGGATCATGGTTACGTGCCTGGCCCCGTTGACCGGATCACGGCTTTCCACGGTGATAAGGAATGCGTCCTCGCCCAGCGCCGAAACTGTGGTCCCGCCGTCGTATCCTTCCGATGCCTGGTGAGTGTCGGCGTTCAGTACCGTCAACAGGAAGCGTCCGTCGGGCGTCAAGCAGTCACGGACGCGGCGGAACAACTCCCTCCTGTCTTGGGGGTCCAGGAGCGTGATGGAACTGGCGCCCAGAACGACGCAACCGAAGCCGCCGTCGATCTCAAATCGGGACATGTCCGCCTCGAGCAATTCCACCGGCACTTCGCGGGGATTAAAGGCTCTGGTGCCGATCCTTTCCGCGAGCATCGCGAGCATTTCCGGCGAGGAGTCGACGGCGGTCAGAGGACGTCCCAGGGCGAGGAGCGGCCGGGTGATCCGGCCCGATCCCGCAGCCAATTCCAGAATGGGGCCCGTGGTTTTGCGTGTCTCAGCCAGGATCTCGGGAAGTTCGGTCAGGTCATCAGCGGTGATCTGATCGTAAAGGCGGGACCCTGCAACGCTGTATAGATCCTCAGGAGGATCCAGGTGGCCAAGGACGCGCAGGATGGCATCGGCAGATTTGTCGGGAGGCATATTCATCAGCTCGTGTTCTCCGGGAGTTGGTAGGAGTCGGGGATCCACGCGGGCGGCGGCGAAGCGTCGCGCCACCCGCGTGCACCAGCTAGGTGGCGGCGATTCCGATGACGATGCCGGCGATGATGATGACGTCACCAACGCGCATGTACCACGGGGTATCGTCCGGGGTGTCGAGGTTCTCCAGTTCTTCGATGGTCAGCTGAAGGTTCGAGTTTGCGATCATTGCGTTCTCCTTTCTCTTGTAGTTCGTGCTGTTGTTCGGCCTGTCCGTTTCCCGGACGCGTTAGGTGATGCTGACGGCGATAATGCCGATGGCAACTCCCTGGGACACTCCGATGAACCAGTTGTTGAAGTCCGGGGTGTCCAGCGATTCGATCTCCTGGATGGAGATGTTGAGCTGTTTCTGCATTTGCGTTCACCTCCCTTCGCTGCAAGTTGGAAGGCCTGCGCGGGCTCGTCAGGTGATGCTGACGGCGATCCCGATCAATGCGAGGCCAACGGTGATGCCGTGGATGCGTTCGCTCCAGTCGTCAGGGACATCGATGCTTTCCAGTTCCTGAACGGTGAGGTCCAAAGTCCTGGGTGCAAGAGTGCTGCTCATGTGCTCACCCCCTTTCCCTTACCGCTCGTAGCTCGCCCACTGGGCCTGGCAAGATTTGTTGTTCCAGCGCTGCCTTGGAGAGGACGTACTGGATCTGCACGCCATCAAGGCCCCGCAGCATCGGCAACCCGCCACCCCAGTTCCGGAGCCCGGCGGCGGTGGTCTTCATCAACGCCTGCTCGCTAATGGCGTCCAGTCGCGCGATGCCCCACCGCCACATCAATTGGTTGATGCCCTTGGCGGGGTTGGGGTCCAATGAAGGATCCGCATCTGTAACCACTGACCAGAGCTCCAGAAGGCGGCTACGGTCACCCCAGGCTGCGGTTCCGTTGGCGATCTCCTCCCAGATGGGACTGATCACCGAGGCTGTGGCGGTCATCTTTCTCGCCCCAGTGATATAGGCGAGTTCGCTGGCGACATACCAGTGCTTCGCTCCGTAGGGGTCCCGAGCTACCAGGGCCCAACCCGTGTGCGTCTCCATGCTGAGGTGCGCCGCCTTCAGTCTGAGCTCGGGCCCGTCCTCACGCGTCACTCGATTCCCGAGCCTGACGATCCGCGCCAAAAGTGAGTAACCGTCGTCGTCGAAAATGTTGGAGCTGCTCCCGAGCATGGTGCCGGCCACCCGGAGGAACGCCTCAAGCAGCCCTTCGAAAAGCAGCTGCCTCGGCAGGGTGGCGAGATTGCCGGAGTCGAGCACTGCCACATCACCTGACAGGTGACGTGAGGCGATCAAACGGCGCCCGACGGCGGTGTCCAGGCACGCTACAGCGCTGACTTCAGCACCGGTCCCCACTGTTGACGGCAGAAGGACGGTTCGGGGACGCTCATTTGGATAAGCGACCGGAGGTAGAACGACGAGACCCGAGCGCTTGGCATGACGTTCGACGAAGATCGTGAGGCTCGGGTCTGCGGTGAATAATGCCGCCAGTTTTACGGCGTCCAGCACCGAACCGCCGCCAAGTCCCACAACGCTCTGAAGTGCGTGTTTGCGAATGAAACTGCCCACAAGCCTCAGGGTCTCCACTGTGACCGGGGCGGCTTGTAGGTCTAACGTTGGCGCTCCCTTGAGGTCGCCGGCCAAGAGGGCATCCCTCTGTCCTGCGAGTGCACTATCCACCACGAGTCCGGTCCGGCCGCGGGTAAGCCCGCCAATGTATCGGGGTGCCATCCCTGGATCGAGGACGACGCAACGCGTGTTCCACGTGCGATCCGCGATCATGCGAATACACCGTCGCGTTCTGCTTTTGCCAACCCGTCGACGATGGCCGCGTGCAGTTCCTCGAAGTTCTCCTGCGTATAGGTCAGTGCTGGCAGGAGTTGGATCCGGCCTGGCCCAGGCTGCACGATGGCTCCGGCTTGATGGATCCGCCGTACGACGGCCAGGACACCGTTGGGAGAAAGGGGTGATCCAGTCTTGGTTCGCAACAGGATGCCCCGCATGCAGCCCCGGCCGGAGGATTCTCCAACCCCTGGAATGCCCTGGAGTTCGGCAATGAGCTTGTTTACGGCTTCTGAGACCCGCTGGGTCAAAGTGGCGTGATCCAGCCTTTTCATCTCGGAGATCGTGCTGAGAATGGCAGCGCAGGTTGTTGGTGTTCCGGCCTGGGTTTCGCCGTGGACAAAGACGGCCTCGTTCTTATCAAAGAGCTGGATTACGCGCTGGCCGATAAGAAGGGCGGCGCATGCGCTGGTGCCGTTGGTCAGTCCCTTGGAAGTAACAATGACGTCCGGGGCTTCCCGCCACTCATCTGAAGCGAACCACCCTTTAATACGGCCGAATCCGGTGGCGACTTCGTCAGCAACAACAAGGAACCTCTGCTCCTCCCGGTGTTTGAGGAGTGCATTCACGAAAGCGTCCGGTACGACTTCCGCACCCGAGCCAAGGACGGGCTCGATGATGACCGCCGCGATGCGATGGCCCTCCCTTTGCATGAGATGGGCCAGCTCGGCACCACCGTCGTCGAACCGGACGTGCCGAATGTTGCGCCTGTCCACGCCATAGACGGCTTGGCCGAGCTCGTCGCCGCTGAGTGCCTGGCTTCCGTACGTGAGCCCGTGGTAGCTGCCGCTTAACCCGACGATGAGTTTGCGATCGGGTTGTTTGTCCAGGACAAAGTAGTGGCGGGCGAGCTTCATGCCGGCGTCGTTGGCGGCACCTCCGGAGGTGGAGAAGAGGACGCGCTCGAATTGATGATGGGGCAATTCAAGGAGGGCTTTCGAGGCCTCGATAGCCCTACTGTGCGCGGTCCGGAAGAGCGGGAGGTAGGACGCTGTTTCCAGTTCTTTGGCTATTGACTCCGCAATCCGTGCGTTGCCGTAGCCGAGGTTCGCGTTCCATAGGCCGCTCTTCGCGCAGAGCCGTCGTCGCCCGTCTTCGAACGTGACATGGACACCTTGTGCAGTGACCGCTGTGTAGCTTGCTGCTTCGAAATCGTGTTGGCTTACCAGAGGGACCCAGAGGGGGAGCTGCGTCGGGGGTTTTAGGGGTGCGGTCATCGGTTTGTGCCGATAAGGTCAATGCCGAGCTGTTCGAATTGATTCAGGACCGCCGTCACGGACCCTGTGGCTACGGCCTCTGAGACGTTGAGGGCTGGTGCTATGACTGCCGCAGCAGCGCTGACGTCCCGGAAGTTGGAGATGGCTTCGATGATGGTGGCGGCGTCAACCCCAATCTTGAAGACGCGACCCGACTTGGTGTCCAGGAGCGTGTACTCCCCTGCCCTTTGGACGATGAAGGGAGCGAAAGCCGAGGGGACCCCCGATGCTGCGCTGAGTAGGCTGACTCCGAAGCCCACAAACCTGGTGGTCTCGCGGGCTTCACGAGGGATGAACTTCCATGCATCGAAGGCGGCAAGGTAGCGCGGAATCCACGGGTTGGCTTTGAGGGCCTCCACGTCCACGTTGCAGTTGGCCATGGCTGATCCGGGGTCCAGTGCCTTTGCGCGCAGGTCTTCAATCGCATTGCCGACCCGGCCAATCTCTGCTCCATATGGGCCGCTGAGAATTCTTCCATCCGACGTGATGTGAAGCCTTGCCAAGGAGATGGTCTGCTGTTCTATCCCTGCGAGCAACGCCCGCTCGGACAGAACAGCATTCACTTCCGTCAGTTGCCGGACGAAACGTCCCGAACGCCGCGCTTCTTCAGCATCGTCAAAGAAGGCATGCCAGTCCTCGCTCGTGGTCATCCTGACCACTGTTACGCCCACCAGATTGACGAAAGGAATGGCCACGTAGTCCTGGATTTCCAGGCTGAGTGTGCCGTCTACCAGGAGTTCTTCCCCGGCGGCGTGGAACGAGCCGGACACGGTTGTGATGGCTTCGTCGTCCTTGTCCCCGTTGAGAGCAAGGATGACTGAGCCCTCAGTGACCAGCGTCTTCGCGTAGTCGATATGCTCGGGATTCTCCACGAAAATAACGCGGCCTGCGATGCGCCCTGGCATGCCGGTAATCCACTGATCCACTGCTGCGGCAATGGTCTGCTGCTGACTTAACGTCAATTCCCCAACCCCCAATAGTCCTTCGTTCTTGAGACGAAGCTATGGGCCGGAGTGGATGCCATGGTGGAGGAAATTGAAACTAGGTGGTGGAATGCCCCAAAGATAGGTGCTGCGTGGCGCTATCTAGGTGGTGGGGAAAGGTGGTCTAGGTGGTGGGAATCAATGCCCGATCATGTCGAGGCAACCGCCGTCCATGATGCTTCCACCTGGGCCGATGCCCACTTCGCCATCGAGCGAAACGTATCCATGGACGCAACCACCGCTTGGCGCTGCAGCTCCGAATCTGACGCCGCTGCCGATATCGTCTGTCTGAATCTCATTCTTGTTCAGGACTAGGGATCTTAGGGAGATGAAGTGGCCGACCCAGGGTGACTGTCAGTGACGCCTCGCAACCGGCCACAGTGAGAGCTGAGATCGCACTAAGGTGAGGCCGGCAGGGGTGAGGCCGGTAGGACCATCTTCTTTTCCCCATTCAAGGCCCCCTTTTGGATGGGCTACGGCAGGCATAGGCAATTTAGCTATCGATTTGATATTCTGGCGTTTGCCCTTCACGCGTATCGAAGAATCTTTGGGGGAACCTACGACGAACGCGAACTCAGCCAAGCGGGTCCGGAGTTACTGGATGGGATTAGCCATCTCTTATGGGCTGGCCCTTACTGTTGCGACCGTGGCCGATTGGCCATGGCGCCTGGTTGTTCTGGGCGTACTTATCCTGTTCATCATCCTGCAGGGACTCCACTATGGTCAGATCGGCCGCAGGGTCCATCGGGAGCCAGCCTCAGATGCACCAGCGATTAGCCTCCTCGCCTCCGCATTCACGGCTGCGGCGATCCTCATTCATGGAACGTCCATAGCGATCTGGGCCGGCCCCCTCCTGGGTGGGGTCGCCGCCGTCGTCATGTATTTGGTCTTGGCTAAGTATGGCCGGTTCTACAGTTCGTCTTCTGCGGGAACGGATCGGATCGAATATCCAAGGGTGGAATAGTGCGAAGAAGCCTTGCACTAACCCACCCTTATGAAGACCTACAGAACCGTCGTCCGCGAAAGCGACAGGTTCTTCGTCTCCCGGAAGAACAGAACGACAACGACGGCGGACACGAGAGCCATACCCATCAAGTAGAAGGCCGGAGCCAATGGCGTCCCGAAGCCCGCTACGAGCCCGGTAGCAACGAACGGCGCGGTCCCGCCGAACAGCACGTATGCCAGCGTGTACCCAATCGCGGAACCCGAGGCACGCACGGACGAAGGGAACATCTCCACCAAAGCCGGCACATTGGACGTACCGATCACGGCGACCAAGGCGCCTAAGATGCTCGTGCCCAGGATTGCGAAACCAAGTCCCAGTGGCATGATCGAGAAGGCCGGAATCGTCATGACGACGAATCCCACACACGCCACCAGCAGCATCCGTTTGCGTCCGTAGCGGTCACTGGCACGCGCCGCCAGAGGGCAGACCGCCGTGTAGACGAGCATCGTAATCACACTCGTGATCATCGACTCCGTACTGGAGTAATGAAGGCTTGAGGTCATGTACGCAATCATGTAGCTGCTCATCAGGTAGTAAGCGATGGCGTTTGTGATGCTGTATCCGAAGAGCGTGAAGATCTGCCGGGCGCAGAGACGAATTGCATCACCCAGCGGCTTCTTAGCCACGTCGCCCTTCTTCTCCAAACCACGGAAAACGGGGGTGTCGTCCACTCTGGACCGAATGTACAAACCGATCAGACCCAGCGGCGCAGCGAGAAGGAATGGGATGCGCCAGCCCCAAGCTTGAAGGTCGGCGGTGCTCAAGGTCGCGGTGATGGCTGCTCCCAGCAGCGCACCCGCTACGGAAGCCAGACCAACAGTGGCCGGGATGATGCTGGCATAGGTCGCCCGCTTCCCTTCCGGCGCGTACTCCACGATGAACGCGGAAGACCCCGTGTACTCGCCACCGGTCGTGAACCCCTGAACCGCCCGGAACAGGAACAGCAGGATAGGAGCCCACACTCCGATCACTGCGAACGTCGGCAGGATGCCAATGCAGAACGTCGCCGCGCTCATGATCACCACGCACAGGCCGAGCATCTTGTTCCGCCCAATCCGGTCACCGTAGCGTCCAAAGAAAGCCGCCCCGAGCGGCCTCGCGATGAAGCCGCCGGCGAAGATCGCCCACACGGCCAGAAGTGACGCCGTCGTGGAGTAATCGGGGAAGAAGAGCTTGGCGATGGTGACGGACATGACTGCATAAGCCGCGGAGTCGAACCATTCGACGAAATTTCCGACGGCGGCTGCCGCGGCGACGCGCTTTAGGCTGCGCCGGGGGGGAAGATTCAGTTTCAGCAACTTTCTCGGTCATCGTATTCATGATTGTTGTCCTTCGAGGTGGGGAGAGGCTACAACGTGTGGGAGTTCGCGGAGCTGGGCCCGCTGGACTTTTCCGGTGGCCGACTTCGGCAACGCGGTGACGTATTCAATGAATCGCGGGTACGCGAAGCGGGAGAAGTTCTTCTTCACGTGAGCCACGATGGTTTCGCTCAGGGCCGCTCCCCCAGAGTGACCGGGCATCAGTTCGATCCAGGCCTTGATGGACTGGCCGCGGAGCTCGTCGGGCACGCCTGTGACGGACACGTCCCGCACGGGATCGAGTTCGCGAATGACTGCCTCCAGCTCATAGGGCCCCACCCGGTAGCCGGACGTTTTGATGACGTCGTCGGTCCTCCCCAGGAACCAGAAATAGCCGTCGTCGTCTGCGTAGGCTTGGTCCTTGGTGTGGTACCAGCCGCCCCCGAATGCGCTGGCGGACGCCTCCGGCATGTTCCAGTATCCCAAGGGAAATTGGGGGTTGGAGCGTGCCCGGAGGCAGATCTCGCCGGTCTCACCGACGGGGACTTCCTGCTCGTTTTCGTCCAGCAGGCGGACCTCCCATCCAGGAAGTGGACGGCCCATCGAGCCGGGCTTCACCGGCACATCTGGGTAGTTGCCCAACAGCGGGTAGGACTCCGTGGAACCGTAATAATCCAGCAGCGTCACCCAGTACTGCGTTTCGAACCACGCGATCAGGTCCGGCGTCAGCGGCTCATTGGACGAGCAAACCGTCCGCAGGGACAGCGGGAAGCGTGTACCGGCGTCGGGCACTTCCTCGCGCATCTTCCGCAGAAATGTCGGGTTGACCAGAGCGCTGGTGACGCCGTGGCGACTCATGCTGTCCAGCAGGGCTGCGGGGTCGAAGCCGCCGTTGGGCCGGAAAACCAAGTGTGTTGCGCCTAGCCGGAGCGGTCCCATGAGCTTGGCGAGCGACCATGCCCAGTCCCCCGCGCCATAGAAGACGTCACCCTCGCCGATCTGGTGACAGTACTCGAACTCGTTGTGGCCGAGCAGGGTCCGATGGGCGTGGACGATGCCCTTAGCCCGGCCGGTAGTCCCGGAGGTGTAGAAGATGAGGGCGGGGTCGTCGGCTTTCGTTTCGACGTCCTGGAATTCTGCTTCGGCGGCGGCGATGTCTGGGCTGTCGATGTCGATAAAGGTGCCTTCGTAATCCTTGAACAGGTGCTTCGCGGAGTCTTCGGCGATGATCACCGAAGCGCCGCTGTCTTCAAGGCGGAACCGGATGGGTTCCGGGGCCCAGAGCAGGGACATCGTGACCAGGATGGCGCCGGTCCGGAGCACGCCGAGGTAGGCGGCGGGGGTGTCAGAACGCTGCGGCAGCAGGACGGCCACGCGATCGCCCTTCTTGATGCCGGCTTTTTGCAGGGTGGCGGCGATCTGGCGGGAACGGTCCTGGATTTCGCCCCAACTCACCTCGCGTTGGCCCTCGACGGCGGACTCCAGGATGAGCGCGCGCTTGTCCCTTGGGTGCCGATCGGCGACGTCGACGGCCATGTTGTAGAACTCCGGAACCTCCCAGCGGTGGCTGTTCCGCAGTTCAATGTAGCGGTCTTGGGTTGCGGTTTTCATGGTGTTGTCCCGTCCTTTCAGCGGCGGCCGGCGAGGAACCGGGCCATTTCGCGCTGGGGTTCGCCGGTGCCGTAGGCCTCGCGGTGGACGCGCTTGGCTTCTGCCATGGCGTCGCTGAGGTCGTCGTCTTCCAAGCTGCGCAGGCGGTTCTTTGTCAGGCGGACGGCGCCCGGGGGAAGGAGGCTCAAACGGGCGGCGAGGTCCTTGGCGTAAGCCAGCACGCCGCCGTCGTCCGCCAGGTAGTTAAGGAGACCGAGCCGCTGGGCCTCGGCAGCGTCCACGAGCTCGCCGGTGAGGACAAACTGGGAGGTCTTGGACTTGCCGAGGATGCTCCACATGGCCCAGATGCCGGTGATGCTGGGGATGCCGGAGAGGACTTCGGGCTGGCCCATGCGGACTTTCGAGTCGCCGACGCGGAGGTCCGCGAGTAGTGAGTACTGGAAGCCGGAGCCGGCGGCGACGCCGTTGACCGCGGCGATGGTGATCTGATCGAGGTTACGGACGGCGCGGTAGAGACGGTCGAAGCCGTCGATCCAAGCCTCGGCGGATGCGTGGTCCTCTGGATTCATTCCGGCCGTTTCGGCAAGATCCTGCCCTGCGCAGAACGCGCGACCGCTGCCGGTGAGGATGACGGCGCGGACTTCGTCGTTGCCCTTAAGGCCTTCCAAGTAGTCGATGAGTTCGTTGCGCATGGCTTCGGTCCAGGCGTTGAGCCTGGGAACCCTCGGCCGCGGCTACTGCAACCGGACCTAAGCTCCCCCTGTCAACAAGAACCGAAGCCAAATCGCGATACTTATGTTGATGCGCAAATAAGCTATAAGCTTATGATATGTCTCATAATGTAATAGCACTCATAGTGGACATTGTGAATTCTCGCAAGCTCGAAGATCGCTTCGGAGCCCAGAGGTCTATCCGCGCTGCATTTGAGGGGGCACTGAGGGTTCACCCACACCTCCGGCCACTATGGCCTACTGTGGGGGACGAATTTCAAGCCGTGTTCCCGACGCTCGGCTCCGCCTTGATGGCGACGACGCACGTGCGCCTGACACTTCCGGACACTGTGGACTGCAGGTTCGGGTTGGGGTGTGGCGAAACGGTGGACGTAGACGAGTTGGCCCCAGGCGCCATTCAAGATGGATCTGCTTGGTGGAATGCGCGAAAGGCCATCGTGGAGACGCATCGTCGCGAGCATAAGGGCGAGCCGTACCTCCGTTCGTGGTTCATTTCAACTACCCCCCGTGAGGCGGGTTCCATGGCGCTAGCCAACAGCTTTTTGCTACTTAGAGATGCGTCAATTAGCTCAATGCGCCCGCGTGACCGACGCCTGACTGCTGGGTACCTGATCGGACATTCACAGTCTGAACTCGCCGACCAAGAGCAAATTAGCCAGTCTGCCGTTTCTCAGAGTTTGCGCCGCTCAGGGGGCGCGGCCCTCGTTGTTACTCAACAGGAATTGATGAAAGGCGAAATCTCTTGATCGGGTCCGTGCTTTTCCTCATGGTGGGGCTTGGGGATTTCGTTGTCAGAGGACTCCGCTTCTCGCTACCGATCTATCTGCTGGTTCTCGTGGTCATCGCCCTGCTAGCGATCTTCGGCCTCGGGTTCCAACCGCAGATCGCCATCGGATGTATGGCGCTTTCCCTAGGTTGGATGCGGGCCACTCGCCCCCTCAAATCGTCAAAGCCCGGGGTGGATTCAGGCACGCCTGCTCCCAGGCTTTGGCCGGCCGTAGTCCTGTTCGCCCTCGTCTTCGTCATTACGGCATACGATCAAACACCCGAAACCGCTAGGGGCTTCATCGTCGACGCCTACTCGTCAGTCGCGCTGAAGTCTGCAACGTCAACTTCGCTTGAGGCTGTGTTAGCCGCGGGAGCTGTCGGCATCTTCCTATTGAAGAGCGCTAACGACATAACACTCGCAGCGCTTGGACGCGCCCACAAGAGCGACCCCGCGGATACGCCAACAGAAGTAGCCGATGCTAGCGCAAAGCCATCAGCCGTCCCCCATAACAAGTGGGAGCTCTTCGTCAGGAACGTCAGGCTGGCGAGCGTACGGAGCGGAGAAAAACCGAATGAAGGCCCAAAGCTCAAGGGTGGCCGAATCATCGGACCCATCGAGCGCCTGCTAATCGTCGTACTAGCGTTTGCCGGGACTCCACAGATCATCGCCGCCCTGGCAGCGGCGAAGGGCATCGTGCGCTTCCCCGAGATTTCAGAGGACCGAAGCTCGGGTTCCAAAGCGGAGGAGTTCCTGGTCGGCAGCCTCACGAGTTGGACCCTTTCAGCCCTCGCTGTCCTCTACATAAGCCTTGTCTCGAACGGCTAATACTCCGTGCCATATAAGCCATTAGCTAATACTCCATGCGTATAAGCTATATAGTAATGCCATCGACAGTCCTAGTCGGGCCTCATAACGAGAACCCGAATTTGCACGAGAGACCGCAAGGCTTTTCTGTCAGTGCCAACAGCTAGCGTTGGGCCCAACTACGACTAGGAGCAGTGTGACTTGAAACTTGTGGATCTGTTGAATTCCGTCAATTATCGAACGTCTGACAGGTTTGAGCGTATGCCCAAGGTCGAGCATAAGAGCACCCTGAACTTGGACCTACTGCCTGTCGACGCCAAAACGTGGCACCGCCTTGACGATTTGGTAGCCGTCTTCTTCGATCTGAAATCTTCCACCAATCTGGAGTCAGGGCGCCGCCCTGCCAGTACTGCCAGTATCTACGACGCGGGGGTTGGTGGCGTGGTCAAGATCCTGGATGCGTTCGACGCAGATTTTGTGGACATCCAAGGTGATGGTGGATTCGGGTTGTTCTGGGGCGAAAGACGATACGAACGGGCCTTGTGCGCCGCCATATCCATCCGTACCTTCAGTGGTGACTTCACGACAAAGCTAGAAAAGAAGTGGCCTGATGCGCCATCAACTGGCTTCAAGGTTGGAGTCGCTAGCGGCCCCATTCTGGTTAAAAAAGTGGGGCTGCCCAGACATCTTGAATTGCAGGAGCCGGTTTGGGCCGGTAAGCCGGTGAACTACGCTGCCAAGGCAGCCCAACAAACAGATCCCGAACACGTCCTAGTAACCGGCAGCGTCTGGGATGCAATTGAGGACAACGACTTCCTTGCGTTCTCTTGCGGTTGCGACGACGGCAGGCCAGACGAGGCTACCCCTAGTCTGCTCTGGGAGGAGAAAACTCTGGAGAAGATCCCCGACGACGAGCAATTCGGCCAGGCTTTGAAGAGCAGCTGGTGCAAAATCCATGGGGAGGACTTCTGCAACGCCGTTCTCGCCGGTGAGACAGGCAGAGCAGGAGTGGGCGAGAATGCACTTCACGGCCGAAACCTTCTTGCTTCCGGCTCCGTCGAGAGGACTGCAGCCAGCAAGCGCAGGCGTCACGCTCGAGCTGCGCTGCGTGACGAATTCAGGATCGAACAGGACAAAGAACGGCGTGCTTTGCTAGCGAAGCTAACTGCAGAAGCCGGAAGTGCCTGAGAATGAACAAGTCCATCTCCTCGACAACCCTCCCGCAGCCGGACTTGGTTCCTTCTTCAGCGGCTTATCACCCCAGCGACTCGTGGCCGAAGCTCTCCAAGTAACCCAATTAATCGGGCCTCAGAGCTTGGCCGAAGTCTCGCCCTTCAGACGTGCCTTCCGGTTCACGACCAAATGGGCGCCTCATCCACATCGAAGCCATTTAGTCGTGACAACGAACGGAAAACGAATGCCCTGGGCAATGAGAAGAAACCCCGACGAGCCGTCCATGCCGCAACCAGAGCCCGACCATGCTTGGAAGGCCCTCTCGATCACCAACGAGTGGATTCGCCATGCCGACACAAAGACTGGCGTGACCTTGGCATTTGTCGGCGCCACCACCACGATCCTGTTCCAACTGATCAAAGACGAAGACAACTGGACGTGCCTTCTTGCAACCGCCGTCACCGTTTGCTCGACGGCACTGCTGGCGTCCGTAATTTTCGCTTGGCTTGCACTTTTTCCTCGCGTAAAGGGGCAACCGCACAGCGGCAACGACGCAGATGAAGATGCAGTGAATTTGTTGTTTTTCGGTCACATATCCCGTCACTTTTCAAAGGACCGTCCCACTTACCAGCAGGTGCTTTCAACACTGACCACAGACCCTACGCGTCTCACGAAGCACGTGGCTGCGCAAATCCACGAGAATTCTCACATCGCCACAACCAAGTTCAAGTACGTCAACCGAGCAATCATGGCGGAACTCGCAGCGGTGGGCATGACGGTGCTGACCGCTGTGGCTGGAACGGCGGGGTGGTGACGTGGACGGCAATTACAAGTACTACTCATATACCAGCAGTTCTAAACGTATCGACGACATCCTGGATCAGCCCTCAGGCTAATTCGAAGAAACCAACAGTCTGCCGGACAGGGACAAGCTCACCTACACCAACGGCTACTACAGCTACTGCACGGCTATTTTTGTCGATATACGTGATTCATCCGGACTGACACAGAAACACAAGAGGCCGACACTTGCCAAAATCTACAGAGCATTCATCTCAGAAATGGTGGCAGTCCTCAATGACTCGCCCTACGTGAGGGAAGTGAACATCGTTGGCGACTGCGTGTGGGCCGTCTACAACACCCCATCCAAGCCGAGCATTGACTCCGTTTTCTCTATAGTCAGCACCGCGAACACCCTGAAGAAGTTGCTGAACGTCAAGCTCAAGAAGAAGAACTTCGGCCCCCTCAAGTTCGGCATTGGTGTCGAATACGGCAGAGCTCTCATGATCAAGGCGGGTTACAGCGGCAGCGGCATCAACGATGTGATCTATATGGGTGATGTAGTCAATCAAGCCGCCCATCTAGCCAACAAGGCAGGCCGTGGCTGGGCAGACCCTATATGGGCTGGCGAGACTTTCGCCCAAAACCTCAATGACCACAACGCTGGTTTGCTTACCCAAAATTACGAGTTTGGGATGGGTACGGTACGAAAAGGTGACGTCATCCAAACCACCATGAACGACTGGATTGACGAGACATTCGGCTGACCGCACGTTACGAACTGCACTCCTTACTAGTTCAGCCCGACTCGAGTAGTCGTGATTGAGCCCCATTTTCCAACACCGCATTCTGCCCTTGATATGGTGAACGAAAATTCAGTGAAAGGTTGGTAATGGGGCGTCGTCGGGGATTCTTCGCGGAAATGCAACATCAGGCACGGCTGGCTGAACAGCGACAGCGGGCCGCGGGCCGTGAGCAGGCGGCAGCGGCCCGGCGGGCAGAGCAAGCCTTCAAGGCGGAACAACGGGCAACTGCTGCGTTCCACCGGGCTTCAGAGGCTGAGCGGAAGCGTTTGGAGAAGGAAGCTGCCGACGCCCATGTCGCTGCAAAACAGGCTGAAGTGGAGCAATTGAATGCCGACCTTTCTGCGCTGTACGACCAAGTCGATTCTCTTCTGGAAGCAACTCTCGAGGTTGACGACTACGTAGATCTTGAAGCGCTCCGGCAGACGGCCAAGCATCCTCCGTTTGATCGGTCACTTGAGATGCCGACGCCTCCTCCTGTCGTCCTCTTGGATCCCGAAGAGCCAATATTTCAGCCTCCGGTTACCCCGACTGGGTTGTTTGGCCGGAAGAAGAAGCTGGCTGAAGCGCAGGCCCAGGCTGAAACGGAGTACGCAGCTGCCCGTGGGGCTTGGGAGGAGGAGATGGAGCAGTTACCCGGGCGCCGGCGTCAACTCGCGGAGCGGCACGCAGCAGCTGAGACGAAAAGGCAGGAGCACCTTGCGCAGTCGCGCAAGGTCTACGAGGCCGAGTGCGCCGCTCGAGAATCGGAAGTCGCCGAACACAATGCCTCCCTGGATCAGTTGATCGCGGGTTTGGGTTATGGCGTCGTCGATGCCGTGCAGGAGTACGTTGGAATCGTGCTGGCTAACTCTGTGTACCCCGAGGCTTTCGAGGTAGAGCACGAATCTGAGTTCGATGCTGCAACTGCTGAGCTTGCCTTGCGAACGCTCGTGCCGGGCCCGGACCGTGTCCCAACGATCAAGTCATACAAGTACGTCAAGGCATCGGATGAAATCACGCCGGTTGCTTTGTCTCAGAAGGACTCAAAGGACCGGTATGCCGGCGCTGTGCACCAAGTCGCGTTGCGTACGCTGCACGAGGTTTTTGAAGCCGACCGGCGTGGATTGATCCAGAGCATCTCACTGGAAGTGGGAACGAATACCATTAACCCGGCGACGGGCCATGACACCTACATTCCGTTCGTTGCTGTAGCTGTCCCACGCGACGTCTTCGCCGACATTGATCTTTCAGCCGTCGTACCTTCCGCCACGCTTGAGCATCTTGGGGCTTCTGTCTCGAAGAATCCGCTGGGTCTGGTTCCTGCCAATGTGTCTGGAGTACGTACTTCCTGATGTCGGCTGAGCAATCAATGATTTTCAATCCCCCGCCGGGGTGGCCCAAGCCCCCGCTTTCGTGGCGCCCTCCGGCTGGATGGACGCCCGATCCAGCATGGCCGGCCCCACCCGAGGGCTGGCAATTATGGCTACCCGCCGATACTGATGGGGATGACCTAACTCAAACGCCGCCAGCGGCGGTCGACGGGCAAGACCAACCGGTCGTTCGCACCTCCGGCGGTCAGTCTTCCGAATCAGCCAGGATCGCGTTCCTCGAGGCAGAAAACAGCCTTTTGAAGCAGCGTCTTGAACGGACCCCGACTGCCGCAGCGTCGTATGTTGAACTCAACGACGGACTGGTACTTCAAGAGGTCGGCATCTACCGCTATCACCACCCACTCGAGCACGCAGCTTCCTACCGTGACCGGCTAAGTGAGATCGAAACACGCATCGCCGACTTGGTACGGGCCGGTGGCGCCATCATCAAGTCCAACATGTTCACCTTCGACAACTCCTTGGCCAAGGGCAGACGGATGACCGAGGACTTGGCGAAACTCATGCTCAGGGCATACAACGCCGAAGCAGACAACAGCATCAGGTCACTCAAACTCGGCAACGTCATAACCGCCAAACGGCGTCTGGAAGCGTCACGGGTGGCCATCGCCAAGCTGGGTGCATTGATGGAAATGCACATCAGCGATGAATTCCATGACCTCCGGCTCGAAGAGATTGAGCTTACGGCCGACTGGTTGATGAAGAAGCAGGAAGAAAAAGAAGCGCAACGTGAAGAGCGCGCCCGCCTACGCGAAGAACAACGCGTCGAAAGGGAACTCGCCGAGGAACGCTCTCGACTGGACAAAGAACGTTCACACCTTCTCAATGCCCTTGCTGCCCTCGGCGCCTCCGGCCAACACGACGAAGAACTTGAACAGCGTCTAAGAGAAGTCGACGACGCCATCGCCCAGAACGACTTCCGGGCGGCCAATATCAGGGCCGGGTACATCTACGTGATCTCAAACCGAGGAGCCTTCGGCGAAGGGGTCGTGAAGATCGGTCTCACTCGCAGGCTGGAGCCAGAACAACGCGTGGCCGAACTCAGTGGCGCATCCGTCCCCTTCGGATTCGACATCCACACCCTGTACTTCTCCGAAGATGCAGTCACCCTTGAGAACGAACTCCACAAACACTTCGCCACCCGTGCGCTGAACCGGTCCAATCTCCGAAAAGAGTTCTTCTTCGCTACACCAGCCGAGGTACGCGATGTCCTGGAGCATAAGATCGGCAACCTGCTCGAATTCACAGAACATGCCGACGCAACCGAATACTTCCAGTCTGTCGGTTACTGGCCCCAGCGAGACGATAACCAAGTCACCGAACAGAGCTGAGTGCTACCGCTATGGCCAGCGCAGCACTTTCAAAGGGCCGATAACAACGCATCTGTCGTGTAGAAGCCGGGGCACCTCAGCAGATGGACAAGCGCTATGGGCCTTGATCAGAGCTGGCAGTTCGAGCTTCTTGGCCAAGTGCGTCGTAGGCCGGTGCCCAGGGCAAGGCAAGGCTCACCAGTCCCGTGCGTCCTCGACTCCCGACAAAAGGGCCAGCCGTTCGGCCGCGAGGGAGCGCCCCAACTCCAATTCAGACTCTGCCATGACCTTGTCGAGCGCAGCGAACAGTTCCTCGCGCTCCTCTGTCTCAATGAACGGGGACCGTCCGTCAAGCCGGTTGAAGGCGCTAGCGTAATTACGCCCAACGTCCTCCAACCGTCTCGAAGTGGTCTCGCCTGGCTGGCCGGAGAGTACTTCGAGCACCTCGCTTCGTGTCTTCTTGAATTGCGCCACAGCCTTTTTGAAACGGCCGGAACTAATGTGCTCCCGTCCGTCCCAGTCACGGAGCGGATTCTGACAATTCTCTTGCACCCATTCAGGCTTGCGTGCCTTGGTGATGCTGACACTTGTGCCGTTAGCTGCCTCTGATCGCCACCGACTCCGCATCGCAGAGGCGTACTCATGGGGGACGCTGTCCAGGTAGAGGTACTCGAGGTTGGGAACTTCGATAGGAAGCAAGCAGTCGGACTTTGTCATGCCGAACAGGTCGGAGATAAAGAGGTCCCGGAGCCGGCCGAGCTTGTTGAGCATTCCAGCGTTCGTGACCTGTCCGAGGTTGCCCCCGAGAGTCAGCCTCTTCAGGTTGGGAAAGGTGGACGCTATCCGAAGACAGTCCACTTCGGACAAACCGGTTGACTTCAGGCTGTGCACATCACTTTGAACGGGTGCTCCGTCGGCCAAGGCATGGTCCAGGTCCGCGGGGGTCATTTCAAGTTCCCCTGGTTCGTTCCAATCACGCTCGCCCCTGTCCCAAGCGCGTTGCCGGGCCAGCTGATAACCAACTCTCCAACTGCTGGTGTAGCTATTCGACGGTTGGTCGTGAATCAGCGGCAGACTGCCAAGGACGCGAAAGCTTCGAGGAAGCACCCAGTCGCAATTGACGTAGGACAAACGGCCATTCCACGAATTGTGCGTCAGTACAAGAGGCTCAATGACGCCCAAGTCATCCGTTGATGATGGTTCCGGACCTGACCAATCCAGGTCAAGGACACCAACCTTTTTCCAACTTGGATCGATACTCGTGACTTGGGCCGCCACCCATTCCCCGAGAAGATCGGTCGGCCCAACGACGATGTCTCCGACGCTCAGAGGACGTGGCGGGACGGCGGAAGTTGTATCTGACACGATGGCAATCCTACGGACCACCAAGGCACACAGGAAGTAAATGAAGTCAGCGCTTACAGCCAAGTGCGTCACCCTTGGTATCCCAAACCGCCACTTCACCACGCACCCTCTTGACTCCCACCCCCACCTTCCCTAAACTTTTCATAAAGCAGAATCTAAATTCCACAAAGCGGAAACTGAAGCCAAGCAGCAAGGCAGCAGCCAAGCAACCGGAAGATAGATCCAAGCCCCTCCTCGGAAGGACCTACGATGACGTACACAGTGAACTGCTCCATCCTCCTGACGGAGCTGCCCTTGCTCGAGCGCCCCGCCGCCGCGAAGGCAGCCGGTTTTGACGCCGTCGAGTTCTGGTGGCCCTTCGCCACTTCGGTTCCCACGGACAAAGAGACAACAGAGTTTGAAACCGCCATCAAGGACGCCGGCGTTCAGCTCACGGGCCTGAACTTCAACGCCGGCAACATGCCCGGCGGCGACCGCGGATTGGTTTCCTGGCCGGCACGCTCCACCGAATTCCAAGACAACATCGACGTTGTCGCCGGCATCGGTGAGCGCCTAGGCTGCAAGGCCTTCAACGCCCTCTACGGCAACCGCATCGACGGTGAATCGGCCGAGAAGCAGGACGCCATCGGTGCCAAGAACCTCGCCGCAGCAGCAGAAGGCGTCGCCCGCATCGGCGGCACCGTCCTCCTCGAGCCGGTCAGCGGCGCACCTAAGTACCCGCTCCTCACCGCCGAAGACGCACTCAAGGTCATCGCCCGCGTCAAGGCAGAGTCCGGCGCACAGAACATCAAGCTGCTGGCCGACTTCTACCACCTGGCAGTCAACGGCGACGACGTCGAATCCGTCATCGAGAACCACGCCAAGGACTTCGGCCACATCCAGATCGCCGACAACCCCGGCCGCGGCGCTCCCGGAACCGGCACGCTCCCCCTCGGCGAGTGGATCGCCCGCAGCCGCGAACTCGGCTACGACGGCTACATCGGCCTCGAGTACAAGGAACCGCAGGAATCGGCTTTCAGCTGGGCCATCCGCCAGCGCGCCAACGCCAACTAGCGAACGACGGCGGCACCCGCCTAAGCATCCAGCACACCTGAGCTAAAAAGACTTTCAGAAAGAGAACCACAATGAGCAACGTTGCAGTCATCGGACTCGGAATCATGGGCCTCCCCATGGCCATCAACCTCGTCAAGGCCGGCCACACGGTCACCGGTTTCAACCGTAGCCAGGACAAGATCGACAAGCTCGTCTCCGAGGGCGGCCAGGGTGCCACGAGCATCGCGGACGCAGTCAAGGACGCCGACGTCGTCATCACCATGGTCCCGGACTCCCCCGATGTTGAGGGTGTAGTCAGCGGCAAGGACGGCGTCTTCGCCAACGCGAAGAAGGGCACCATCTGGATCGACGCATCCAGCATCCGCCCGGACGTCGCCAAGCGCCTCTCCGACGAAGCCACGAAGGCAGGCATCCGCCCGCTCGACGCTCCGGTATCCGGCGGCGAACAGGGTGCAATCGACGCCGTCCTGTCCATCATGGTCGGCGGCGAAGCAGCAGACTTCGAAGCAGCACAGGATGTCCTCAACGCAGTGGGCAAGACCATCGTCCACGTCGGCCCGTCCGGCTCCGGCCAGACCGTCAAGGCTGCAAACCAGCTGATCGTGGCCGTCAACATCCAGGTCCTCGGCGAGGCCATCGCCTTCCTCGAGGCCTACGGCGTAGACACCGATGCAGCACTGAAGGTCCTCGGCGGCGGCTTGGCCGGCTCCAAGGTCCTGGACCAGAAGGGTCAGAAGATGCTCGACCGCAACTTCGACCCCGGCTTCCGCCTGGCCCTCCACCACAAGGACCTCGGCATCGTCACCTCCGCAGCCCGCGAAGCCAACGTCGCTGTCCCGCTCGGCGCAGTCGTCGCACAGCTCGTCGCCGCAACCGTCAACCAGGGCGATGGCGGCCTCGACCACTCGGGCCTCTTCAAGCAGGTCCTCCAGCTCAGCGGCCGTAAGTAAGCCCAAGGGCACTAAGCAACACAGCAGGGAACCCGCCGTCGTACTTAAACGACGGCGGCTCCCTCACCACACCCAAAACACCCCAGACTTCGCCCGTAAGGGCAACAAACAAGGAGTACACCATGGCTAAGATGCGCACCGTTGATGCGGCAGTCGCCATCCTGGAAAAGGAAGGCGCCACCGAGGCTTTCGGCCTGCCAGGCGCAGCGATCAACCCCTTCTATTCCGCAATGCGGGCCCACGGCGGCATCCGCCACACGCTGGCCCGCCACGTTGAAGGCGCCAGCCACATGGCTGACGGTTACAGCCGCGCAGCTGATGGCAACATCGGCATCTGCATCGGCACGTCGGGCCCCGCCGGCACGGACATGATCACTGGCCTGTATGCAGCCCAGGCCGATTCGATCCCCATGCTCTGCATCACCGGCCAGGCACCCGTTGCCAAGCTGCACAAGGAAGACTTCCAGGCTGTGGACATCGAGTCCATCGCCAAGCCGTTGACCAAGTTCGCCATGACCATCCTGGAACCGGGCCAGGTTCCCGGCGCGTTCCAGAAGGCTTTCCAGCTGATGCGCTCGGGTCGCCCGGGCCCGGTCCTGCTGGATCTGCCCATCGACGTTCAGATGGCCGAGATCGAGTTCGACATCGACGCTTACGAGCCCCTGCCGGTGGAGAAGCCCAAGGCTTCCCGCAAGCAGCTGGAAAAGGCCCTGGACCTGCTGACCGCTGCCAAGCACCCGCTGATCGTTGCCGGTGGCGGCATCATCAACGCCGGCGCTTCGGCCCAGCTGGTTGAGCTGGCCGAGATCCTGAACGTTCCGGTTATCCCCACGCTGATGGGTTGGGGCACAATCCCGGACGACCACCAGCTGATGGCCGGCATGGTTGGCCTGCAGACCTCGCACCGCTACGGCAACGAGACGTTCCTGCAGAGCGACTTCGTGATCGGTATCGGCAACCGTTGGGCCAACCGCCACACCGGCGGCCTGGACACCTACACGGCCGGCCGTAAATTCGTGCACATCGACATCGAGCCGACGCAGATCGGTCGCGTTTTCTCCCCGGACTTGGGCATTGCGTCCGACGCCGGTGCGGCGCTGACTGGCCTGATCGAACTGGCACGCGAGCGCCAGGCAGCTAAGACCCTGCCGGACTACTCGGGTTGGGTTGCCGAATGCCAGGAGCGCAAGGGCTCCCTGCACCGCAAGACCAACTTCGACAACGTGCCCATCAAGCCGCAGCGCGTGTACCAGGAGATGAACAAGGCCTTCGGCCGCGACACCACCTACGTGTCCACCATTGGCTTGTCGCAGATCGCCGGCGCGCAGATGCTGCACGTGTTCGGTGCCCGCAAGTGGATCAACGCAGGCCAGGCTGGCCCGCTGGGTTGGACCGCTCCGGCGGCTCTCGGCGTTGTTCGTGGAACCCCGGACGCCACCGTTGTTGCCTTGTCCGGTGACTACGACTTCCAGTTCATGATCGAGGAACTGGCCGTGGGCGCACAGTTCAACCTGCCGTACATCCACGTTGTGGTGAACAACAGCTACCTGGGCCTGATCCGTCAGAGCCAGCGCGGCTTCAACATGGAACAGAACGTTTCCCTGGCGTTCGAGAACATCAACTCCCCGGAGACCAACGGCTACGGCGTGGACCACATCAAGGTTGCCGAGGGCTTGGGCTGCAAGGCCATCCGCGTTGAGGACCCCAACGACCTGCCCGCCGCCTTCGACAAGGCCAAGGCACTGATGGGCGAGTTCAAGGTTCCCGTGGTTGTTGAAGTGATCCTGGAAAAGATCACCAACATCTCCATGGGTGTTGAGATCAACGGCGTGAACGAGTTCGAAGACCTGGCAGAAACCGCGGCGGACGCACCCACCGCGATCCTGACCAAGGCTTAAAGGAAAAGGAGCACCGGAATGCGTGTTGTCATCGCCCCGGACAAATTCAAGGGCTCGCTGTCCGCGCCCGACGTCGCCAAGCACCTGGCAACAGGCCTGCTCGCCGGCTTCGGTTCGAAGGGTTTTGAAGCAACACGCATTCCGGTGGCCGACGGCGGCGAAGGCACCATCGACGCCGCCATCGGCTCCGGCTTCACCCGCCGGACCACTACCGTCACCGGCCCGCTGGGCGAACCAGTGAAGGCAGACTTCGCAGTGCGGGACCAGGAAGCAGTCATCGAAATGGCGGCTGCTTCCGGCCTGGCTCTCCTCCCGGACGGCCCCACATCTGAAACAGCCAAAACGGCAACCAGCATCGGAACCGGCGAACTCATCCGCGCCGCGCTGGACCTCGGCTGCCGCAGGATCATCCTGGGTGTGGGCGGCAGCGCCAACACCGACGCCGGCGCCGGAGTCCTGCAGGGCCTCGGCGCCGTCTTCTTGGACAAGAACGGCAACGAGCTCCCCGGAGGCGGCGCTGCATTGGCACAGGTGAACACCATCGATTTCTCCAACTTCGACGTCCGCGTCGAGGCAACGGAGTTCGTGTTGGCGTCCGACGTCGACAATCCCCTTTTGGGGGCCAGCGGAGCCCCAGCCATCTTCGGTCCGCAGAAGGGCGCGACGCCGGACGACGTCGCCGAACTGGACGCCGCAATACAACACTTCGTCGACATCCTCGCAGCCACAACCGGTCAGCAGGCCAAGCACGCCGCGAAGGCACCCGGCGCCGGAGCAGCAGGCGGTGTTGGTTACATTGCCATCGCGGCCCTGAAGGCAGAGCGGCGGCCGGGTATCGACGTCGTGCTTGAATTCACTGACCTTGAACAGAGACTTAAGGGCGCCGATCTGGTGATCACCGGAGAAGGCAGCCTGGACGAGCAAAGCCTGCTCGGCAAGACCCCCATGGGCGTCTCGCGGGCAGCACAGAAGGCCGGGGTCCCCGTGATCGCAGTCTGCGGCCGGAGTACCCTGAGCCGGGAACAACTCACGGATGCCGGCTTCCACACGGTCCACGCACTCACCGATCTGGAAAAAGATGTCCAAAAATGTATCGCTGAAGCCGGTCCGTTGCTTGAACAATTAGGTAAGCACATAGGCGTGTATCTGGCGGAACGGACCGAAAACAAGGAGTACCTCAATGTCTGAAGCAATCGGAGCCTATGACCTCGTTATCCGGGGACAGCGCATCCTGACCACCGCCGGACTCGCAGCCCGCGAAGTTGGCATCCGCGACGGCATCATCGTCGCAATCGAACCCCTGGGCAACGGCCTGACGGGCAACGAGGTCATCGAACTCGCAGACGACGAAACCCTCATCCCCGGCCTCGTGGACACGCACGTCCACGTCAACGAGCCCGGCCGCACCGAGTGGGAAGGCTTCGCCTCCGCCACCCGCGCCGCAGCTGCCGGTGGCGTGACCACCATCATCGACATGCCGCTGAACAGCATCCCGCCCACCACCAGCGTGGACGGCCTGGAGCAGAAGCGCGTCGTGGCCAAGGATCAGGCATTCGTGGACGTCGGATTCTGGGGCGGTGCCATCCCGGGCAACAAGAAGGACCTCCGCCCGCTGCACGACGAAGGCGTTTTCGGCTTCAAGTGCTTCCTCCTGCACTCCGGCGTGGACGAGTTCCCGCACTTGGACGCGGATGAGATGGAAGAGGACATGGCCGAGCTCAAGTCCTTCGACTCCCTCATGATCGTGCACGCCGAGGACTCCCACGCGATCGACCGCGCCCCGCACCCCGGCGGCGACCACTACGAAACCTTCCTCGCCTCCCGCCCCCGCGGCGCCGAGAACAAGGCAATCGCCGAGGTCATCGAGCGCGCCCGCTGGACCGGCGCCCGCGCCCACATCCTGCACCTCTCCTCCTCCGACGCACTGCCGATGATCGCGTCCGCAAAGCGCGACGGCGTCCACCTCACCGTTGAGACGTGCCCGCACTACCTGACGCTCATGGCCGAAGAGATCCCCGACGGCGCCACGGCCTACAAGTGCTGCCCGCCCATCCGTGAGGCCTCCAACCGCGAGCTCCTCTGGAAGGGCCTGCAGGACGGCACCATCGACTGCATCGTCTCGGACCACTCCCCCTCCACACTGGATTTGAAGGACCTGGAAAACGGCGACTTCGCAGTAGCTTGGGGCGGCGTTTCCTCGCTCCAGCTGGGCCTGTCCCTCATCTGGACAGAAGCCCGCCACCGCGGCATCCCGCTGGAACAGGTCGTCTCCTGGATGGCTGAGAAGCCTGCCGCCCTGGCCCGCCTGCACAACAAGGGCCAGCTCGCCCTGGGCTACGACGCCGACTTCTCCATCTTCGCCCCGGACGAAGCCTTCGTTGTGGACGTCACAAAGCTCAAGCACAAGAACCCGATCACGCCGTACGACGGCCGTCCACTGGCCGGCGTCGTCCGCAAAACCTACCTGCGCGGCACCCCGATCGACGGCCAGAACCCCGGCGGCAAGCTGCTCCGCCGCGGCAACGTTTAGGGTCCACCGCCATGGCAGTCAGTGCCTACGGGCCACCGCCTTTCCGTGATCCCGCAGCGCGGGCCACGGGCCGCCGGCCGGACCGGCGACCGGGAGTCAGCGCGCGGGGCCTCGCCCTCTGGGTCAACCCGGCCGAGGGCGACGAGATGGATCCAGCAGTCTGGGAACGGGCAGCACGCCTTGTGCTGGCCCGGGCCATGAAACTTGCCCCGGAGGCGGAAGTCCGCATCTGGCCCGCCATCGGGGCAGAACACTCCGGCGTCGGCGATACTTCCTGGGGCGGCACTCCGCAGGAAGCCGCCGACGCCGGTACCCACCCTTCCCTGTCCCTCGCCGAGACTCTCGCAGACGGAAATTCCCCCTCCAACGGACGAATCACCTCCGTACGCGAGGGTGATATGTCCGTTGGCGGGGGCCAGACCACAGGTGGCGGCAGCACCGCCGTCGAGCCCGTCATGTTGGCCGGGCGTCGTAGTCAACTTGCAATCGACCTTGCCGCTGAAGTAGTGCTGCTCGACGGCGAGCCGGTTGCCTTTACTGGCATGGAATACAAGCTGTTGCGCTACCTCGTGGTGAACTGCTCGCGCGCCATCAGTCGTGAAGAATTGCAACGCTTCCTGGAGTCATTTGACCTCCCCGGCGCGGCATTTCGCTCCATTGACGTTTATGTTGGAAGGGTGCGGCGGAAGCTCGGAAGCGCCCGCCACACTGTCGCCACCGTCCGTGGTGGTGGCTACCAGTTCGTGCCAGGGCCTTATGCCACAGTGCGCGGACCTGCGGAATACAGCATCTGACTTCGCTGTTCTGTCTTTAGACAATCCGTTTACTTGAATGACCAATGCCGGCTGCGTGCCGGTGAAACGCAAAGGATCGCCATGACCCAGAAACTCCTCGTCGGAACGCAAGCACCTGACTTCGCGCTGCTCGACGCCGACGGCACCAAGGTCTCGCTGTCCGATTACCGCGGACGCAACGTCATTGTGTACTTCTACCCCAAAGCAGCCACCCCCGGCTGCACCACCGAGGCCTGCGATTTCCGCGACAACCTCGCAAGCCTGCAGGGCAACGGCTACGACGTCATCGGGATCTCCCCTGACGGCCCCGAGGCCCTCGCCAAGTTCACTGGTGAATTTGCGCTGACCTTCCCGCTGCTCTCCGATGAGGACCACGCCGTGGCCCTCGCATACGGTGCCTGGGGCGAGAAGCTGGTTGACGGCGAGATCGTCGAAGGCCTGGTTCGTTCCACTGTTGTGCTCGACGGCGAAGGCACCGTCAAGCTCACCCAGTACCAAGTCAGCGCCCAGGGCCACGTCCAGGCCTTGAAGGAAGAGCTGTTGGGCGTCTAACCCTCTCTCACATCCTGCGGCTTTGAGGCTATCCTTCTCTCACATCCTGCGGGTTTGAGGGAATCCCTCTCGCACATAACTGCACAATTTTTGTAACGCCCGCCCACTATTGTGAGCGGGCGTTACACGTCTCTTTACTAAACGTGACAAAACCTCCGCGGCAGTAGTTAATGGAGCCATGGTCTCAACCCCGTCCCCTCGCCATGCTGTAGTCGTCGAAGATGACGCCGACATCCGTGGCCTCCTCGTTCTGGTCCTTGAGCAGCTCGATTTTGTGGTGACAGAAGCCCCCGACGGTCTTTCCGGCGTCGAGGCTGTCCGTAACACCAACGCCGAACTGGTGACGCTGGACATCAACCTCCCGGACATCGATGGCATGGAAGTTTGCCGGCGTCTCCGGGAATTCTCTGACGCTTACATCATGATGCTCACGGCCCGTGCCGACGAGATTGACCGGCTTACCGGTTTGGACACGGGCGCAGACGATTACATCAACAAGCCGTTCAGCCCCAAGGAACTGCAGGCCCGCATCCGGGCACTGTTCCGCAGGGCACGGACGCCCGCCGCACCCGCCGAGGACACGCGCCAGACGGACGAACTCGCCCGCGCCGCGGTTGTGCAGACAAGCCTCCTCCCGCAGGAAACAGTCCGGCTGAACGATTACGACGTTGCTGGCGCTTTCCGCCCATCGCGCAGCGTAGGTGGGGACTTCTACGACTGGTACCAGACCAGCGACGGCATGCACCTGACGTTCGCCGACGCCATGGGCAAGGGAATGGGCGCGGCCTTGATAGCGGCCACCGTCCGCGCCGTGATGCGGTCAGTGGCGGATACCCCGGCAATTGCTGACGCTTTTGAGTCCGCCAGCGCCACGCTGACCTCCGATCTGGACCAGTCCGGGTCCTTCGTGACAATGTTCCATGCTCGCCTGGACAGTGCCTCGGGCAAGCTCAGCTATATCGACGCCGGTCATGGACTTGGCCTGCACGTCCCGGCCGAGGGGGCTGCCAGGAGGTTGGTTTCCGCCGGGCCACCTGTCGGGATCCTGGACGGACAGCAATGGCCGGCCGCGGAACTGCAGCTGGAGCCCGGGGATTCGCTGGTGATCGTCAGCGACGGCGTGCTCGACGCGCATGATTCCCTTGAAGAGTTCGTGAGGAACGTAGAGAAGGCGGCGCGGAGCGGGGGCACCTCGAATGACGTCTGCGCTGCCCTGCTCGAGCTGGCACCGGCGGACACGGCGGAAGATGACGTGACCGCCGTCGTGGTTCACCGACGCCGTGAAGTTGGCCGGGATGGTGGGCTGGAAGGCAACCACAGCGGAGTTGCCCAGACCATCCGGCACTAGCCACAAAAAGGGGGGAACGTGACGCGATTCTGGACTCGGCTTTGTGTTGTCCTCACGGTCATTCTGGGCGTCAATTACGTGGCGTGGCGCTGGCTGGCTTCGCTGAACTGGGAAGCGTGGTGGATCGCTGTTCCGCTGGTGATTGCCGAGACGTACAGCCTCATTGACGTCATGCTTTTCGGCCTGACGGTCTGGAACCTGAAGATTCGCAAGCCACCGCCCGCGGCGCCGGATACCGCCACCGTGGACGTTTTCATCACCACGTACAACGAACCGCTGGACCTGGTGATGACCACGGCCCTCGCCGCCAAGGGCATCCGCTGGCCGCACAGCACCTGGATTCTGGACGACGGCGACCGCCCCGAGATGCGCGAGCTCGCCGAGTCGAACGGGATCGGCTACGTAACCCGCGGCGCCGACTGGACGCCGGACATGCCGCGGCACGCCAAGGCCGGCAACCTGAACAACGCGCTCATGGTCACGTCGGGCGAGTACCTGTTGATTCTCGACGCCGACCAGATCCCCGAACCGGACATCCTGGACAAGACGCTGGGCTACTTCAACGATGACCGCGTGGCGTTGGTGCAGACGCCGCAGTACTTCATCAACGTTCCCGCCGACGATCCCCTGGGCAGCCAGGCGCCCCTTTTCTACGGCCCCATCCAGCAGGGCAAGGACGGCTGGAATGCGGCATTCTTCTGCGGCTCCAATGCAATCCTGCGCAGGGAAGCCCTGATGCAGCTTGGTTTGGTGGGCTACGTCAAGGCCACGGAGAAGAGCGTGCGCCGTGCCCTGGCTGCGTCGCGGTCAGCCATCAAGAAGGCCCGGCGTTCGGCGGAGGCGGAGAACCCGCTGGTGGAGCAAATGCTCAACGAGGTGGAAGCCGCCACGGAAAGCGCCCAGCAGGAGCTCGAAGCCGGGGCATCCCTCAGCGAGATCACGTACCGTGTACGCCGCAAAGTGGACGATGCCGTTCGCACGCTCGTGGCCGCCGACTTCTCAGCGCTCCAATCCGACCTCGAAGAAATCGCCGCCATGGAACTGGCCCACGTCGGCGAGTCCGGCGTCACGACTGTGGCGAGTGAGGCCGTCGACCGCATGTCCGGACGCGACTGGTCCCCGCTGGGCGCCCTCGAGTCCGTTCACGCAGTCCTGGACGCCATCTCCGTGGAACGCACCGAGGAAGCCCAGCCGATCATGCCCTTGGCCACCATCTCGGTCACTGAGGATATGGCCACGGCGATGCGCCTTCACGCCCTCGGCTGGAAGAGCGTGTACCACCACGAAGTCCTCGCCAACGGCCTGGCCCCCGAGGACATCAAGACCATGCTGACCCAACGCCTTCGCTGGGCCCAAGGCACCATGCAGGTCCTCCTGCGCGAGAACCCGCTGGTCCAACGCCGCCTCGCGTGGGGCCAGCGGCTCATGTACTTCTCCACCATGTGGAGCTACCTGAGCGGCTTCGCGGCCGTCGTCTACTTTGCGGCACCCATCATCTACCTGACGCTGGGCATCCTCCCTGTCAGTAGCCTGAGCTTGGATTTTTTCGCCCGTTTCATCCCGTTCATGGTGGTAAACCAGATGCTGTTCGTCATCGCTGGCCACGGGATTCCCACCTGGCGCGGGCAGCAGTACAGCCTCGCGCTGTTCCCCACCTGGATCAAGGCCTGCACGACGGCGGCACGCAACGTCTGGTTCGGACGTCCCCTCGGGTTCGCCGTAACGCCCAAAGCCAGGCAGAGTGGCGGCCCCAGCTGGAGCCTGATTCGACCACAGATCATCGTTGCTGTGTTGCTTGCCGTTGCCCTGGTTGTTGGGCTGGCGCGGCTTCTTACTGGCCTGTCGGAGCCCCTCGGAACCGTGGTGAATGTAGCGTGGGTAACTTACGATCTGGTGGTCCTCAGCGTGCTGGTCAAGGCGGTTTTGTACAAGGGCTTTGTTCCTGAAGTCTCCGAAGAGAGGAATGCTGATGCAGTTTAGCTACGAGGTCAAAGACTCCTACGCGGAGGTGAAGAGCGTCGGCCGGTTGAATATGGTGGCCGCTCCGAAGCTGCGCGAACTAGTGGCCGAGGTTGTGGCGGGTGGGTCCAGTCGCGTTGTGGTGAACCTTGAAGAGACCGACTTCATGGATTCCTCGGGCCTCGGAGCCCTCATCGGTTGCCTCAAAGCGGCCCGTCAGGCAGGCGGCGATTTGCGAATCTCGGGTGTGCAGCCACAGGTCAAAATGGTCTTGGAACTTACCAACATGGACCGTGTTCTCACCGCGTACTCCTCAGCCGAGGAGGCGTTCGGAAATGACTGAGGTCATCGCACGCAGGGGATTCCGCGGCCTGTCCAACGAAGAAGCAATCGAAGCCATCCATGGCGAGCTTGATGCCTTGTGGGACGACGCCTCCTTCGTCCCGGACATGGACCGCATGACCTTCACCACCGCCGTCATCGAGGCTGCCGCCAACATCGTGCAACATGCCCTTCCCGTGGCCGAGAAGCCCGTGGAGATCGGGGTGGACATCAGCGTCCGGCCAAGCCGCCTTCAAGCCCGCGTCAGTGCCTACAACGCCCGCGAGCCCTTCGCCGAGGACATGCAGGCCAACATGCCGGACGAGGACGCCGAATCCGGACGCGGCCTGGCGCTCATCGAAGCCTTGGTGACAACCGTAACCTTCGAACGCCAAGACGGAACCAACACGTGGATCCTGACCCGCGAAACCTGACCCTTCCGCACTACCGGAAGTGAGAGAACATCCGCCCAAACCAGTTCACACGATCTGAGAGAACGTCCGAAGTACCGACGTTCTCTCACATAATCGCCGGTTTCTCGGATCCTTCTCTCACATAATTGCCGGTTTCTCGGATCCTTCTCTCACTTACGCCTTGTCGATGGCCTCTTTGAGTGCGCCCAACACCAGGGTTACCGAGGCGCTGTTCGCGTTCGGCCCCATCATTCCGATGCGCCAGACCGTATCCGCGAACTCGCCCACCCCGGAGCCGATTTCCATACTGAAGTTCTCCAGGAGGTAAGCGCGGACGGCGGCCGAGTTGACGCCGTCGGGCACTTTCACGGTGGTGAGGCTCGGCAGCCGCGCACCCTCGGCAGCGAACAGCTCGAGTCCGATCTCCTGCAGTCCGTTCTGCAACGCAGCGCCGGCAGCGCGGTGGCGGGCTTGGACGACGTCGAGCCCCTCGGCGAGGATGCGGTCGAGCGCGGCTTCCAGCCCGGCGATCATGGTGACCGGCGCTGTGTGGTGGTAAGTGCGGGCGCCACTGGCAGCGCCGACGTAGCCGCCGAGCAGCCCGATATCCAAGTACCACGAGCGGGGATCCTTGACGCGCCGCTCGAAGGCGCGGTCCGAGACAGTGAACGGCGACAGCCCAGGCGGAACGCCCAGGCACTTTTGAGTCCCGGCATATCCGACGTCGATCCCCCAGTCGTCTGCCAAAAGCTCCAGTCCGCCGATGGACGTCACGGCGTCGGTGATCAGCAAGGCGTCGCCCTTCCCTGCCCCGAGCGCAGCGATGTCGGAGAGGACACCGACAGACGTTTCAGCATGGACGGCGGCAATCACCTTCGGATTCGGATGGGCAGAGAGCACGCGGTCCGCATCCACCGGTTGGCCCCACTCGTGGTCAACCCGGACGACAGTTGCCCCGCACCGCCGAGCGACCTCACACATGCGCGCCCCAAAAAGTCCGTTGACAGCGATGACTGCCACGTCGCCGTCGGACACGGTGTTCACGAAAGCGGCCTCCATGCCGCCTGAACCTGTGGCACTCAGCGGGAGCGTACGCGCATTCGAAGTACCCCAGACAGCCCGCAACCCCTCGCACGTGTGGTCCAAGCGTTCAATGAAGACCGGATCCAAATGCCCGAGCACCGGATAGGCCAGCGCGGCCATGGCCTCGGGGTAGCAGTTGCTCGGGCCGGGACCGAACAGGAACCTTGACGTCAGTATGTCTGGCATGTGCGAAACTCCTTCAGCTGGTTCTCGTCATTCTGCCCCAGCGTGCGGTACGGGGCGAGCCAAGTTGACCGACATCGATGCCCACCATAATGGCGTTCGTCGTGCTTTTCCCGCGAGGGACTTGGTGAACGGGGCCGATTTATCGCTGCCGACATGATTTAGCAAATGAGTAGAGTTTCCTAGCGGGAATGGCATTATTGCCTTAGCTCGGTTGATACCTACTGATCCAGCAGTTGCACTTGTGGGCGTGTAGTTTTTCGCGCCGCCGAAAGAATTGGGGACGTCTTGAAACACCGCATGCTAGGCCTCGGAGTCACGCTTCTTGCCGTGGCACTGGCTACTTCTGCCTGCTCCGCTCCTAGTGTTTCCACTCAAGTTGCAGGCGACCAGTCCAACTCGGTATCGGCAAGTCCTACAGCTACAGAATCATCGAAGAGCACTTCACCTTCGCCTTCCGAAAAATCTTCTTCGCCTCAAAGCTCCACTCCTGCCACCCAATCAAGCGCTCCGGCTTCTTCCGGACCGGTCGCTATTGATAAGGCGGGGTCGGTGCTTTCACTCGCCAACTTCTTCGATCCGGACACTAGTTGGACTGAAAGCCGTTTCGACGTCGCTGACAAGTCCGACGTCTCAGGCATCGCCACCCATGTCGGTAGTTATGGGCAGCAAAAGACACTGGAGTTGCGTCTGGCTAACAACTTTGACGCATTAAAGTTCAACGTCGGGCAAGCCAATGATTCGAAGTCTTCAGACAAGATACTCGTTGTAAGGGTGTTGGGTAATGGCAAGCAGTTGGATGTCCGCAAAGTCCCATTCAACACCGTTCAGGAAATCTCGGTGGCGACCAAAATGGTCAATGCTGTAAAGATCGAGTTGACTGCCGAGGACCCCCAAAGCAACGATTCGCGGTCAGTGACGGCAGTCATCTCAGACGTGACCCTCGACTGAAGCTCGAACTTGTGGACATTCCCGAGCAACCGGTCCGAACACCAAAGGGCAACAAAAAAGGATCACCCCGTCTTAGCTTGGGCAATGTGGCTTCTCTAGCCACGATAGCGGCTCTCTTCGTAGCCATAGCCCCATTCGTCCTTCCATTCGTGGTTCCGCAATTGAGCGCCGGAAACAGCAACCCATCAACGCAAAGCAGTGCAGGTAGCAATAGGACCGCAGAGAGTCGCAGCACTCCAGAAAGTAAACCTGGACCGGTTAGGGGCGATTGCTTGAGCGGCGCATCAGCTCTTTCATCGTGCGACCGGCCTCACTCAGCAGAGATAATTTCGCCTGACGGTCCATGCGATCTGACAGCTCTGGTTGAATTCGCTGGAGGCACGACCCACATGGACACCGTGCGGCAGGACCTCATTCCCACCGTGGTGGATTCGATCGGCTGCATAGTGAGCGTGCCGGCCGGACTAACAACGAAAATACAGGATGGATTGATCGGTCAGGACCATGCAGCTTTGAGACAGTGCTGGAACCGATTCTCTCAGCGTGATGTCAGTTGCGATCAGCTTCATACGGCCGAAATTGTCTTCTCCAGCGCCGACCCCGGGACCGCAGAAACAGATTGCCGGAAACGCGCCGAGGAATATACCGCAAACGGGTTCAGCCGCAACGAGACCAAGCTTGAAGTTCTCATCCAAGATTCAGCAGACAGATTGAGTTGCCTCGTTCAGGTTAAGGGAAGCAATGAACTGAAGGGATCGTTGAGGAATTTCGGAACCAAGGCGCTCCCAATCTCGCCACGTAGCTAGCACAGTCTCAGGGCGAGCTGCCCCCAAGCCCAAACTGCTAAGGTTACTCACCAATACGGAGGCCGCCACGGTGCGGGCACAGCCGCCACAGTGAGGGGACAAGGGTGACGACTGAAGGAAAAGAGCAGCCGGAGAAGGGCGTCCGCGGCGAGGTAACCCAGGACCGGTTCGTCGCAGGCCAGGACCTCACACGGTGGAACACCCGGGTAGGCCGCGTCCTGGCGGGAGCTGCACAACGAATCACCAAACTTCTGGGCCCGTATGCCGCGCTGATCATCACGTTGGCAGTGGGACTTGTCATCGCTGTATCCCTCGCAGTGGCTTTCGGCGAGGTCTACGAGTCAGTCACGGAAGCTGACGGGGTCGCTGGCCTTGACCACCCGGTCCTTGACGCCGCCAAGACGGTTCGCTCCCCCGCAATGGACCTTGCCATCACTGCTTATACGAATGTTGGCGGCACGGTTGGCATGCCCATCATCGCGGTGGGGATCATGATTGCGCTGGCCACAAAGCGCCGCTCTTGGACTCCTGTCATCCTGATGCTGACTGCGGGCCTGGGCTCACTGCTCATGACGATTCTGGGGAAGCCGTTGTTTGGCCGCACCCGCCCTGACCTCGCGGACGCCATTCCTCCGTACGAGCACTCGCCGTCGTTCCCCAGCGGCCATTCCCTGAACTCCATCGTGATCGCAGGAATTGTGGCTTACTTGATCATTCTTCGCCTCAAAACGGCCAGGGCCAGAATCACCACAGTGGTGGTTGCATCAGCGTTTGCCATGACCATGGGGTTGAGCCGCGTCTACCTCGGGCACCACTGGCTCACTGATGTCCTGGCCGCGTGGATTCTCGGGATAGCGTGGCTTGCTTTGGTGATTACGGCGCACCGCCTCTACCTCACTGTGAGAACGCGGCGCACGAACGCGATACTCTCTTGACACCAGCCCAAGTGCTCCGCTTAACTATTTACGTATGCTGAAATAACAGTTCCATGATGCGGAAGCAATGAGAAGCAAGCTTCCTCCTGCTGAAAGGCAGGAGTTCCGCATAGCCCACACCATGGATGCCAGCATTTGCACGAGGATGACAAGCATGGAGCTTGCAGTATTCAACAGTGTCGACCGGGACGAGGCCATCAGGACCCTGACCCCTTGCCTGGATATCAGCCGCTGGGTTGAGGACGTCGCCGACGCCCGACCCTTCACGAGCGTCGACGAACTGCTGGGGCGGGCCCGCCAAGCCGCCGAGCCGTTCACGCCGGAAGAGGTGGAGTCCGCGCTCGCCCACCACCCCCGGATCGGCGAACGACCCAAGGCCCAGACCACCGAGGCGGCCATGTCCCGTTCGGAACAATCCGGAGTGGACCCCAGCGACGACGGCACAGCCGCCGCCCTCGCCGAGGGGAACAGCGCCTACGAAGAGAAGTTCGGCAGGGTCTTCCTGATCCGCGCGGCAGGACGCAGCGCCCAGGAAATCCTGAGTTCCCTTCAGGAACGCCTCACCCACACCCCCGAAGAAGAAGACGCAATTGTGGCTGGCCAGCTGCGGGAGATCGCATTGCTGCGACTCTCAGGCGTGTTCAGCGAAGGAGAAAATGCATGAGTGTTTCACAGGTAACCACGCACATCCTGGATACCGGTTCCGGTCGCCCGGCGGCGGGGGTCGCCGTCGTACTCTACGTCCGCGAAGGCGATAACTGGACTCTGATCGCAAAGGGCGAGACCGATGGCGACGGCCGTGTCAAGGACCTCGGTCCGGAGCGGATTCCGGGCGGCGCTTACCGTCTGAACTTTGCCACAGGCACCTACTACGAGGGCCTCGGCACGGAAACGTTCTTCCCGGAAGTGGATTTGAACTTCACGGTTTCGGACGCCGGCGAGCACTATCACGTGCCGCTGCTCCTGAGCCCGTTCGCGTTTTCGACGTACCGCGGTAGCTGACGTACTCGCCGAGGTGACAGTTAATGCCAATGTTCCGCGAGGACATCGGCATTAACTGTCACCTCGGCGAGGAACGGTAGGCTTGAAGGCATGGCTTCAGAGGACACCAACGCCCAATCCGGAAATGGCACTGCCCGCCGCGAAATTACAGTTCGCCGGGCACCCAGGTTCGTTCCGTTCATGATTCTCGGTGCCATTGTGGGTGCAATCGCCGCCGCCTTCATCGCGTACGGCCGTCCCGCGGACCCCGCCTTCGACGCCAGCACCGTCTTCGGCTTCTTCCTGGTGGCCTGCGTTTCCGGAGGCGTCATCCTGTTCTCGATCCTGGCCTTGGTTCTTGACCGGATCAGCGTCAAGCGGACCAAGCGGGCCGTAGTGGAGGCCGTTCCGGATTCGGTTCCGGATGAGGGTCCAGAGCACGACGGCGGCCGCTAACTAAAGCAGCCGACCCGCCTCTTTCGGGGGTGCCGCTGTGAGACACACCGCATTTTGGCCGAATCGGGCCTATTCATGGGGTCACAAAGCCGGAGCGGGAAGTTACCACGGCCACAACATGAGACAATCGACCAGTGGCACGTGGCGACGGAAAACTTTCTCATGATCTTCTCCCCGGCGAAAAAGGCCCTCAGGACGCTTGTGGCGTCTTTGGGGTCTGGGCTCCCGGTGAAGAAGTAGCAAAACTCACCTATTACGGGCTGTATGCGCTGCAGCACCGCGGACAAGAATCGGCTGGTATTGCTACCAGTGACGGCAAGCGCATCAACGTCTATAAAGACATGGGCCTTGTGTCCCAGGTCTTCGATGAGACGACCCTCAACACCCTCACTGGGCACCTGGCCGTTGGCCACTGCCGGTACTCCACCACTGGTGCAAGCCACTGGGCCAATGCGCAGCCAACCTTGGGCGCAACCGCGACCGGCACGGTTGCCTTGGCCCACAACGGCAACCTGACCAACACCGCTGAACTCCGGGAAATGATCCTTCAGCGCAATGATGGCCAGTTGACCGGTGAGATGAAGCAGGGAAATACCTCGGACACCGCCTTGGTGACCGCACTCCTTGAGGGCGAAGAGGGCAAAACCCTGGAGCAGACCGCGTTGGAGCTGCTGCCCAAGATCAAGGGTGGCTTCTGTTTCGTCTTCATGGATGAAGGGACGCTCTACGCCGCCCGCGACACCTACGGCATTCGGCCGCTATGTCTGGGCCGCCTGGAGCGCGGCTGGGTTGTTGCTTCGGAGCAAGCTGGCCTGGCCACCGTTGGTGCGAGCTTTATCCGTGAGATCGAGCCCGGCGAGTTCATTGCCATCGACGAGGACGGCGTCCGCTCCCAGCGTTTTGCCGAGGCAACGCCTGCCGGCTGTGTCTTCGAATACGTTTACCTTGCCCGCCCGGATGCGGCCATCGCCGGCCGTTCCGTGTACGAAGCCCGTGTTGAGATGGGCCGCCAGTTGGCCCGCGAAAACACCCACGAGGCCGACATCGTCATCCCGGTTCCCGAGTCGGGAACCCCGGCCGCTGTTGGCTACGCGGAGCAGTCCGGCATCCCGTTCGCTCATGGCTTCGTCAAGAACGCCTACGTAGGCCGTACCTTCATCCAGCCGTCGCAGACCCTGCGCCAGTTGGGCATTCGCCTCAAGCTCAACGCCTTGGAATCTGTCATCCGGGGCAAGCGCGTTGTTGTTGTGGATGACTCGATTGTCCGTGGCAACACGCAACGCGCCATCGTACGGATGCTCCGCGAAGCAGGAGCCGCTGCTGTCCACGTGAAGATCTCTTCTCCCCCGGTCCAGTGGCCCTGCTTCTACGGCATCGACTTCGCCTCCCGCGCAGAGCTGATTGCCAACGGCGCCACGATCGAGGAAATCTCCCAGGCAATCGGCGCCGACTCGCTGGCCTACATCTCCGAAGACGGCATGATCGGCGCTACCCAGCAGCCTCGCGAGCGCCTCTGCACGGCTTGCTTCACGGGCCAGTACCCGATTGAGCTGCCGCATGCCGACAAGCTGGGCAAGAACCTGCTGGAGCGCACGGATCTCGGCGGACTGGCTCCGGCTGAAGACACCTCCTCAGTGGACGACTCCGAGGATCCGGCCGAGAAGCCCGGCGCTACGGGCTGCGATCCGGGCCCCGATGCTGAATTCGAGAACCTGCTGACCGACGCTGATCGTTTGACCGACGCCGACAAGAAAGAGTCTGTATGACCTCCGCAACCCCCGCCGCTGGAAGCACCCCGAATTCAACAGGCATCACCTACGCCTCCGCGGGTGTCGACGTCGAAGCGGGAGACCGCGCAGTCGAGCTCATGAAGGACGCCGTGAAGGCGACCCACAACACCTCGGTGATTGGCGGCGTCGGCGGTTTCGCAGGCCTGTACGACGTCTCGAAGCTGCTCACCTACAAGAAGCCTCTGCTGGCCACGTCCACTGACGGCGTGGGGACCAAGGTTGCCATCGCGCAGGCCATGGACATCCACGACACCATCGGTTTCGACCTCGTCGGCATGGTTGTGGACGACATCGTGGTGGTCGGCGCTGAGCCCCTCTACATGACGGACTACATCGCCTGCGGCAAGGTTGTCCCGGAGCGCATTGCGGACATCGTCCGCGGTATCGCAGCGGCGTGCTCTGTTGCCGGCACCGCCCTGGTTGGCGGCGAGACCGCTGAGCACCCGGGCCTGCTGGGTGAGCACGAATATGACGTCGCCGGTGCCGCTACCGGTGTTGTTGAAGCTGACGCCTTGCTCGGTCCGGACCGCGTCCGCGCCGGAGACGTCGTGATTGGCATGGCCTCCTCCGGCCTGCACTCCAACGGCTACTCCTTGGTCCGCCGCGTCATCAACCACGCCGGTTGGGCCTTGGATCGCCAGGTATCCGAGCTCGGCCGCACACTTGGCGAAGAGCTCCTGGAGCCCACGCGCGTCTACGCAGCCGACTGCCTGGACCTCGCCCGCACGTTCCCGGTCTCAGCCGGCCAGGCCGTCCATGGCTTCAGCCACGTCACCGGTGGTGGCCTGGCAGCCAACCTGGCGCGTGTCCTCCCGCAGGGCCTGGTTGCCACTGTTGACCGCAACACGTGGGAACTGCCGGCTATCTTCAAGCTGGTTTCCGAGCTTGGCAACGTGCCCCTCGCCGATCTTGAGCGCACGCTGAACCTCGGCGTCGGCATGGTGGCAATCGTGTCCCCGGAAGCCGCTGACGCAGCCGTGGCACGCCTCAACGAGCGCGGCCTGCCGTCCTGGATCATGGGTACGGTTACTGCAGATTCTGACTCGATCGACAAGACAGGCCCGGACTACGTCCAGGGTGCCAAGGGCGTCGACGGCGGTGCCGTACGTTTGGTGAACGCCTACGCATAGGCGCGCTTCCTCTTAGTGAAAGAGCGGCCGGGCAGTTGATCTCAACTGCCCGGCCGCTCTTTTTTGTTTTTGCTGTTCAGATCTGGATCAAACTGATAACGCCGCCCTGCGGATCCTGGATCGTAGCCAAAGATCCAGCTTCGGGCCGTTCTTCCGGCTCCACGAGCACGACTCCACCCGCGGCCACGGCAGCTTCGGCGGCTTTACGAACATCCGCCACTCCGAAATAGATCTGCCAGCCGGCTTCTTCGCCCTCTTCGGCAGGGACAATCCCGGCCACCTCCTCGCCTTTGACTATCAGCGTGCTGTAACTGCCGCCGTCGTCCTGGGGATATTCGGTGACTTCATGCCCGAAAAGCTGCTGGAAAAAAGCGATGGCTGCCTGCGGTTCCGGAGTCAGCAGCTCAGCCCAGGCCAAGGCGCCGGCCTGATTGAACAGATGGCTTCCAATGTGGGTGCCCGCTTGCCAGATCCCCGTGGTCCCGCCGCCGGGCGCCTCGATGAACGCCAGGACGCCTGTATCGGCAACCTGCTCCGGGCCAAACTCGAGCTTCCCGCCAGCATGGACGGCGCCTTCCGCTATCTCCTCGGCGTCCGTTGCAGCGAGGTAGATGTTCCACTGTCCATGCTTGCCCGCAGCCTCCTGCATGGGGTTCTGCGGAGCGATGACCGCCACCAGGTCCTTGCCAACAAAGGCCTGAGCGTAGCTGCGACCGTCCGGTGTGGGGAGGTCCGTGAATGTCCAGTCGAACAGCTTGCCGTAGAACTCCTTGGCTGCGGGTACGTCCGGGGTCTGCAGATCGGCCCAACAGGGTTCACCGCTTGAATAATGCGTCCGGGAAGTCATGCGGCAAGTCCTGTCATGATGCTGAATGCGGCGCCGGCGGGGTCCATGAGCACAGCCATTCGTCCGACACCGGGAACATCGAAAGCCGGAGCGATTACGTGCGCTCCAAGCTCAACGGCCCGCTCCACTCCAGTATCTACGTCCTCGACGCCGAAGTACGTCATCCAGAACGGCGAAAGTCCTTCAATCGGCAGCTTGAGGGCACCGGCAATCCGCTTTCCATCGACCAGCAGGCTGGTGTACTCCTGAAGATCTCCTGCGGGTGTGGTTTCGCTGCTGCACCCCGTGACGGCCTCGTAGAACCTGACGGCTTTGGGGACGTCGTCGGTCTGTAATTCGTTCCATATCATGGTTCCAGGCTCGTTGACCAAGCCGGATCCGGGATGCGTTCCAGCTTCCCAGAAGCCGATCTGTGCACCCGTGGGATCTATGGCGAAGAACATCCGTCCGCTGCCATTCGGCACGTCGTCAGGCTCGAACAAGATCGACCCGCCTGCCGCCACAGCCCGTTCCGCTGCCTCATCCGCTGAGTCCACGGCAATGTAGTTGGCCCAGTAGGACGGCATTCCCTCCGGCGCATCCGGCATTTGCTGCATCATGCCGGCAACGTTCCGGCCGTGGAGTTTTGCCATATAGTACGTCATGCCGTTGCCGGCGTCCATGGGATCCAGCTCCCAGCCAAAGAGCTCACTGTAAAACCTCCGGGAAACCTCGACGTCGGTGGAGGACAGGTCCACCCAACATGGTGTCCCCTGCTTGTAACTCTCGACCGCCGGCATGCCGCTCCCTTTCCTAGTAACGCGGGGTCACTTGTGGCCCATGTTGAGGCCTGGAATGGGGCCCTAACTGACCCCGCGTCGGAGTCCATGGGGACTACGCTATGGCGCTTCCACTGCTTGCGCCAGACGTGCGCCTGATTACCCGGGCTGGTACTGATGCGGAAAAAGGCCCGCAGGGTACGCCAATGAACGGCGTGCCCTGCGGGCCTCTTTCAGAGATATTCGGCATCCGAAGATGCGCGACGACCTTAATGTACGACGGCGGTACGCAAGTCAGTGCCAGAGGCACCGATTGTTTGCGACAGCTATCCGATACGGCGGGTGTCTACCTCGTCGTCATCGTCTTCCGCGTACTTGTCCTCATAAGCCGAGTAGTCCGGCTCCGGGGGATCTTCGGGGAAGTGGCTCTTTACACGACTCGATGGGCCCGTGAGCTCACGCTCAAGTGCCGAGTAGTCAGTGTTCGGGGAGTAGTACTTGATGTCCCGAGCCTGCTTGGTAGCTTTTGCCTTTTGACGGCCGCGCCCCATGGCGTGACCCCCTTTTGTACTTGGACCGGAGGTGGTCACCTTGGCTATCGGTGAGGCCCCGGAATGTTTGGTCAATTTGTCGTATGTCTAGATTACATGCTTTCGGGGGTGCCTGCGTGCCACCCCGGACCTGCATCGGGTACAACTACGGTCCAAACCGCTCCCCACCACCTCCAATACACCAAAAAATTGGGTAGAGTCTGCCTCAATGCGGCTCCAAAGCAGGAAGGCAGACTCCGGGATATGAGCGAGGACAACACCCCACCACGTGATGATTCACCGCGCGAAAAACGCGATAAAGGAGAGGCCGGGGTGCCACCTGCGCCCAGGGTACCGCCCACGCCACCGCAGGCCCCAGGTGTGCAGCCGAACCAAGCCTCGGAAACACAGCCCGAGGCTTCAGGCCTGCAGCCTGATCCTGCACCGGATCTTGATCCGGACTTCGTACCCAATCCCAGCGACCAGCCTGATCCTGCGCTGCCGGCATACTCCGGTCAGTCCCAGCACCCCGGCAAGCCGGAGCAGTCCGGCCAGCCAGAGCACCCCGGCAAGCCCGGGGACCCCTCCCAGCCAGGGGATCCCTCCCGGACAGGGGATCCCCTCCAGCAGCCCCAACCCGCCCCGCACGGGGATCCGGTAAAACGCCAGCGTTTTGTCATCGGCGCAATCGTGGTCGGTGTCCTGGTGCTCATCGGCGTCGTGATCTGGGTGCTGCTGAACCTGTTGGGTACACGGCCTCAGGCTGTTGTGTCCACCCCGAGCCCCACGGCAAGCCTTGGCCCATTACCGCGGGATACAGAAGCCAAGGATTTCCAGGTAGGCGATTGCTTTGCCGACTTCGACCCCAACGCATCCAAAGCCCGGGCCGTGCCCTGTGACACCGAGCATTCAGCCCAACTGGGCGCCGTCCACACATACCCAGCGGACGATTCCTTCCCCGGCACGAACGCGCTGAAGGACAAGGGCCGTGAAGTCTGCGGCGACGTAAAGCTGAATCACGCGGCGGCCGATAAGTACGTACTGCTCCAGCAGAACGTCTACCCAAGCACCACCAGTTGGGATCGGGGCGACCGCCGCGTTGATTGCTTCATCGTTGTGGATTCGGGCAACACCATCAAGGAAGACCTCCTCAATAAGTAGCCCGCCTACTTCTTCCGAACCAGTAGCCCAGTGCCCACAGACGGGCCGCCGTCAGGACCTGTCAGCGACTCAAATCCCTCAATGGTGAGTTCATCGACGTCGGCCGCAGTATCCACCAAGACGGTGTCGCCATCGGTGATCGTTCCGGCAAGGATCTCCTTGGCCAGGCGGTCTCCGATTTCGCGCTGGACGAGACGTCGCAGAGGCCGCGCGCCGTACGCCGAGTCATAGCCGGACATGGCGAGCCAGGCGCGGGCTCCGTCGCTCACCTCGAGGGTCAAGCGGCGGTCCCGCAGACGCTTGGTGAGTTCGGCAACGTGAAGTTCCACGATCCGGGCCAACTCCTCGACGGACAGGGGGTCGAACAGCACGATCTCGTCCAAACGGTTCAGGAACTCCGGCTTGAACGAGGCCTGTACCACGGCCATGACGGCATCACGCTTGGCTTTGGCATCGAGGGACGGGTCCACCAGGAACTGGCTTCCGGAGTTGGACGTCAGCACCAGGATCGTATTGCGGAAGTCCACCGTCCGCCCTTGACCATCTGTGAGACGGCCATCATCCAGAACCTGCAGGAGGATGTCGAACACTTCTGGGTGGGCCTTTTCCACCTCGTCGAGCAGCACAACGGAGTACGGCCGGCGACGCACAGCTTCCGTCAGCTGACCGCCTTCCTCGTAGCCGACGTATCCCGGAGGGGCACCAACCAAGCGTGCGACAGAGTGTTTCTCTCCGTACTCGGACATGTCGATCCTGATCATGGCCCGTTCGTCGTCAAAGAGGAAGTCGGCCAAGGCCTTTGCGAGCTCGGTCTTGCCGACGCCGGTGGGGCCAAGGAACAGGAACGAGCCCGTGGGGCGGTTGGGGTCGCTGATGCCCGCCCGCGCGCGGCGGACGGCGTCCGAAACTGCCTGTACAGCCTTGGTTTGGCCGATCAGGCGCTTACCGAGTTCCTCTTCCATATGCAGCAGCTTTTGAGATTCACCCTGCAGCATGCGCCCAGCGGGAATGCCGGTCCACGCCGAGATAACCTCCGCAATGTCGTCTGCTGTCACATCCTCTGCGACCATGAGTTCGGGCTTTGCGTCGCCGCGCGCGGACTCCTCCTCGGCCGCAGCATTGAGCTCTCGTTCGAGGGCAGGCAGCTCGCCATAAAGTATCCGCGACGCCGACTCGAGATCGCCTTCTCGCTGGTACTTTTCGGCGGCTGACCTCAGTTCGTCGATCTTGGCTTTGAGGTCACCAACCCGGTTGAGTCCGGCCTTCTCAGCTTCCCAACGGGCGTTGAGGGCCCTGAGTGCTTCCTTCTTGTCCGCCATGTCAGCGCGAAGGGCAGCCAACCGCTCAACGGATGCAGGATCAGTCTCGCCCTGCAGGGCCAGTTCTTCCATGGTGAGGCGATCGACGGAACGGCGGAGTTGATCGATCTCCTCCGGCGCTGAGTCAATCTCCATCCGAAGCCGTGATGCGGCCTCGTCCACGAGGTCGATCGCTTTGTCCGGGAGCTGACGGCCCGAGATGTACCGGTTGGACAGGGTTGCAGCTGCCACCAGGGCAGAGTCGGCGATGGCCACCTTGTGGTGGGCCTCGTACCGTTCCTTGAGGCCGCGCAGAATGCCGATGGTGTCCTCGACGCTCGGCTCGCCCACGTAAACCTGCTGGAAGCGGCGTTCCAAGGCAGGGTCCTTCTCGATGTTTTCGCGGTACTCGTCCAGGGTGGTGGCACCAATGAGCCGCAACTCGCCGCGGGCCAGCATCGGCTTGAGCATGTTGCCCGCATCCATCGCGCTGTCGCCCGTTGCGCCAGCTCCAACTACCGTGTGGATTTCATCGATGAATGTGACGATCTGGCCGTTGGAGTTCTTGATCTCCTCCAGAACCGCTTTGAGCCGCTCCTCGAATTCACCGCGGTATTTGGCGCCCGCAACCATGGAGGCCATGTCCAAGGCAATGAGGGTCTTGCCGCGGAGGCTCTCCGGGACGTCGCCGGCAACCATGCGTTGGGCGAGGCCCTCGACTACCGCGGTCTTACCTACGCCAGGCTCACCAATCAGTACCGGGTTGTTCTTGGTGCGCCGGCTCAGGACCTGAACCACGCGACGGATTTCGCTGTCACGCCCAATGACCGGGTCCAGCTTCCCTGAGCGGGCAATAGCAGTGAGGTCCGTGCCGAACTTCTCCAAGGCCTGGAACGTATTTTCGGGATCCGGCGAGTTGACCTTTCGATCGCCCCGGACACCCGGCAGCGCGGCAAGCAGTGCTTCGTGGGAGGCACCGGCGTCGCGCAATAACTTTCCAACGGTGTCACTGCCAGCCGAAAGCCCCAAGAGCAGGTGCTCAGTAGAGACAAAGGAATCGCCGAGTTTGTCGGCCTCATTCTGGGCAGCCTGGATGGCCTGCATGGACTGCCGGGAGAGCTGGGCTTGCTGGACCGAGCTGCCCGAAGAGGACGGCAGCGACTTGATGGCCGAACTGGCCTGAACGCTCACGGCATCAGGATCGGCACCCGTGGCGCGCAGGAGTGCAACAGCAACGCCCTCGCGCTGGTCCATGAGGGCCTTCAGCAGGTGTGCTGGCTCCAATTGCGGGTTGCCGGCAGTAGAGGCATTCATGGCGGCCGCAGAAAGGGCCTCCTGGCTTTTGGTGGTGAATTTGACGTCCAACGAAAGCTCCCTTTCTGGAGTAAGACCAATACTTTCAAAGTTGAGTCTACTACGCTCAACTTTGCTTTGTGGCCCATGTGTTCCATGTTTGCCCACGGCGAAACACCTGTCCAGACGAAACCATGGCTATGTGAATAACAGGGGTCTACGATCAGGCAGTGACAGGGTGGAACCACCGACAAATGCCTGCAACAAAGGACACGACATGACTAAGTACGTGGCGCTTTACACCGCTCCCCAGTCCGCCGAATCCGCAATGGAAGAAGCCTCCCCTGAGTCAGCAGCCGAAGGCATGAAGGTCTGGATGGACTGGGCCAACAAGGCCGGCGACGGGATCATCGATCTTGGCACGCCTCTGGGCGGAGGTAAGGAAGTGGCAAACTCAGGTGTCTCCGATACCAACACAGGCGTAGCGGGGTACACCATCCTCCAGGCCGAAAACATGGACGGCGCCCTCGCTCTCCTGGAGGGCCACCCGCACCTGATGATGCCCGGAGCCAGCATCCAGGTCTACGAGGCCCTGGACATTCCAGGCATGTAACTGCCAACCAGGCGGGGCTGGCCTCACGCCGGATAGATCGAGACCAGCGCGGACTTCACGACGAACCGCACGTCCACGCCCGGTGCCAGGCCGAGATCGGCAGAGGCAGCAGGAGTGATATCTGCGGACAACGTGCCGCGCTCCCCCGCGCCCGGTCCGCCCGCCCTGACGCGGATCTGGTCGCCGTGCGGCTCCAAGTCACTGACGGTGACAGGAAAGGAGTTGCGTGGGCTTCCGTGCACTTCGCCAAGAAAAACGGAAACGGCCGACGGCGGGAAGGCCGCCACGCCTGCCTGGCCGAGTGCAGGTGACCACTCCGGATCGTGCTGTCCGGCGAAAACCCGGCCATCCGGCGTCGTGATTCCCTGCTCGGAGATGATTCCGCCGACGAGGTTCAGTCCTGCAAGCCCGGCCGCAAAGTGGCTCCGAGGGCGTTCGAGGACTTGGCGGGTTGGGCCTTCCTCGGAAATCCGCCCGTTCTCCACGACAATGACGCGATCGGCGAGCATGTAGGCGTCCAGGACGTCGTGCGTGACGATGATGGCGTTGCGTCCATCCAGGACCCGTTTGAGGACGCGGCGCAGCAGTGGTGCGGCATGGATATCCAGGGCCGACATCGGCTCATCGAGGAGCAATAACTCGGGCTCCGTGGCGAGCGCCCTAGCAACGGCCACACGCTGTGCCTGACCACCGGACAGCTCTGCTGGTTTGCGGGATTCCAGATGAAGGGCGTCCACCTCAGTCAGCCAAAGCCGGGCGGTTTCGCGGGCCGCGGCTTTGGATCTGCCCTTGCTGCGCGGCCCGAAGGCGACGTTGTCCAGCACGGTCAGATGCGGAAACAGCAGCGCCTCCTGAGCGAGCAGCGCAGTGCCGCGCAGGTGTGGGGCGCTCCACCGGTGATTGCCGCCATCGAGGTCAAAAAGCTGCCTGCCGCCAATGTGGGCCCGTCCGGAATCCGGCCGCAGCAGGCCCGAAATCACGCCAAGAAGAGTTGATTTTCCGGCGCCGTTGGGACCGAGAATGGCTAGCGTTTCGCCGTCGGAAAGCTTGATTGACATCTCGAAGTTGCGGGATTTAAGGCTCGCTTCCAGTTCAAACGTCATGGCTGGACGTCCGCAGGGGCGTTTGCGCCAGTGTTGCTGGGGCGTCGACCGTAGCTGAGGCCAACTACTGCCGCGGCCACCGCCACCAAAACCAGAGACAGAGCGACGGCGGCGTCGGGGTCAGTTTCGCGCTGAAGGTAAATCTCCAAGGGAAGGGTGCGCGTGACGCCTTGCAAGCTGCCGGCGAAGGTCAAGGTAGCGCCAAACTCCCCGAGGCTGCGCGCGAAGGACAAAACGGCGCCCGACGCGAGCCCCGGCAGGACCAAGGGCAGTGTGACCCGGCGGAGGACCGTGGTTGGCCGCGCGCCCAGGGTCGCCGCCACGGCCTCATACTTGCTTCCCGCAGTCCGCAGGGCGCCTTCGAGGCTGACAACCAAGAACGGCAAGGCCACGAATGTTTGTGCAAGCACCACGGCCGTCGTGGAGAACGCGATCTGAATTCCGGCCATTTCGAGCGGCTTCCCCAGCAAACCTTGCCGCCCGAACGTGTAGAGCAGCGCGATACCTCCGACGACGGGCGGCAGCACCAGCGGCAACAGCACGAAGGAGCGCAGCAGCCTCTGCCCGGGAAACTCCCCGCGGGCCAGGACAAGTGCCAACGGCACACCAAGCACGATGCACAACAGGGTGCTTGCTGCTGACGTCCTCAGGCTCAGGCCCAACGCATCGAGCGACGATTCCGACGTGATGAGCGGAAGGAACTGGGACCAGTTCACGCGCACCAGCATCGCGAGCAGGGGAAGAATCACCAGCAGTCCGCCCACAACGGCGATTCCATAGATCCACCGTGGGATGCCGTGGTATCCAGTTCGATTCATTGCGTTCCTACGACGGGCCGAAGCCAGCGTCGCCCAGGACCTTCTGCCCCGCGCTGCCGGTGACCATGGCAATGAAGGCCCGGGCGAGGTCCTTGTTTTTGCTGGTGCCCACAGTGGCGATCGGATACGTATTGACTGCCTTGCCGGACTCCGGAAACGGTATGCCCTTCACCTTGCTCCCAGCACCCTTGATGTCCGTCACGTAAACCAGCCCGGCGTCGGCTTCCTGCGAGACGACCTTGCCCAGCACATCACTGACTGATGACTCTTCGCTGACCGGGCTCAAGGTGGTCCCCGAGGCCTTCTCTATCGTCTCCGCGGCCGCACCACAAGGAACCTGGCTGGCACAGATCACAACTTTGACGCCGGGCTTGGACAGGTCCGCGAAGGAAGAGATCGACGCCGGGTTGCTGGGCGGGACCGCGATCTCCAGTATGTTCGTGGCGAAGTTTGTCGCGGTGCCGTCCACGAGTTTTGCGTCCGAGACCTTGGTCATGTTCTTGGCATCGGCTGAGGCAAACACATCAGCTGGTGCACCCTGGGTGATTTGCGTTGCCAAGTCGGAAGAACCGGCGAAGCTAAGGTTCACTTTGGTGCCGGGGTTTTTGGCCTCGAAGTCCTGGGCAAGTTGAGTGAACGGTGCTTTGAGGGACGCTGCCGCGAAGACGGTGATGGTGCCCCCCAGCTGATTCCCGGTTGCCGTTGGGCCTGCGGCGTTGGAAGCACAGCCCGCCATACCGGCTGCCAAGGCCACCGCGACTAAGAGCCCCATGGCTTTCGTGCCAGTGTTCCTCATACGACGCTCTTTCCCTGAGGCGTTTCGATGATGACAGTTGTGGCCTTCACCACCGCTGTAGCCACTGACCCAAGTTCCAGACCAAGCTCGCGCACGGCTTCACTGCTCATCAGCGACACCACACGGAACGGCCCACATTGAAGCTCCACCTGTGCCATGACTTTGTCCGCCGTAATGCCCGTGACCAGACCGACGAAGCGGTTCCGGGCCGAGCTGCCTGTACGGGCGGGATCGTCCGGAAGGTGGGACTGATCGCGGGCAACCTTGGCGAGCTCCAAGCCATCCACAGCGAGTCGGCCCGCGGCGTCCTTCCGGGCGGTAAGTGTTCCGTTCTCGGTCCACCGCCTCACAGTGTCGTCGCTGACACCAAGGAACCGGGCTGCTTCGGAGATCCGTATTTGCGGCATGAAAATATTCTAAGGCCGTATTTGCGGATTCTATTGTGTGATAACTCCGCAAAACGGAATGTTACTGTCTAGTTCCAGGCGAGAGCGCCGCTGGTGCGCTGGGCGGCAAACGGTGCGGGCCGCCGTCGTACTCTATCCGGCGTGGAGCCATAGCCGTAACCTGTTGCCAAGGAACTCCTACGCTCCTTCCCAGTTGCTGTGACCACACGGGCAGTGAAGCCTGTGCTTCCGGGGCGGACGCTCGGCGGTAGCCGCTCCGACGACCGGTAACTGGGAAGGATCGTTTGGCTTACACTTTGCCAATGGCCGTATATGTCGATCCGCCCCTGTGGCCCGCCCACGGCACCGTGTTTTCACATCTGGTATCAGACAAGTCCTTGGACGAGCTTCACGCTTTCGCCGAGGCAGCCGGAGTCCCCGAAAGGGCGTTCGACGGCGACCACTACGACGTTCCTGAACGCCGCTACAACGACCTCGTAGCGGCTGGAGCCATTCCCGTGGAGGCAAGGGTCCTGGTCCGGAAACTCATTGCGAGCGGCCTTCGCATTCCCGCACGCGATCGCAGCAAAGCCCTCACCGTTCCGCTGATGGAGCGATGGAACAGCACCTACCCTGGGCACGAGGAACTCGGCTTGGAACTACTGGAACGGTGGGGCGAGGACGGCCGTAAGTACCACAGTCGGACCCATTTGCTGGCCGTCCTCGAAGCCCTGGACGTTTTGACGGAACCCGCCCTCCCTGCCCGCACAGTCACGCTAGCGGCCTGGTTCCACGACGCCGTCTATGAAGGTGTCGCGGGGCAGGACGAGGAAGAATCCGCGCGGCTTGCCGAGGACCGACTGACTGCTGCGCGTCTGGCCCCGGAAGACGTCGCCGAGGTGGCCCGATTGGTACGGCTCACCGCCGAACACAATCCCAAACCCGGCGACCATGCCGGAGCCCTCCTCTGCGACGCCGATCTCTCCGTACTCGGAGGCGACGAACAGTCCTACGCGCGCTACCTGGCCGCCGTCCGGGAAGACTATGCCCACATCAGCGACGACGACTTCGCCAAGGGGCGTGCCGCCGTCGTGCGTCATCTGCTGTCACTGGACCCTCTCTTCCACGGTGAGCGGGCCAAGGCGCTCTGGCTTGACGCAGCCCGCCGCAACCTCACAGCCGAACTCGGATGAGCGAACCGGGAGCGCCCCAGCGGCAATTGCCGTACTCGGTCCGGTTCGAATGGGGGCTCGACGGCGCCCGCGCCATAGTGCCTCGGGCGGACCTTGCTGTTGTGGTTGACGTCCTTTCGTTCACGACGTGCGTGAGCGTCGCCGTGGATCGTGGGGCGGCCGTTTTTCCCTACCCGATGCGCGATGCTGCGGCGAGTGAGTTCGCCGCTCATCATCAGGCTGCGCTGGCCGGACCGCGTGGCGGGGAGGGGTTGAGTTTGTCTCCGGCGAGCCTGCATCATGCGCCGCATCTGGAGCGTGTGGTCCTGCCATCGCCCAACGGCTCGACGCTGAGCCATGAGCTCGCCAACTCCGCACGGCAAGTAGTGGCCGTGTGCCTACGGAACGCCGCAGCGACCGCCGACTGGGTCCATGCCACATTGCCTCCCGATGCGGTGATTGCTGTGATCGCCGCAGGTGAGAAGTGGACCAATGGCTCGCTGCGGCCAGCATTGGAGGACGAGCTCGGAGCTGGAGCATTCATCGCCGGATTAGCAGGGTCGGGGCGCCGTAATTTCTCACCTGAAGCCGGATCTGCGGCCGCGGCCTTCGACGCCGCCGAGCCCAAGCTGGCCTCGGTGCTGCGCGGCTGCTCCAGCGGGCGGGAACTAATCGATGGGGGCTTCATTGAAGACGTGGCAATTGCCGCCGAGTTGGATGGCAGCACTGTGGTTGCATTGCTGACGGATGGGGCTTTTCAGGGCGTCGGTGCCACCGATTAGACCGGCGAGCTAGCGATAGGTGCTGACGAACGGCTGGTTTGTCGGCACAATCTGCTTGCCGAGAGGCATCAGCGATACCGGGATCAGCTTCAGGTTCGCGATAGCCAGTGGGATACCGATGATGGTGATGGCCATTGCGAAAGCCGTAACCACGTGGCCGATCGCAATCCAGATACCAGCAACCAGTAGCCAAATCACGTTGCCCAGAAGTGCGAAGACACCCGTTCCGCCGGGCTTCTCCACCACCATCCGGGCAAACGGCCACAAACAATATGCGCCGATCCGGAACGAAGCGATGCCCCAAGGAATGGTCACAATGAGCACGCAGCAGATAATGCCTGCTGCGAAATAGCCCAGTGCCAACCAGAAACCACCGAAGACCAGCCAAATGATGTTGAGCAGCGTTTTCATAGTCTCAATTCTCCCTTGCCGGACCGACATTAAGCCTCAGGGTCTGCCCTGAATCGGCCCTGAGTTTGACGACGCATCAGGGGCGATTTAGTCGAGCAACGCGTCCAGCTTGTCGAAGGAAGTTCCCCAGCCATCCCGTGTCATTTCGACCCATTCTTCAGATGCGAAAGGTCCCTGGGTGAGATGCATCCGGGTGCGTCCGTTGAGGTCTTCGAATTCGAGGTGCATTTCCTCGTACTCATGATCGGCATCGGGAGCAGCCTTTGCCCTTGCTACGAGGAGCGCGGGTGCATCCAACTCCGTGATGACAGCTTCGATGGGTGCTTCCTGCTCCCCCTCGTCGTCCGTCCATGCCATGACCACTTGCCAGATTCCGCCCACGCGCGGCTCCACGATGATCTTGTCGCGTGGAGCATCCACTTCCACGGGCCCGAACCACTTGGTGAGCTGATCCGGGTCCATCCAGGCATCGAAGATCCGATCACGCGGGGCGTCGAACTCGCGGATCAGGGTCAGGGTGTGCTGTTCCGTGCTCATTGCTTGGGCTCCTGGTTTCGTTGGTCCGATTGCTTGGTTCCGCGTGTAAGTCCAGTGGCGTGTTCCAGTGAATCGTGTCGCCGTGAGCGAGTCTAGGGTGTGCCAGTGCTAAGTCCGATGCTCTCTCACATCATCACCCGAATTCCCCAACGTTCTCTCACATCAATCACCCGAATGACCCGATGTTCTCTCACATCATGAACCGTTCGGGGGTGTCCGCCGGCAGGACGTGAGAGAAGAACGCCCCAAAAGCGGCAGGACGTGACAGAGGAACGGCCCAAAAGCGGCAGGACGTGACAGAGAACGGCCGAAAAGCAGCAGGACGTGAGAGAACGTCAGGCCTTTGCAGCTTCCACGAACGCGCGGATCTTCGCCAGGTCCTTCACTCCACGGGACGACTCCACACCTGAGGAAACGTCCACTCCCCAAGCACCGGCCGCAGCGGCGGCAAAGGCGACGTTGCCGGGTTCGAGACCGCCCGCGAGCAACCACTCCCGGTCGCCCAGTCCCTTGGCCAGCACGGACGCGTAGTCCCAAGACTCCCCCGAGCCTGGCACGGCTGCATCGATCAAGAGCAGATCCTCGCCAAGATCGCTGAACTCGTCCGGGGAGGCACCCATGGTGACGGCCCGGATGAGCCGCATTCCGGCGTCGTGCACTGTTTTGACGTCCTCGGCAGTCCGGGTGCCGTGCAGTTGAACCCACGTGAGTCCGGCGGCGCGGGCAACAGAAACGGCGTCGGAGGCGGGCTCGTGCCGGAACACGGCCACGGCACGAACACCTGCGGGCACCAGCGGCAGTAGTACATGTACCTGGTCAGGACTGACCTCACGTGGGCTGGACGTCAGCACGAAGCCGACGGCGTCCGCCCCGGTGTCCACGGCTGTGCGGACGGATTCGGGTGTGCTTAATCCGCACACTTTGACGAACATTCCTGTGCCTCCGGCCGTATTCCCAACGTATTCCACATATGACGTTAGCAAGCCATGCTGGCAACGCAGAAGCTGTGTCCACCACTAGGCTGGTCGGATGGAGATTATCCGCTTTGCCGACGTCCACCCCGAACCGTGGCGCAATGGAGGCGGGGTGACGCGCGAACTCGCCAGCCACCCTAAGGCCGCCTCGGCCCAGGATGGGGCATGGGATTGGCGCGTCAGCATCGCCGACGTCTCCAAGGCCGGGGACTTCTCCAATTTTCCGGGCATGGAACGGGTCATCACCATCATTGACGGTGAGTTGCTGCTGCTGACCGTCGACGGCGAAGAGCACCCGTTGGAGAAGTATCGTCCGTTCCGTTTCTCCGGCGAGGCAGCTTCGTCCGCCACACTGCCCACCGGGGACATCCGCGATCTCAATGTCATCGCTCGCGCCAGCGCGTTCAAGGGCTACACGTCCATCGTCGAGATCTCCAAGAAACGCGCGCACCCCGTCTTCGAGGGCCAGCTGGCCGTCCTCCTGGAAGGCAAGGCGACGGTCACGCCTGGCGCGGCTCCGGAGGAAGGCGCCGCTGTGGGGGAAGAGTCCGACGGCGCCAGCCCGGCTGCCAGCTTGGCCGAACCGGTTGAGTTGAACCGGTACGACGCCGTGGTGGGCTCGGATACGCGGAGCCCCGAGATCTCGGGCCGGGGTTTTGTTGCCGTAATCTCCATCGACAAAGTGGACCCCGCAAACGCCTGAGCTGGTGACTTTGACCACCAGAAGTGGCCACGCTCTGCAGGAGTTGCTAGCCTGAAATGAAGGTTCCGCTCTGGAACCTCCGGACGACGGTTCAGTACCCGGCACGCGACAAGACTGGCCAAAGGATCTGTCATGTCGTGGTTAATTCTCATTCTCTCCGGAGCGCTTGAAGCCGTTTGGGCTGCTGCCCTTCACCGATCACAGGGCTTCCGCAAGCCAGTCCCCACAGTCGTTTTCCTGGTAAGTGTCATCGCCAGCACCGGCGGCCTCGCGATAGCCATGCAATCCATTCCTACCGGTACGGCGTACGCGGTGTGGGTGGGTGTCGGCGTCGTCCTTACGTCGGCTTACGCCATGATCACCAAGGTGGAACGCGCGACGACGGCCCGGCTGCTGCTGCTCGCAGGGATCGGCGCGTGCGTGGTTGGCCTGAAGGTGGTGGCGTAGCCATGGCTGCAACGACCACCACGACCCAGAACTCTGCGAAGAACGGCGTCTTCTGGCTGGTTCTCCTTGCTTCAGCCGTCCTCGAAGCCGTGTGGGCCACCGCGCTGGGACTTTCCAACGGCTTCACCCAGTTGATGCCCACCTTGGTATTCGCGGTGACGGCAACGTTGAGCATGCTCGGACTCGGGATCGCGGTGAAACGGATTCCGTTGGGCACCGCCTACGCGGTGTGGGTTGGAATCGGCGCTGCGCTGACTGTTGGGTGGGCGATGGTTACAGGGGTAGAGCCTGCCAGCCCGCTGAAGCTTCTCTTCATCGCCGGAATCGTGGGTTGTGCTGCCGGTTTGAAGGCGTTGCCGGCTGAGAAACCTGTAGCCAAAGCCGAGTAGCCACGCTCCTTCCCAGTTACCGCCACTCGCACCTGCCCCAGTGCCGGCAAAACCCCGGAAACACGGGGACCGTGCATCTTTGGAGTTCGTCAGGGCCCGAGCAACTGGGAAGGACCGCAGCCTCACGCAGGAATACCCATCGCGTCCATGGAGTTCACGCCAACAAAGGGCACTTCGAATACCAACACGCATGGGAGAAGTTCATGACTGCAGTTCAACTCGGCGATGGCCTTTCTGTTAGCCCCCTCGGCTTTGGCGGCATGGCCCTGACGCCGGTGTATGGGGGAATCGACCCCGAGGAAGCCCTGCAGACACTTAGGCATGCGGTGGATGCGGGAATTACGTTCATCGACACCGCAGATGTTTACGGCGCGGGAAGCAATGAGGAGTTGGTAGGCAAGCTCCTGAAGGGCCGGCGCGACGAGGTCCAGTTGGCAACAAAGTTCGGGATAGAGGGCAACGCCGCGAACGGGTACACGGGAGTTCGCGGCGATGCGCCCTACGTCAGGCAGGCGGCAGAAGCTAGCCTCCGCCGCCTGGACACTGACGTGATTGACCTCTACTACCTGCACCGCCGTGACCTCCGCGTTCCGATAGTGGAAACCGTGGAGGCCATGGCGGAGCTGGTCCGGGAGGGCAAGGTTCGGCACCTCGGACTGTCTGAGGTGACAGCCGAGGAGCTTCGGCAGGCCAACGCCGTCCATCCCATTGCCGCGGTCCAGAGTGAATGGTCAATCTGGAGCAGGGATGTTGAGCAAAACGTTGTTCCCGCAGCGAAGGAACTCGGTGTTGGCTTTGTGCCTTATTCGCCGCTCGGCCGCGGGTTCCTCACGGGAACCATTAGCGCGAGCGACTTGGGCGAAAACGACTTCCGCCACAAGATTCCCCGCTTTGGTGGCGAGGCCCTCGATGCAAACCAGGCCGTAGTGGCCGCGGTTCGGGAGGTAGCCGATGACCTGGGTGCAACTCCAGCCCAGGTAGCACTGGCTTGGCTGTTCGCCCAAGGCAAGCGCCTTGGACTGCCGGTGGTCCCCATCCCCGGCACGCGCAAAACGCACCGCATCGACGAGAACCTTGGCGCTCTGTCCCTGCAACTGGGAACAGCGCAACTTGAGGTGCTCGACCAAGCCGCGGACGCCGTCGTGGGTTCACGTTCTGCCGACCCCAACTGGGTGTCGCAAGGCCGCGAAGCCAACACGACCACTGCATAGACTGAGCCGATGGATTCGCTTATTCACTCATCGCGTGACGTCACCATCCGAAGCATCTCGGTCAGCGAGATGAACAACAACGTGTATCTGTTGACCTCGAAGTCCACCGGCGTGCAGCTGTTGATCGACGCCGCCGACGACCTTCCAGCCATTCAGCAACTCCTGAAGGACAGCGAAACGGATGCTTCCGAGGTGCCGAAGCTCGTCCGAATCGCAACCACGCACCAGCATTGGGACCACATCCGTGCCTTGGGTGAGCTGGTCTCAGCTACGGGCGCCAGCACTTCTGCAGGAGCGGACGACGCCGATGCGCTGCCCGTCCCTGTGGATGTCCCGCTTGGTCACGGCGACGTCGAGCGGTTCGGCGACTTCGAGATCACGGCGGTCCACCTGCGTGGACACACCCCTGGCTCGATCGCTTTCGTTTACCAGGATCCGGACGGGCCTGCCCACATTTTCAGTGGGGACTCGTTGTTTCCCGGAGGCGTCGGCAACACACAAGGCGATCCTTCACGTTTCACTTCACTGTTGAACGACGTGAAAGAGCGGCTGTTCGACGCCTACCCGGACGAGACTGTGGTGCACCCGGGCCATGGATTGCCCACGACCCTCGGAGCCGAGCGGCCACACCTTGAGGAGTGGCGCGCCCGCGGCTGGTGAGGCATGCGTTGCGGGGCCTGCTCTGCGCTCTATTCCTTGGGGACAGTGCGCAGAGCGGGCCTTCCAACCCGGGCCCACGCCGGCAGGGTTCCCTGGCCGAGCTTGCGAGGCGAGGGTGCCGGTGGGGTATTAGCGGCCGCGACGCTCGTTTGAAGCCGGTGCCGATGCGCGGCGCGGGCCACTGCGTGCCGGACGACCGGCGCCGGAGCCCCCGCGACCGGAGTTGCCGGAAGCACCGGAGCCCGAACCGTAGGATCCGCCGGATGTAGCGCCCGTCGCGGAAGACCAAACAGCCTTGTTTCCGCCAGTGCGGGTGCTCGTGGTGGACGCGGTGCGCGGAGCCGAAGCAGAGCGCTGGCCACCGGTAGCGGCACGCTGGCCCGAAGCCGGACGGCCACTGCGGGCGCCCTGGCCCTGCGAGCCGGGAACGTCGTTGCGGTGCGTGGCACCAGCCTTACCGCGGCCGCGTGAGCTGCGGGCGACGTCGTCGTTCATTGCTGCGCGACGGTCAGCGCGGTTGATGTCGGTGCGAACCGGCTCAGCTGCCACCTTGCCGCGTCCGCCGCGACCGCCACGGCCACCCGTGGTGGGTGCAGCCTGGCCGCCGGTACGGCGTGCGCGCTTTCGCTGGGCGTTGGCGCCAGTTGACGTGCCACCACCCTGCGGGGCTTTCGCCGCGAGGAGGGCCGCACGGGTGCGGGGATCAACCTTGTCTGCGATGTCGCCCACGAGCTCGGCGACCAGCGGCGAGTTGGCAGTGACGCGCTCGAACGATACGTCGACGCCGGCAGCCTTCATGAGCTTCTTGACGTCGCTCTGCTGCTCCGGGAGCGTCAGGGTGACAACAGTGCCATCGGAACCGGCGCGGGCCGTGCGGCCTGAGCGGTGCAGGTACGCCTTGTGCTCTGTGGGCGGGTCAACGTGGATGACGAGTTCGACATCGTCAACGTGCACGCCGCGGGCTGCGACGTCGGTGGCTACCAGGACGCGAACGTCACCGTTGGAGAACTCGGCCAAGTTGCGGTCGCGGGCGTTCTGCGACAGGTTGCCGTGAAGGTCGACGGCGGGGATGCCGGCGTCCGTCAGGGTCTTGGCAAGCTTGCGGGCGTGGTGCTTGGTCCGCATGAAGAGGACGCGGCGGCCGGCGCCGGAGGCCAGTTCGACGATGAGCTGCTTCTTCACGGTCTGATCGTTGACTACCAGGACGTGGTGTTCCATGGTGGTGACGGCAGCCTGCGGGTCATCCACGGAGTGCGTGAGCGGGTTGGAGAGGTAACGGTTGACCAGCTTGTCAACACCGTTGTCCAACGTCGCCGAGAAGAGCAGGCGCTGACCCTGGGTGGGGGTCATGTCCATGAGCTTCTTGACCACCGGGAGGAAGCCGAGGTCAGCCATGTGGTCTGCCTCGTCCAGCACGGTGACCTCAACGGCTTCGAGGGTCAGGATCCGCTGGCGGATCAGGTCTTCGAGGCGGCCCGGGCAGGCGATGACGATGTCGACGCCGGCGCGCAGCGCCTTTTCCTGGCGTGCCTGGGAGATGCCGCCGTAGATCACCGTGGTGTTCAGGCCCATGGCCTTGGCCAACGGCTCGATGGTGGCGTTGATCTGCGTTGCGAGTTCACGCGTCGGAGCAAGGACGAGGCCCATGGGGCGGCCCGGCTTGCGGAAATGCTTTGCTTCGCGCTCGGCCAAGCGGGCCACAAGCGGGATGGCGAAAGCAATGGTCTTGCCGGAGCCGGTGCGGCCTCGGCCCAGGACGTCGCGGCCTGCGAGCGTATCCGGGAGGGTCTTCACCTGGATGGGGAATGCCTCTTCGATGCCGTCTGCGGCGAGGGAATCAGCAATGGCCTTGGGCGTGCCAAGGGCAGCAAAAGTAGTCATGTACTTATGTCTTTCGGGCGGTGTCCAGTTGCGGACATCGGCCCCCGACGCCGGTTGGGCCAGGGGTTCGCCGAGGAAAAGTCAGGTGGTCTACCGGTTCGCTGCTGGAGCGTTGGCCGGGACCAAATGGAAGCGTTCATCGACGCAGGATGTGCCTCTCACATGAAAAATGCCCCGTCACGTAGCCTTTTGGGCCACCTGCTTCAGGGCGTCACCGCACATCAAGTGCTCCCAGTCTAGCAGTGTTCGGCGTTCAGCCCTGCATCGGGCTGGCTCGGGCCTGCGTTGAGGGGCCCCAACTGGGTAGCAGTTGAGCGCATTTTGGACGCTCAAAACGCGCTCAACTGCTACTTACTTGGGCTTGGTGAAGGTCGGGCTACTTGTGGAGCGATGCCTCAGGTTCGGTTTCCCGCGTGGTGGAGAGACCCGCCCGGGTGGCGACCCGCGGCGCTATGAGGACTCCGACGACGGCGATCACCGCCGTCAGTGCGAAGACCCCCGCAAACGGGTTCGTCGTCGTAAATGCTGCGAAGACGAGTCCCGTGGCGGCGAGGGACAAGGCGCCGCCCAGAGAGTCCGAGATGGACATCGCTGCGCTGTTGAAGCCCTGGTTTTCCTCACCGGACAACGCCAAGGTCATCACCGAGAGCCGCGGGTACATGAGTCCCATGCCGCCGCCCGCAAGGATCCACCCTCCAATGGCAATACCCGCCGGCAGCGCCAAGGCCGCGGTCACCAGGGCCAGCATTATGGCCACCAGCACCAGCGCAGCACCAATTTTCACAGCGAGGGCATCGGCCAGCTTGGAACCTAACCGGCCCTGCAGAGCGGACGCTCCCGCCCATGCGAGCGCGGCGCCGGTCAGCGTGAGCCCGGCAAACGTCGGCGTGAAATCGTACTGTTCGGTCAGCAGGTACGGCAGGTAGACCTCTGCGCCGAAGAACGCTGCGGATGCCAAACCGCGGGTGAGGATCACGCTGGGAAGGCCTCGGCGGGCCACCAGTGTTCCGCGCGGGACCAACGGCCTTACCGCCACCACTGCAAGGACAAGCGCGACGACGGCAATCACCCCGCCCACGCCCGGCACCTCTGCTGACAGGTTCAGCGCGAGGACGGTCAGGGCAGCCAGCGCCGCCCAGCCCATGCGTCCGAAAGCCCAAGGCACACGCTGGGTATCTGTGTCGGGGTCGGGTGCCATCCCGCGTACAGCCGGAACCACCATCAGCAGTGCCGGAACGACCAGCCCCACAACGCCAAGGAACACCCAGTGCCAGCTGCTGAGTTGCGCCACAATACCTGCGGCAAAGGGTCCCACCAAGGAAGGGATCACCCAGGAAGCAGCAAAGGCGGCAAAGATTTTGGGATGCAGAGCAGGCGGGTAGACCCGTGCCACGAGCACGTATAACGCAACGGTCATGGCGCCGCCGCCAAGTCCCTGCACCAGCCGGCCGAGCACCAGGACTTCCATGCTCCGGGCTGTTCCTGCGATCAGGAGGCCTGCAACGAAAAGTGCCACCGATGCGTAGAGCGGCGCAGCCGGACCCCGACGATCGGACCAGTTACCTGCTCCCACCATGCCCATCACACCGGTCGCCAGGGGGCCAGCGAAGGCCAGCGCGTAAAGACTGGCTCCATCCAGATCCCGACTGACGAGCGGCATGATGGTGGTTACCGCCAGGGACTCGAAGGCGCTGAGGAAAACGAGCGCACAAGCACCGACGGTGGCCAGCAGGTATGGACGGCGGAGGATCCCAGCCGTTGAGGTATCAGAGGTCATGGACGTTACCCTAGAACCTCAACTAATGTTGAGGTCAATCCACCACGCCCACCACGGGAGGACCAGCCATGCCACAAGTTCCAGGCAGCGCCCACCGGCCCCTGAGCATCGGTGAGCTTTCGGAACGCAGCGGAGTATCGCCGTCGGCCCTTCACTTCTACGAACGCAACGGGCTCATTACAGCTGAGCGCACGGCCGGCAACCAGCGGCGGTACAGGCGCGAAACGTTGCGTCGGGTGGCATTCATCAAGACATCACAAAGAGTTGGCCTTCCTCTGAAGGACATCCGTGAGGCGCTGGACTCCCTGCCGGATGGGCGAACGCCCACCAAACGGGATTGGACGCGGTTGTCGTCGCGATGGCGCAGGGAACTCGACGAGCGAATTGCCGCGCTGCAACACCTGCGGAATGATCTGGATGGATGCATCGGCTGCGGTTGCCTGAGCCTGAAGTCGTGCACCCTGCAGAATCCTGCCGACGAACTGGGGGCGACCGGGGCAGGAGCCCAGCGCTGGAACCAGCCGAATTAGGAGGCAGAACTGTCACTTGCGTTGGAACAACTTGAAGCAAGGACCGGCTATGCGATTGCTGTCATCACGTTCCAGCCAGCCCCAACCTTTACTCTTGGCTGATAGCCTCCATGTTCTGTTCCCGGGTAGAGCCAGAAGTCGCCAGAGACATCACGCGCCAGGATGTCTGGAATGTCGTCACCATCGAAATCGCCCGGTGTCACAATGCTGGTCATCGCATTCCAGCCGGTGCCGACTTGCCGTCGAGGTACCCATTGGCTGGACAGATCGCGCTCGTAGAGCCACAAGGTTCCGGCACTGTCGCGTGCAAGCACATCGGTTCCGGGGATTGCGTTTCTCCCGGGTCCCATGATCGCCGTCATGTCATTCCAACCGGCACCGACTTTCGTCCGCGGTAACCACCCGCCCATGCCATTGCCCGGATAGAGCCACAGGTCGCCTGCGCTGTCGCGGGCCAAAATGTCCGAGTGCCCGTCATAATCAAAATCTCCGGGTGCGACCACTGCGGTCATGGCATTCCAGCCCACGCCGACCTTGGTAGGTGACCACCAATACGACTGTCCATCCCCTGGATACAGCCAAAGGTCTCCAGCGCTGTCCCGTGCCAGGACATCCGGCTTCTTGTCTCCATTGAAGTCACCGGGAGTAACAACTAGGTTCATGGCATCCCAGCCCGAGCCAGCTCGAGTCCGCGTAAGCCAGCCCTTGTTGGTGTTGCCCGGATAGAGCCACAATGCACCTCCCGAATCACGGGCCAGGATATCTGTGGCGTAATCGGAGTTGTAGTCCTTGCGCACGTTGTCGAGGCGAGGCGCATTGACCACCACGATGTGCCCACCGTCATTTGTTAGCCCGTAGCCCTTACTGCCATCCGGGGACATCGTGAAGCTGCTGACCACTCTGGGCATGGGGGTGCTGGCCAGGACTTGAAGGGAAGGCAAAGCAAGGACGACAGCTTTGCTGCCCAGCACATAGAGCCTCTTGCCGTCCGGGCTCGTTTGGATGACGGGACGTCCCGGAGTGCTTGAGCCTGAGTCTGCAGTGGCAATGGGCCTCACCGTATTCTTCGCAACGTCGATTTCAGCCACGAAGTAATCGCCCGCGACGTTCTCTCCGTTCACGACGCGCCCCGGATATTGATCCACGACGTATGCCCGCGAACCGTCTCGAGTGAATACAGGCGCGGTTACAGGAGAGATGGTCGGAACACTTGTAAGAACCGTGTCCGTCGAGATCGCCACGACTGCTATCCCGCCCGAAGGCTTGGGGTAGAAGATCTTGGTTCCGTCGGCCGAGATGGAGCCTTGACCCAATCCACCTTCGATTGGAAGCGTCTTGACCACTTTGTTGGTGACGGCACTGATGACAGTGATGGTGTTGTCAGCGTAATTCGATACGTAGATCTTGTCCCCGGACGGGGCGACTAGAACGTCGTTAGCACCAGCCCCGACCGGAACAACGGCCTTCACAGCTTTTGCTGCGAGGTCGATTACGTTCACCGACCCGTTTTTTAGTGGCGACTCATAGGGCCGCCCAGACAACGCGTAGAGAACGGCACCGTTTGCTGAGATGGCTACCTTCTGCGCCTCTTCAGCCAAAGGAATCCTGGCAGTGACCGTGTGCCGTACCGTGTCCACCACAGCGATGTCAGCCGTCTCGTATTTTGTAGGGAGGTACGCGGTGGATCCGCTTGGCGACATCGCGAGGTCGAAGGCGTTCATAACTTCAACGCTGCCGGACACGATGTCCGGTGGTACGTAAATATCTGCAAAATACTGACGGCCATATACGAAGGCCCTGGACCCGTCACGACTGAACTTCAAAATACTTGCGTCCACTGCAAGGGTGTCTGGAGAATCCATTGAAGCCAACGGAACTCCCATCGCTTTTATCCCCGCGGGACTTTGACCTGCGGAGATCAACGACGTAGCCAAGGGAAGAGACGATTTGACGGTTGGCTGAATGGGATGCCCGTGAGCAACCCCAGCGCCCACGAGCGAAAGCACTGCCGCAGCCGTTAGCGCAGCGGGCACACGAATATTGCGTTGCAGGAACACCATGAATCCCCCAGTACGAGGCGCCACCGGAATGATTCGGGCGCAGAAGGTCACAGGTTATCCGCCATCGCGGGCAAAAACCAGATGCGTCCGCCCAGCGGTGGAACTTGCCGAAGCAGCAACAGGGATTGCCTTGCGCCGAGCCTCACGGCACGCTTGGCATATGACTGAACAAACGCACGACGGCGATACTCACCACAGCGAGCCGAGGCATGGCGGGCTCAATCTCCACGAGGACGCTGACAACGCCGCTGACATGTGGGACGGCATGTACAAGGAGCGTCCAAAGGTCTGGAGCGGGAACCCGAATCCTCAGTTGGTCGCCGAAGTGGCGGGCCTTCGTGCGGGAACGGCCTTGGACCTTGGCTGCGGCGAGGGTGCAGACGCGATCTGGCTCGCCGGGCAGGGCTGGAAGGTCACCGCAATGGATGTGTCCGCCGTCGCGCTTGAACGTGCAGCAGCCCATGCCGTGGACTCCGGTTACGCTGACCGGATCACGTGGCAGCAGCAGGACTTGGCGGAATGGAAGCCGGAACCCATCTTTGACCTCGTATCAGCACAGTTCCTCCACAGCCCCCTCCTGCCGTGGCGCGACTCCGTAGCTTCCGCGGCAGCGGCAGTAGCCCCGGGCGGCACGTTGCTGGTGGTCGGACATCACCCGCATGGACTCGCTCCTTGGAGCCACCACCGTGAAACGGGCATGTTCTTCTCGCCGGAACAGTTGGCTGGCGCGCTCCGCCTGGATCGCGAGCCGTGGTTCGTCAACGTCCTGACTTCGCGGGAACGCACCGTCACGGCTCCGGAGGGCGAACCGGCTACTGTTGTGGACACGGTCCTCCGGGCAACGAAGCACGCCTGACAGAGGCGGGAACCGGCACGAAGGCGGGACCCGCCGTCGTCGTCAACTTCGGCAAAACCTCATGCTGTTTCCGGCAGCAGTTCCCCGTATGGTGCCACCACTGTCCCTGTAGCTGTGGAGTCCGGGTTCAGCATCCAGCCAACCCGTTTGGCCGTGTTCAACATGACGACGCTCTCCACGAGTTCGATGCCCGGTATCCGCTGCTGGATGGCGAGCTCCATTTCCATGACCTGCGCCAGCGAGCGCAGCCACATGATCATGGTGAAGTTGGTGCGGCCGGTGGTTGATGCGGAAAACCTGACATTCCGGATGGAACGCAGTTCAGTGGCTGCGGCCTCGTGCTGTCCCGCGGGGACGTTCGCAAACCACTGGACTGTGACGGGATAACCGGAGAATTTTTGGGCGATCTCGCAGCGAAAGGAGAGCATCCTGCTGTTCAGCACCCGCCCCAACTGGCGTTGCACGGTGGCGGGATGCCGCCCCAAAGCCCGCGCGATCTCAGCAGCAGAAGCGCGGCCGTCGCGGGACAGAAACGGGATAAGCGCCAGATGGCTCTCGGGCAGCGGCACGACGATGGCGTCCGGAGCGGAGGGATTGGCCGATTCGGGCCCTGCCATCGCCCGCAGCGCTTGCTGTTCCCCTTTCGTGAGCACATTCAGCCGCCACGCATATCCGCTGGTATGGATGCGGGTGCAGAGCGACGTGTGGTACTTGGTGAGCCCACGGATTTCCTTGAGCCGCGGCAGCAGGCTGGTGCTGAACTGATCGAGGTCCTGGGTGATGACCGTGAGCGTGAGATCGCGGTTACTGGCGGCTTCTTCCACGGTGATGACCTCAGGGAGCTCTGCGAGCGCAGTGACAACGTCCGGCCGTAGGTCCATGTCGCAGTCGATGTCCACCATGGCGAGGCACATGTTCTTCGGATCGCCCATCAGGTGCGCCGTAGTCCAGGCCGCTCCCGTGGCTTTCAGGCGGTCCCACCGCGCGGCCAGGGTTGTGGCATGGACGCCCAGGACCTCGCCGGCGTCGGACCAACTGATGCGGGGAGAGATCTGCAGGGCATTGACGAGGCGTAGATCCTCTTCACTGAGTTCCATGCGTACATTCTCTCAAGTGTGCATGAATCGTGCGTTTCTGCGGCTTCGTTGCATTTTTGTAGATGTTTTCAGGATTGTGAGTTAAGTCACCACAGAATTGCTGGAAGAACCCCGTAGCCAAGCGAGACCAGGAGTACACATGACCATCGCCGCCGACGCCAAGGAACTGCAGGACGACATCGTCCGCCTCCGCCACGACCTCCACCGTGAGCCGGAAATCGGCCTGCAACTGCCCCGCACCCAGGAAAAGGTGCTGAAGGCACTCGACGGACTCCCTTACGAAATCACCCTGGGCAAGGATACGACGTCGGTCACCGCGGTTCTGCGCGGTGGCGCCACCTACGCGTCGGCCGAGAAGCCCGTGGTGTTGCTCCGCGCAGACATGGACGGCCTTCCAGTCCAGGAAACCACTGGAGTGGACTACACGTCCCGCGTAGATGGAGCGATGCACGCCTGTGGCCACGACCTCCACACGTCCATGCTCGCCGGAGCCGCCACCCTGCTGGCTGAGCGTCGCGACAAACTGGCCGGCGACGTCGTCCTCATGTTCCAGCCCGGCGAGGAAGGCTTCGACGGCGCCAGCTACATGATCAACGAAGGCGTCCTGGATGCTGCTGGCAGGCGGGCAGATACGGCGTACGGAATGCACGTCTTCTCCTCGCTGGAACCGCACGGCCAGTTCGTCACCAAGAATGGCGTGATGCTCAGTTCTTCGGATGGGCTCGTTGTGACCGTGCTGGGCGCCGGCGGACACGGCTCCGCACCGCACTCAGCCAAGGACCCCGTGACCGCAGCAGCCGAAATGGTCACCGCCCTTCAGGTCATGGTGACGCGCCAGTTCAACATGTTTGATCCCGTTGTCCTCACCGTTGGTGTGCTGCACGCAGGAACCAAACGAAACGTGATCCCCGAGACCGCGCGTATCGAAGCCACCATCAGGACCTTCTCCGAAGAGTCACGGCAGAAGATGATGGAAGTAGTACCCAAGCTGCTCCAAGGCATTGCCGCAGCCCACGGACTGGAGGTTGATGTGGACTACCAACAGGAATACCCGCTCACCATTAATGACGAGGACGAAACCAACACGGCGGAGAAGGTCATCGCTGGCATGTTCGGCAAGTCCCGGCTGACCCGGATGGCAACTCCCCTGAGTGGTTCCGAGGACTTCTCCCGTGTCCTGGCCGAGGTCCCGGGAACATTCGTGGGGCTCAGCGCCGTTGCCCCCGGCACCGACCACGCGACGTCGCCCTTCAACCACTCGCCGTACGCGACGTTCGACGACGGCGTCCTCACCGACGGCGCTGCCCTGTACGCAGAACTCGCCGTGTCCCGCATCGCGGCCCTCGCCGCCCACTAACTCCCAGCCCTATCCCACCTTGGAGAATCACATGACCGCCACCGTTGGAACGTCCACCGAAGTCAAGGTCCACAAGTCCCATCTGCGCACGCTCGTCGGAACCGGCATCGGCAACGCCGTTGAATGGTACGACTGGGCCATCTACGCCACGTTCTCGCCGTTCATCGCAAGTGCTTTGTTCAGCCAGGCCGACCCCACGTCTGCCGTGCTGTCCACCTTGGCGATCTTCGCCGTCGGGTTTGTTGCACGGCCGTTCGGCGGTTTCGTGTTCGGCTGGATCGGCGACCGCATCGGCCGCAAGACCTCCATGACGGTAGCCGTTGCGCTTGGAGCTCTCGGCAGCCTCCTCATCGGCATCGCGCCGACGTTCCAGGCCGTTGGCGCGTTCGCATCTGTGATGCTCCTGCTCGCCCGACTGATTCAGGGCCTTGCCCACGGTGGTGAGCTGCCGTCGTCGCAAACGTACCTGTCCGAGATGGCACCCAAGGAAAAGCGCGGCTTCTGGGCCACACTCATCTACACGTCCGGCACCGCCGGCATTCTGGCCGGAACACTGCTTGGCGCGATCCTCACTGCTGTCCTGTCAAAGAACGACATGAGTGCCTGGGGCTGGCGTATTCCGTTCCTCATCGGTGGCGCGCTGGGCATCTACGCGCTGTTCATGCGGGCCAAGATGAAGGAAACCCACGCATTCGAGGCTGAGACGCCCAAGGAAAAGCGCCTGCCGATGTGGCCGCAGATCGTCAAGTACCGCAAGCAGGCCCTGCAGGTTATCGGCCTTACCGTTGGCCTCACGGTGGTCTACTACATCTGGGGTGTCGTGGCACCGAGCTACGCAGCCACCACGCTGAAGATGGACCGCGGAGCAGCACTTTGGGCTGGCGTGATCGCCAATGTTGTGTTCATCGCCGCACTCCCGTTCTGGGGCAAGCTGTCCGACCGCATTGGTCGCAAGCCTGTGCTGATCGGCTCGTCCATCGGTGCCATGATCATGCACTTCCCCATGACGTGGCTGCTGAAGGATTCACCATGGCAGCTGACCGTGTCCATGTCCGTGATGCTGTTCTTCATCGCGGGTAGCGCGTCCATTGTCCCGGCCGTCTACGCCGAGCTCTTCCCGACGCACATCCGCACCGTTGGCGTCGGCGTCCCGTACTCCATCTGCGTAGCGGCCTTCGGTGGCACGGCTCCGTACCTCCAGACCTGGCTGGGCACCATTGGCCAGGGGTACCTGTTCAACGTGTACGCGGTGATCCTGCTGGTGATCGGCATCGCGTTCGCCTTCTCGATCCCGGAGACCAAGGGCAAGGACCTGACGGTCTAGGTTCCCGTTGCGAGGCCCGTTCTGCCCCCTACGTTCGTACTTTGGGGCATCAGAGCGGGCCTCACCACGCGTTTAAACGAACTTGTTGCGGCCCGCGCGGTAGCCGAAGAACGCAGCCAGCGCTCCGACCACCAGGAACAGGATGCCCGCGGCGGTGAATCCACCCGTGGCTTGGTGCAGTTGGCCCACGAGCAAAGTGCCCACCGAGCCCACTCCGTAACCGACACCCTGCATCATTCCCGACAGGTGGGCGGCGGTGTGGGCATCACGGGTGCGGACCATGATCATCGTGAGGGCAACCGCCGTGAGGGAGCCCTGTCCCAGTCCCAGCAGTCCGGTCCAGATCCAAATCAGCTCAGTGGGCCCGAAGATGCTGAGGGCGAAGCCGCCGCCGGTCATCAGGGCTACCACCGTGTTGATCACCCTCTGATCCTTGAACCGCGTGGCCAGGGCAGGGGCGAAGAGTGAACCGAGCATCTGAAGCACAATCGACACCGACACGATCAGGCCGGCCGTCCCACCCTCGATGCCCCTGTCCCTCAGAATCGGCGCCAGCCACGCAAACACGCTGAACGACATCATGGCCTGCAGCACCATGAACAGCGTGACCTGCCAGGCCACCGCGGATCGCCACACGTTCACGCCGCCGCGGACCGCCTGGTGCTTTACCGATGGCTGGCGGATGGCCAGCGGAAGAAAGAGTAAAAGCACGACGCCGGCAGGCACGGCCCAGGACCACAGCGCCGAAGTCCACTGGCCACTTGCCGCAAAAACCGGATAGGTGAACCCTGCACCAAGGGCGGCGGAAGCACAGATTGCCGTGGTGTAGAGGCCGCCCATGAGCCCGAGGCGGTGCGGGAAGTCCCTTTTGACCACGCCTGGCAGGAGGACGTTGCAGAGCGCGATCGCTGCTCCGCATGCTGCCGTTCCGGCCAGAAGCGTAGGCAGATGGCCTACTCCCGGGATTTCGCTTGGACGCACCAAAAGCCCTGCTGTGAGCACCGCCATCGCGCCCAGCAGGACCCGTTCGGCGCCGAAACGGCGGGCAAGGATTGGGGCAAGGGGCGCGAAAATGCCCAGCAATGTCACGGGAACGGTGGTCAGGACCACCACAGCCCAGCCCGGCAGCCCGGCGTCGGACGTTATTTCCGGAAGGACAGCCGAGAAGCTCGAAAAGACCGTTCGGAGGTTCAGTCCGATCAGGACGAGGCAGATGCCGAGGTAGATGAGGCCCCTCTTGGAGCGCAGCTGCGTAGGTGGTGCGGGCGGGACGTCGTCGATCTCGGCATCCACAGCGATTTCAGGGCGAACGGCCTTGTAGCGGATCGGGTCTGCCTGGCCGCTTGCATCTGCGACGCCGGGCCTGTTCGAGGAGGTCACACGTCCTATTCTGTCAGCCATGTCCGGTCTGCTGCCCAAGGGCGTGATGTGACCGGGATCTGGGTGTCTGCGGGTTATGCACATACGCCGGATTACCTCTGTCTGTCCGGCATCGGCGTTCATAGCGTTGAGGGCATGAACCAAACTTTGCCTTCACCTACATCGTCGAACCCGGACAGTGCGGATGCGTCGATAGGATATGTTCTCGTCCCGCCAAAGCAACCCCCTGGCCTCAACACAGGAATTGGCGGCCTCGTCTTTGCCGTTGCTGCGCTCTTGTACTTTCCGGTCACATCGCCTGCGGCGTTATTGGTGGCGTTTTTCACCAGGTCACCGTCTAAGGCGGGACCTTACGATTGGATTGCCCCGGCCGTCTTGTGGAGCCTCCCGTCATTGTGCGGCCTCATTTCCCTGATACTCGGCACAGCATCGGTGGTGCTGGCTCGACGACCCACGCCAACTGGACGGCGCACCAAGGCGTGGTTCACAGGAATTGCAGGGCTGGGCGTTCTCGGGCTGGACGTTGCAATTGTTGCTGCCTGGATTTTCACCACGGGCCGCATCATGATCCTGTTTTGACGCCGGAGCACGGATTCAGCCTCGTCTGAGCCAACCATCTGCCCACCGGAACCAAAGTATTCTGGAAAGGATGAGTGAAACCCCAGATTCCCCGCGACCAGTAACGCCCGGCAGCCAGGCTTCCTTTGGAACGTACGGTGGCCGGCCGGTCAGTTTCGTGCGCCGCGGCACCCGTTTGCAGGGCCGTAGGCAGGCCGCGTGGGAAGAGCATGCCGAGCGGTGGGCGGTCCAGGTTCCGCGTCACGTCGCCAACACTTCGGTGCACCCCGATTACACGTTTGATGCCGAGGCCGTCTTTGGGCGCAAAGCTCCGCTGATCGTCGAGATCGGCTCGGGTTTGGGTGACGCCGTAGTGCATGCTGCCGAACAGAATCCGGACAAGGACTTTTTGGCCGTGGAGGTTTACACGCCCGGGTTGGCCAACACCATCATCAAGATCAACAGCCGTGGCCTGACCAACGTTCGAGTGGTGGAAGCCAATGCGCCCGAGGTTTTGGAATCGATGCTTCCCGCCGGTTCGGTCAGTGAGCTCTGGGTATTCTTCCCCGATCCCTGGCACAAGGCACGCCACCACAAGCGCCGCCTCATCCAGCCAGCTTTCGCTTCCGTGGCCGCCAAGGCACTGGAAAAGGGTGGTTATTGGCGCATCGCCACCGACTGGTCCAACTACGCTGTGCACGTGCGTGAGGTCCTGACAGGCTCAACGGAATTTGAGAACATGCACGAAGGCGAGCGCAGTGGCGAGGAGAGCCCTCTGACGCAAGTGTGGCAATCCGGCGTCGAGTCTGTTGTGGGAGGGGCGCCGGTGCGGGAAGGCCGCGCACCTGTCAGCACTGAGCACACGGGTCCGAACGAGGGTGTGGACGAGGAAGGCGGCTGGGCTCCCCGGTTCGAGGGCCGTATCCGCACGAGCTTTGAAAACAAAGCCCACGAGGCCGGGCGTATGATCTTCGACCTCACGTATCGCAAGATCTAGCCGAAGCACTTGGGGGAATCATGAGCTATCAGCCACCGGCTGAGTACTACCAGCAGCAGCAATGGTCCAGGACGCCTGGGTTGGGTGCCGGCATCACAAGCATCGTCTCGGCAGTCCTCTCGCCCATAGCCGCCGTGGTCAGCATTCCCCTGGGCGTCGCGGCCGTTGCTTCGGCGATGAGCCGCTACAACCCGGGCAACGACGTCTGGTGGTTCAGTGCGCTTATTCTGGCATTGGTTGCGGTGGTACTTGCTATTGTGTCTGTGGTCAGTGGGCTGATTGCTGTATTTCGGGCTGGGCGCATGAACGCCGGACGTATTACGGGGATCATCGGACTGGCGATCATGGCGGTCAACGTCTTTGGCGTCACCTTCATGGTTCTCCTGGTACTCGGTTCAGGGCAGGGGTCCTGAATGCCCCAGGTTCGTGCTGAACGATTTATCCGCCTGGATGCCGAGACAGCCTTCGCGCTCTCGCAGACCACTGGCGAGTTCAGGCTCAGATGGGATCCGTTCATTTCGGCGCAAAGCTTCGTTGACGGAGCCAAAGGAGCGGGCAAGGGAGTTCGTACACGAACCGTCTCCAGGATGGGCCTGAAGATGGTGAGTGAGTACGTCTCGTACACCCCGCCCCGCAATGTCGGAATGACTATGGTGTCCGGGCCGTGGTTCTTTGAGAACTTCGGCGGTGGCTGGCGGTTCACCCCGGACGACGGCGGCACCCGGGCAGTGTGGAAGTACACCTTTTCCTGCCGCCCGGCTTGGCTCAAGCCCGTAGCCGAGAGAATCGGAAGCTGGTTGTTGGGCCGCGAAATCGAACGCCGGATCGAAGCATTTGCCCGGGCCTGCGAGGACCCCGCCCTCGTCGCAGAGCTGGGGGCAAACTTACGGCGCTAAGACCTACGGCACTGAAATCTAGGGCGCTGACATCTACGGCACTGAAATTGAGGCCACTGTCTTGTCCCGTTCATCCCGGAGCTCCACTCCGGCGATGCCGCCAAGCTGCACGGGCGTAGCGCCAGTGATCTTGATGCGACCGCTCGGGGTCGCCGTCCAGCCGCAGGTGCGCTCTTCCGCCCCGTCCCGGCCCTTCACCCAAAGGTAGAGCGTTCCTTCGAGCGGCATGCTTTTGCCCTCGACCTCAAGCTCCGTGCCCCAGGTCTTCTTGACCATGCCTACTGTCAGTTGCAGGCCTGTTTCGGACTGCACCGAGTAGCTGGCATCGGGTTTTGGTGGTTGATTCAGCAGCGGGCCCGCAAGGAAACCAAGTGCCAGGCACGCAGCGGCGACTGCCCCCACGAAAGCCGCCCACCGCCGTCGTGATTTCTTCCTGCGTGCCGAAAGGTCAACCAGGATCTTCTGCGGCAATGCTTCCCGGCTCGGTTCCAAAGGTGAGAGTGCACCGGCGGTACCCGTCACGGTGAGCGCGACGGCGTCGGCGGAGGGAACGGCGTCGAGCAGCGCGGGGAGGCTTTCCAACTCCTCGAGTTCCTTGCGGCAGGCAGCACATCCGGCGAGGTGCGCTTCAAAAATGCGAGCTTCCTCGGGGTCGAGCCCGCCCAGCAGGTAGGCGCCCAGCAATTGGTGGACGGGGTTGCCGTTCATCGTTCCACCCCCATTTCATCAAGGATCGTTCGGAGGGCTTTCACAGCATAGAAAGCCCGGGATTTCACAGTGCCGGCAGGGATGTTCAGCTGCAGGGCTGCCTCGCTGACGGTGAACCGCTGGTAGTGCAGGGCCACAAGGACCTCTCGGTGTTCGTGGCTGAGCCGTAGGAGCGCCTCTTCCATGAGGACGCGGTTCAAGAGTTCATCAACACGTTCCGTCGCGACATGGTCTGGAAGGTCGTGCTCGCCTGCCTCGACGGGACGCCTCTGAGCCTTCCGGTAGTTGTCGATGATGACGTTGCGGGCGGTCCGGAAGAGGTAACTGCGCAGGCTGCCCGTAATCTGCGGGGCGTGCTGCCAGACCTTGAGGATGGTTTCCTGCACGACGTCGTCGGCCAAGTGCGTGTCCGAAGTGCAGCTGAGCACAAAGCGCTTCAACGCTGTGCCGTGATCGCGGTAGATTGCCGCCACCACGTCCTCGTCCAGCGGCATGGCCACCTCCTTCGCACTGTTTCCTGCTGCCCTACCCCCATACGACGCCGCGCGTGGGAAAAAGGTTCAGCTCCTTGAACCATTCTTCCCCCGCTGGCGTCGTAGGGGTTAGCGCCGACCCATCCCGGCCGGCCCGTCAAAGGAGCTAAACATGAGAAATAGACTCAGCGTTGGGATCGGCGCAATGGTTTTCGCCGTGGCTCTTGCCGGTTGCGGCGGAAGCCCCGGGACAAGCACCACGTCCTCTGCCGCGCCCACGACCGCCACTTCCTCGACGGCACCTACCTCCACGTCACCGAGTACGGACGCCATGTCCAACCCGGCCGCGGCCGGTGCCGAAATGAAGGTTGCATCATCCAGCGCCGGGCAGATCGTGGTGGACAGCAAGGGCATGAGCCTGTACTTCTTCACCAAGGACGTCAAGGATTCAGGAACCAGCGCGTGCACTGGCGCCTGCCTGACGGCGTGGCCAGTGTTCACGACGACGTCGGACAAGCCAGCCGTTGAAGGCGTCACCGGCACCGTGGGAACCATAGCGACCCCTGACGGGAAGAAGCAGGTCACCCTCAATGGCATGCCGCTGTACTACTACGCCAAGGACAAAGCTCCGGGCGATGTCACAGGCCAAGGCGTCCAAAGTGTCTGGTACCTGGTCAGCCCGAGTGGGGAAATGATCAAGGGGGCCGCAGCGGGCTACTAAGCCCTTGGTTTCTCCCCCTTGCTCTCGGCGAGTTCGCCGGAGCACATGCGAGGACGCCGGAGCACGCCAAAGACGCCGGAGCTATCCGGCGATCGGGCAGCGCTCCGGCGTCCTCGACGTGGAGCCCTACTTTTTCATTGCATCAGTCGCTCTATTTTGTTGCTTTTTTGTTGATTTACCAGCAGAATCAGAGCATGGAAGCTAGCACCCGGAATGAGATCTACCGCGATACAACCCGGATGAATATCCATGACCTTGTCCGGGAACTGAACGAGAACGTGGGCACTACAGTCGTGCAATCCATGGCAGGAGTCAAAGACCGAACTTCCCCCTTTAAATGGGCGAAGCCGAACGGTCCCGACCCCCGGCCCGAGGTCGAAGCCCGACTGCGGCTCGGACACCGCGTATGGAAAACCCTGGTGATGGCGGAGGGCAAGCATGTAGCTCTTTCCTGGCTGATGGGTGCCAACCCGCGGCTGGACGAAGAAGCGCCCATCCTCTACATCCAGCAGCAACGTACGCGAGAAGTCATAGGTGCCGCCGAAGCGTTCGTAAATGACAACTACGCCGCATGATCCCAGCGGCTCTCGGTCCCGTCTGCGCCAAATCTGGGCTACGTCTTGTGCCAGCTACCGGCCAAATTTCATACAGAGTGGCAAAGGATCGCTATGGTGCCCTCTCCGCGAGGTCCAACTCCGTTGTTGGTCCTGTGCCAGTAGGAACTGACAGGAGCATCGGTGATTCCCGCGGTCGGTTTGACAGCCTTGGATCAACCATTTACCTCGCAGACTCGCTGCAGTGCGCCTATTCCGAAGTACTTATCGGATTTCGCCAACAGCGCGCCGCTGTTGCCAGGATCGCCGAATCAGTCGGGTGGACTTTTGAGGAGTACATTGCGAGTGTTCAAGCACAGGCTGAAGCCAATGAGGTTGATGTGCCTTGGGCGATTTCGGTCGACTGGCAGATGGATCGATCAGTTTATGAGATCCGATTGCCTCGCGAAGGTTGGTGGGTGCAAATCGACGATCCGGACACCCTCCTCGCGCTCCAAGACAAGGCTCCAACGGTGCTGGGGACAACGGAACGGCTCCAGTTGCTCACCTCGGGTTCGTTAGGCGGGGAAGATAGAGATTTAACGACGCTTTTGGCCCACACGATCAGGGGCGTCACGCTCCACGACGGATCAGAACCGTTAGGGATCAGCTACCCGTCAAAGACCTTAATGGGACGCTGCTGGGCGTACTGGGATCGCCGGGCAGATCAAGGCCTATCCCCAGGAAGGGGTGGCTTGTTGCAGCTAACCTCTCAAAATGTAGGACCAGATCCTGAATTTAGACGTATAGCAAACAAGTACAATCTCCCGGTGCTTGGCGCCCGGGGACTCTAACGTAGGGCCACCACGACAACCTGAGAACGCCGCAGCACATGCGAGGACGCCGGAGCGCTCCGGCGATCGGGCAGCGCTCCGGCGATCTCGGCGGGTCTTAGGGGGAGGGACTTACGCGTCCGCGAGCTCGTCGGACTCTTCGAACTCCACGGCAGCGATGATTTCCTTGGTCTCCGGGTGGATCATGAAGGCTTCGTCATCGTCTTCCACCATGATGTAGTCACCGTGGTCGGTGGAGAAGTGCCAGGCGAGGGTCTTCACGCCGTCGTGCTCGTAGTTGGGGTCACCCATGGTGATCTTCTGCAGCGCGTAACCTGCCACGTCGCAGAGTTCCCGGATGATGACCTCGAACTCAGGAGCGTTAGCGAGTGCTTCTTCGTCAGCTTCGGCCTGGCGCTCGGCAAGGTCCGGAATGAGGGCAACGCGCTCGGCGATGTGCGCTTCGAGCTCCTCATCGGAGAGGACCAGCAGTTCGGACGAGCCGCGAAGGTAGGCGGCGTTGAGGTCGATGATGTCCTCTTCTTCCAGCAATGCCTCGAATTCGCCGTCGAGCTCATCCAGGACAACAACGGCCGCGAGAGGCGTTTCGGATTCGTCCAGCTCGCCGTCGAGGTAGGCCTCGGCGTCGTCCTCACTCAACGCATCAAAGGCTGCGGCGGTGCGGTTGAACAGGTCAAGGTGCCGGGTGGCGCCCATGCCTTCCAAACCGGCACGCACGTAGGCGTCAACCTCTTCACGCTCCGGGGCGGTGAACACGTACTGGGCGAATCCACCGGCCAATGCCTGGGTCATATAGAAATCGACAAAGTAGCTGTTGAGCGCAGCGGGCGCGATTTCGTCGCTGTTGAGGAGCTCCGCGTACATCTGGTTCACGACGTTGACGTTGGAATCCACTACGTCTGCATTGCCCGCTTCGAAGCTGGTTTTGTTCAGGACGACGGGGTACTCGTTGGTAGTCATGGGAAATCCTCACTGCTGAAAGCTGTTGGTGCTCCGGACCCTTTCAACGTACGCGTGGGAGCGGCGCTGCAATCGAGGTAGAGGTTAACGGAGGGCGAAGTTTGGGAGCCGTTTTCTGCTGACTAAGATTGAGCAGATAACCTCCTGCCGAAAGTAGCCCGACGCATGCCGTCCCACACAGACGAAACCTGGGAACTGGCCATTCAGACTCCTGCCATAAACGACCGCTCTTTGGCGGCCGGATTGGCCTATGCCATGGGCAGCCGCGTGAGCGGAATTTCTTTCGATTCGGCCACCGGCCTCTTGCTAGGCAAGGTCCGCGGCACCGGTCCGCAACCATATTCGACGTCGGCCAAGCTGGTTCGCAAGCCAAGCGGCTGGAGCTGCACAGTAGGTATTTGCAGCTGCCCTGTCCGCAAGGATTGCAAGCATGTGGCCGCATTGCTTTTCACGGCTGAGGACCACCCCACGATCCGCGCCCAGCTCCTGTCCCAGGCACCGGGGATCCAGACCTCGCGCCTTGGGTCCTCCGAGCAGGGCGGTTCCGGGCGGCCGGCTTGGGAGCAAGCCCTCAACAGGCTGATCGCGAAGCCGGGCACGGCGCCGAGCACTGCCGGCATTCCGCTCGCCCTGCAGTTCGAGGTGGAGGAACCGGCCGCGCACTTCTCCTACACAGGCCGCCGCGACCCCATGCGCAGTGTCCGGCAGCTCAAGGCCCGCCCCGTGATGATGGGTGCCAAGGGCAAATGGATCCGCGGCGACGTCTCCTGGAACAACCTCAGCTACGTCAGTTTCCGCCGCGAATTCAATGAGGCCCACGTCGAGTGGCTTCAGACTTTCCTCGCTGCGCATGGTTCCAGCAATGGTCGCCAGCAACCGTCCGGCGCCATGTGGTTGAGCCTGAATGATTTCGCTGCCAAGAACCTCTGGACCCTCCTCGCCGACGCCACTAAAGCCGGCATTCCCCTCATTCACGCCGCTGGTAGCGAGCCTGTCCACGTCGAGACCCAACCCGCCGTCGTCGGACTCAGTTTGGCGCGCCTTGAAGCGTTGGGCGCTAAGGACGAGAAGCAAACGCCCGACGGCGGCCTGCAGCTTGCGCCGTCCGTGACGGTGGCTGGCAAGCAGATTGATGCCGGAACTGTGGGCTTCCTGGGCAAGCCCGCGTACGGGATCTTCTTCACGCATTCCGGCGCCGAAGCCCTTCCCGGGGTGCCGCAGCAGAACAGCCTGATCACGCTCGCGCCGATTGAAGGCGGCCTCAGTGATGAACTGCTGGAGTTTGTTACCGAGGGCGAAACGCTTCAGATTCCGGCCGAGGACGAGAGCAGGTTCCTGACCTCGTTCTACCCGAAGCTGCGGCAGTCAACGCCCGTCAAGGCGGCGGATGAATCCGTGGAACTGCCAACTCTGGCGGTGCCTACGCTCTCCTTGCTCGCCAATTACGGCACCGATCACAAGGTCCGGCTGCACTGGGAGTGGCACTACAAGTCCGGCACGTTGGTCACTGCGCAGCCCTTGTGGCGGCATCCGGACGATCGTGGCTACCGCGATGACCTTGAGGAAGCCCGGATCCTGGATTCGATCGGCCGGCCGTGGGACGTGGTGCCTGCGCTGGCGGAATCCGCTACTGGTGGCTGGGGCGCTCCGCGGCTCTCTGCCTCGGCTGAGCTTTCCGGGCTGGACACGCTGGCTTTCACCGAGGAGATCCTGCCGGCGCTCAAGGACCTGCCCGACGTCGTGGTCGAAACCTCCGGCGACATCGCAGATTATCGCGAAGCCGCTGAAGCGCCGGTGGTCTCCATCTCCACGAAGGAAACGGCGAGCGGCGACTGGTTCGATCTCGGCATCGTCATCACGCTCGAGGGCGAACCGGTCTCGTTCGCCGCGGTGTTCTCCGCCCTTGCTGCCGGAATGAGCCGCATGCTGTTGCCCAGCGGCGCCTACTTCTCGCTCGACCTGCCCGAGCTGCACCAGCTGCGCGCACTGATCGACGAAGCCAGGTCCCTGCAGGACAACCCGGACAACAAGGACGGCACCCTGCAGATCAGCCGTTTCCAGGCCGGTCTCTGGGACGAACTCGCGCAGCTCGGGATCGTTGACGAGCAGGCCGCCGCGTGGCGTGAGGCCGTGGGCGGATTGCTCGACGACGGCGTCACCGGGCTTCCACTGCCGGCAGGCCTTAACGCTGAGTTGCGTCCGTATCAGCTTGAAGGTTTCAACTGGCTCAGCTTCCTGTTCAAGCACAGCCTGGGTGGCGTGCTGGCCGACGACATGGGCCTGGGCAAGACTGTGCAGGCGATCGCGTTGATCTGTGCGGCGAAGGAGTTGGCTGCTGCTGTGGACAAAGCTGACGGCGCCGCGGCCCGCGCTCCGTTCTTGGTGGTGGCCCCCACCAGTGTGGTGAGCAACTGGGCCGCGGAAGCGCAACGCTTCGCTCCAGGGCTTGTGGTGCGGACCGTCGGTGAAACTTTTGCCAAGAGCGGCCTGTCACCCGTCGACGCGTTGGCGGGTGCCGACGTCGTTATTACGTCCTATGCCCTGTTCCGCATTGATTACGATGCCTACGCAACATTCCAGTGGGCCGGCCTGATGCTGGACGAGGCGCAGTTCGTGAAGAACCACCAATCCAAGGCATACCAGTGCGCGCGCAAGCTGCCGGCCCGGTTCAAACTGGCCATCACGGGCACTCCGCTGGAGAACAACCTCATGGAGTTCTGGGCGCTGACATCGATCGTGGCGCCTGGCCTGTTCCCGAGTCCCAAGCGGTTCGCGGAAAACTACCAGAAGCCGGTGGAGAAGAACGGTGACTCGGCGCAGTTGGCCAAGCTCCGGCGTCGTGTCCGTCCACTGATGATGCGCCGCACCAAAGAGCAGGTCATCAAGGACCTGCCGCCCAAGCAGGAGCAGGTCCTGGAGGTGGTGCTCAACCCGCGGCACCAGAAGGTTTACCAGACGCACCTGCAGCGCGAACGCCAGAAGATCCTGGGGCTGATCGACGACGTCAACAAGAACCGTTTCACGATCTTCCAGTCACTGACCTTGCTGCGGCAGCTGAGTTTGGATGCGTCGTTGGTGGATTCGTCGCTGTCAGGAGTGCGGTCCTCCAAGCTCGATGTGCTGTTTGAGCAGCTGGAAGACCTCATCTCCGAGGGCCACAGGGCGCTGATCTTCAGCCAGTTCACGGGATTCCTGGGCAAGGTGCGTGAGCGTTTGGACGCTGAGGGCGTGGAGTACTGCTACCTCGACGGCAGCACCCGGAACCGCGGCGATGTGGTCAGCGAGTTCAAGAACGGCGCCGCTCCGGTGTTCCTGATTTCGCTGAAGGCCGGTGGCTTCGGGCTCAATCTCACTGAGGCGGATTACGTGTTCCTGCTGGACCCATGGTGGAACCCGGCATCCGAGGCACAGGCTGTGGACCGTACCCACCGCATCGGACAGGCCCGCAACGTCATGGTCTACCGGTTGGTTGCGAAGGACACCATCGAAGAGAAGGTCATGGCGCTGAAGGCCAAGAAGTCGCAGCTGTTCGCGGATGTGATGGAAGGCGATGCGCTGGCTGGTGGCTCGTTGACGGCGGATGACCTGGCGGCGCTGTTCGCGGAGTAATCTTCGCAAGTAACTCGCAATTGTGGTTGTTCCCAGCGCTGGGAACAACCACTAATGCCAGTCAGTTGGGCCGGCGGTCAGTCGTCCAGCCGCACCCCGCGCAGCAACAGCATCGTTCCGCCGACAGCCACTGCGGAAGCCAGGAAGACGCCAGCCGCGCCGAGGCCGACGGCCACAACTCCGATCGCGCTCGGCAGGACAACTTGGCCCACCCTGTTGCCGGCGAGCCTCAAGGCCAGCGCACGTCCGCGTTGGCCTTCGGGTGCCTGGGCTGAGAGCCAGGACATGGTCAGGGGCTGGCCGATTCCCAGGCCAAGGCCTAGGAACGCCATGACGACGAAGAGCAACCACATGGGCATCGGAATGGCAGCTACTGCCAGCGACACGGTGGAAACCGCAAGGCTCAGGACCAGCAGTCTCATCCGTCCCAGTTTCCGGGACATGTTGCCAAGCCCCAGCCGCGAAACCATGGACAACACCGCTCGAACAGTCAGCATCAGGCCAACAGTTGCCGCACTCAGGCCCCGCTCTGCGCCAAGGGCGGGCAGATAGACGACAGTCAGGTCAACCACTGCCAGGACGGTAGCGCTCGTTGCCAACGCCCGGACCACACCAGGGGTTTTGAGCAGTGCCATGGCGCCGCCCTTGCCACCAGCGGATCCCTTGGACATGCGTCTTCTCCGGCTGACCTTCGACGAGACCACAAAAGTAGTCACGAATAGCACCAGGCTCATGGCCGTCGCGAGAAGGAAGATCGCGTTCGTATCCGGTCGGACAGAGGCGCCGCCCACCAAGGAAATGGCCAACGGCCCAAGTGCCTGACCCAGCGACGCGGCGAACGTCAGATATCCGAACGCGGAGTCCAAGCGCGCCGACTCTGCGTTGTTCGCAACCACCGCCTGCTGCCCCACCACACAAGCGAGCTGCCCGGCGCCAAGAAGCGCTGTTCCAGCCACCAATGCGGGAACTGACGTTCCGAAGAACAGCAGAAAAGCGGAACAACCCAGCACGACGGCGGACCCGATCGCCATGAGCCGGCGCTCACCAAGGCGGTCCACCAGTCCGCCGATCGGCAGTGCGAGGAGTAGCGGGAAGACTGCGTAGCTTGCAGCGAGAAGACCGAGCGCAAACCCGGGGACGTCCAGTTCCAACGCCCTGTAGCTGGTGGCTGGCCGGACCAGGAAAGTAACGGCCTGGATGAGGGCCGAATGGATCAGAAGAGCGGTGGACGAGCGCCGTCCCAGTTCGCCAATCATCCGATTACGAGACCCGCGCCTGAAATGGCGCGCAGCGTCTCATCCCGGGCGGCGATGACGTGGTCGAACGCGATTTTTGCTGCCTTGTCCGGCTTCTTGGAAGCTATGGCTTCCACAAGTACCCGGTGGTCGGCGAGGGCCTCTTCCCGACGGTCAGGGGAGTTGTTGGTGAAATGCCGGTACCGCTCAACTTGGCTCGAGATCTGGTCATGGAAGCGTTGAGCCCACGAGTTCCCGGCGATAGCTGCGATGGTGGCGTGCAGTGTCACGCCATACTTCATGGCTTCATCAGCGAATCCCACCATGGCTGCATTGCGATCAAGGATCCCCTGCAACTTCTCGATATCGTTCGCCGTTGCCTTGGCACACGCTTCGCGGGCCATCAACGATTCCAGGGCAGCCCGGACGTCATACAGTTCCGAAATTGCCGTCTCATCCAGCATCGGAACCACCACTCCCCCGGTGGCTTGCTGCTCCAGGAGGCTCTCGGAAATCAGGCGCCGGATTGCTTCCCGCAGAGGCGTGCGGCTGACGCGTAGCTCGGTAGCCATCGCCGGCTCGTAGATGCGCTCGCCTGGTTTGAGTTCAAGGCTAAGGATGCGCCGTTTGAGCTCGTTATAGACGAGATGCGCTCCTGTGTTCCGTGGTTGTGGGTCTGCCATGCTGCCACCTCGGCTCAGCTAGGTGTGTACTTGTATACATCTATACAGTTCGCGGGAATTGTGAGCAAACCGGAAGCAACCCGGGGTCACTTATGGCCCCTTCCGAGGCGAAACACGGGCCAGAAGTGACCCCGCGTTGCTTGAATGGAGGTGACCACTTCTGACCAACCCCGTTCGAACCTGTTCGAGTACCTTGTTGCCACGTCAAGGGCCTCATAGTGTCGCATTGCCCAGCCTTCCAAAGGCCGGGCCAAGCACCCAAGACAACCGACGATGAGGTCCACCCATGGCGTTTACCGCGCGAAGAATCCGAAGGCCAGCAGCCGTGCTGGCGGCAGCTGTCACTGCGGCCTCGAGCCTTGCACTCATGCCCGCAACAGCACCGAAAGCAACAGCAGACGATGCAGCAGCCGTCACCATCACCCCCAACCCCGCCAGCCGGGGCAAGGCCTTTGAAGGTTGGGGAACGAGCCTGGTGTGGTTTGCGAACGCGACGGCGGGATACTCCCCCGAGCTCCGTGAGCAGCTGTACCAGAAGGTCTTCGGCGAGGACGGCCTCAACCTCAACATCGCCCGTTACAACGTCGGCGGCGGCAACGCCTCGGACGTAGCCAACTATCTCAACGACGGCAGCGCTGTGGAGGGATGGTGGAAGCCGGTCACCGACGCGCAAGCCGGCCAGGCGCCGTCGAACCTTTACAACCCCGACGGGACAGTCGACAAAACACAAGCTAACAAGCTCGCGTTCCTGAATCAATGGAACCCGGATGACCCCGCGTCGTACAACCCCGACGCCGACCAGAACCAACGGTGGTGGGTGGAGCGCCTCGCCGCCGACCAGCAAATCACCCACTGGGAGGCCTTCAGCAACTCCCCACCCTGGTTCATGACCAAGAGTGGCTACGTATCCGGCCAGGTCAACACCAACAAGGGCGAGAACCTGCTGCCCGAAGCTGAAGGTAAGTTCGCCTCTTACATGAGGCACGCCGTCGATCTTCTCGAAAAGGGCAGTGGCATCAAGGTGGACACCATTGATCCGTTCAACGAGCCGAACTCCGGCTACTGGGGCACGGACATCAACGCCGCCACCGGGAAGCCGCCGACGACGTACACGCAAAAGCAGGAGGGCGCGCTGATCTACCCTGCCGCCCAGGATCGCGTCACCAAACTCCTGGCCGCGGAACTGGAGAAGGGCAGTACGGATGCAGTCATCTCCGCGATGGACGAGACGGATCCCACCAAGTTCATGACCAACTGGAACGGCTACAACCAAGAGGCCAAGGACGCGGTTGGGCAGCTTAATGTCCACACTTACGGAACCAATGATCGCCGCAGGGTCCGCGACCTCGCCAACTCCACGGACAAGCCGCTGTGGATGAGCGAAGTGGGCGGATTCTGGACGGGCAACCCGGCGCTCGGCGACTCCACCAGCGGCTGGGACCGTTCCAACATCACCAACGGTCTGGGCATTGCAGGGCGCATGGTGAACGATCTCCGCGAACTCGAACCGGACGCGTGGGTCTTCTGGCAGCCGGTGGAGGACACCTACAAACAGGAAAAGGCAGACAAGGGCTGGGGTTCCATCTACGTTGACTTCGACTGCAATTACGACGGCCGCGAAGGCTTCTCCAATCGCCGGCTCAATGACGGCGCTTCACAGGACCAAGCCAAGTGCAAGGTCCTGACCAACCAGAAGTACAACACCACCCGCAACTTCACCCACTACATCCGTCCGGGCGACTTCCTCATCCAGAACGACAACGCCAAGACCGCCAGCGCCCTCCGCGCGGACGGCAACGGCGCCACCCTGGTCCACTTCAATGACACCCCGACGCCGGAAAAGGTCACCATCGATCTCAGCCGTTTTGGCAGCATCGCGGCAGGCGCCACGGTCACGCCGGTGGTCACCACCAAGTCCCCGCTGGATGACATCGAGAAGAACGCGCTGGTGAAAGGCACGCCTGTCGCCGTCAACACCACGTCAAAGTCCGCCACGCTTGAGGTTCCTGCCGCCTCAGTGGTGACGTTCGTCGTCGACGGCGTCAGCGGAGTTTCAGACGACGCCGCTCCTGTGCAGGACGGCCACAGCTATCACCTCACCGGTGAGGCAAGCGGCAAGTACCTGACGGCGCGCTCGGATAGTTCTTCCTCGATCGAAGAACTGGGTACGGACGCTGCGGGCGTGGCTCCGCAGATCTGGACGTTCAACGCAGTGAATGCTGACGATGAGTTCGCGAATGATCGCCGTTGGGTCCTGACGAACAAGGACGGCCGGGTGCTCACAGGCAATGGAGGTGTGCTGAACGCCAGTCAATCCGGTGCTGCTTCGCTTGCTTCCCTGACCTTGGACCAAGCCAAGGCGACTCCTGCTGCACAGTGGATAGTGGCGACCGAAAACGGCAAGCAGTGGTCGTTGGTCAACGCCGGCGCCGCAATTGCCCTGCAGGTTTCGGGCAATCAGACGTCGGCTGGAACGTCTGTGGCGCTGGCGTCTTCTACGGGAACCACAGCTACAGCAACGGGCAACCCGCACCAGTCCTGGGCCTTCACGGACATCGCGGACTTGAAACTTCTGGGCACTCAGCCTTTGGAACTCAGCACGCTCACCGGCGTCGCACCAGTCCTCCCCAGCACGGTGACTCCGCTCTACAAAGCCGGCCCGGGCAAACCGCTTGCAGTCACGTGGTCCCCTGTAGATCCAGCAGCGTGGCAGAAGGAAGGGAAGGTTGTACTCCACGGTTCAGGTGTTGATCCGTACGGGCAGGCATTCAGTGATGCGCTCTTGACTGTGACTGTAGGGCAGTACGTGGCAACGGATCCGGCGTCTGTGACTGTTGGTGTCGGCTCCACTTTGGCCTCGGTCCAAGCGGCAGCGCCGAGCACGGTCCCCGGCCAAATCGCTGACGGTCCTGCCCGCAATCCACTGCCCGTGGCGTGGAACTGGTCTTCCTTTGATGCTTCAGCGCTGCAATCCACAGGTTCAGTGACAGTTCCGGGCAAGGCCGGCTCCCTGTCCGCCACCCTCACTGTCGTGGTGGTGGACGGGGTTCCGAGCAGCAACATCTGCAAGGACGATTCCAGCACCGCAGCAACTGCCAGCTACACCGAGGGCTCCTACATCGCCAAGAACACGTGCGACGCCAACGCCTCCACCCGATGGTCCAACTGGGTGAGCGGCGGTCGCAACGGCGACAGCCTGAGCTACGCCTTCAGCCGGGACTACACCGTTTCCTCCGTGGCCGTGACGTCCGCGGAAAAAGCGGCGCAGAGCCTCAAGATCCAGTATCAGGACGCCGCTGGCATCTGGAAGGATACGTCGGCGGGAACCATCACGGGACTATCGACGGCGGCACCGGTCACCGTCCGCTTCGACCCCGTGACCACACGTGGGATCAGGGTTTCGTTCGTGACCACGGGTTCGTACACGAAGGTCGCTGAAGTGGCCATCGCCGGTTCCCGCTTGGCGGATGCCGGGCTCGCCGATCTCGGCAGGCTCCTTGTGAACCAAGCCTCGGTCGTGGGTTTTGCTGCCGGAACCAGCGACTATCGGGTTTTGTCGACGTCGGCGACTCCCGCCGTCGTCGGCTACCCGCTGGACACCAACGCGAAGGTTACGGTCCAGCAGCCCACCGCTGAAAACCCGACGGCGGTCGTCACCGTGACAGCGCCGAATGGGACCACGAAGGAGTACCGGGTGACGTTCTCCACCGGTAAGGACGCGTGCAAGAGCAATGGATGGAAGACGAGTCCATCGCCGGTGTTCGGTGATCAGGGCGAGTGCGTGACCTACTTCGCCGAGCGGAAGTAGGCACGATTTGTCACTACCCGTGCCTCCTCCAGATCCGTCCGGAGGAGGCGCGGGGTGCTTAAACGTGCTGGCCACAGACGGATTGTTCAGCCACGCGCCCAGCGGTACGGGGTGGTCGTCGAGACCTTGAGCAGTCCGGAGCGCTCCAGAATTGGGCGCGAGAATTCGGTGGAGTCGCTGTGGATGAGGGTCTTTCCCTTAGCGAGCGCGGACTGGGCACGGCGCGCCGTCAACGCCCGGTAAATGCCGCGGCCGCGCCATTCTTCGCGCGTCGCGCCACCCCAGATCCCCGCGAAATCGGTGCCGGGGACGGGCTCCAGACGTCCGGCGCTGACGATGTGACCGTCCGCCTCTGCCACCCACAGCTCCATGCTGTCGTCCAGAGAGAGCCGGCGCAGTAGGGCGTCGGCCATCTCATCCGACACCGGTTCGCCGAACACTTCGTCCTGCATCGCGCTCATTGCCCGGACATCGGCTTCGTCCGTCACTTGCCGCAGCGTGACGCCGTCGGGAAGTGGAACGTCGACGCTCAACGCCTGGGCTTCGCCGATCATGATGGATTCCGGTGGATCCGGGGTGAAGCCGTTGTGCAACAGAGCCTCGTGCAAACCCGGAGCACGGTCGTGGCCACGGGTTTTCCATTCGACCTTGGTGATTTCGGGTTTGGCCTGGAAGTACCCGACCGCCTCTTCGACGAGCCGCCTGACGCTTTGCTCATCCGCATCGCCGAGGTCCCGGTACGTGATGAACCCGCGTCCGCCAAGGAACGTCGCCAGACGGAGGGGGCCGTGCTTAGTGACCTCCAATGCACTCGGAGTCTCCGCATCGGTACGAAGCTGCTGATCATAGGCGGCGAGGAGTCGTGCCTTCGTCTCGCGTTGAGTCATTCGGCGAGCCTACTGCACCGTGGCGAGTCGCCCGATTCGATGGCTCGCTGCGCACAAGGCCGTGCGCAACGTCGAATGCGCAGCTACGCGTCGAAATGGGCGAGCCGCTCGAGGTCCACGGAAGCACCATCCGGGAACACGAAGCGCCCCTCGCCCTGCCCTTCCCCGGCAACAAACGTGACCCCTGCTTCCGGCGAGGCACCTCCGTCACCGGCGAGAATCACGACGGCGGCATAGTCGCCGTCGTGCGCGGTTCCCGCGGTTCCCACCCACGGAATAGTGAGTTCCGAACCCATCGGGTGGGCGCCGGACCGGACAAACGTGCCGGAAGCATCCAACGCCAAGCCAAACCCAGGCACGGCCCGCACAGAGCTCACCACGGAAGATGCGGCATCCACCGGCCAGCCACCAATTCGCAGCGAAGCCCCCGAAGAAGCAGCACCCCGCACGCGAACCAGCCGAAGCTCCACAGCCCCGCGCGTCACAGAAACCACCGTGACGGAAGGCCCGGGAGTCGCACTTCCGGCAACCCCACTGCCGTGGTCGGGGCCGGCGTCGGGATCAGGAGTAATCCAGTGAGCAGTGAACCGTGAAGCACCCATCTGGACTCCGCCCACGGAAAACGAACCAAGGTACTCAAACCCGGTCCGATGCGTCAACCGGCCCGAGGAATCAACGAACGTCACCGCGTTGTCCACGGACTCGGCGGAGAGGTCGGGAAACGTGTGTGTGGAGTACCCGATCCGGGCGTAAAGAGGGCTGTCGGCAACCAAAGCCCCAACCACAGCGTGATCGGTCGAGTGGTTCCGGATCCGCACCACACCGTCGGAAACAGTCCCATCCACTTGCCACCCCGGAACCGCGATTAAGCGCTGGGTGTCGGCAACCTCAACAGGCAAGGGGGCTTCCACGGCAGTCCACGCAGGGTGATCCGCCGGAAGGGCCAAGCCGAGCATCCCCTTCGCACCCCAGTACGGCGATCCGGCACCGGAGTACGCCTGCTTCATACCCGCGAACTCGCCGTGCCAGCCGATGGACAGGAGCCCATCCTCAGTGATGGACCCGTGCCGGGCAAAGTAGTCAAGCATTCCTGACGCTGCCCGGCGGGCTACACCGGGCTGCAGACGTGTGTGCCCGGACAACTCCCCTGCCCAGAACGGCGCTGCGGCTGCGAACCGGTAAATCAAACTTCGCCCCTGAATCAAGGGAGCCCCGTTGGACCCCACCAGGTAAGAAGCGTCATCCAGGAAATCAGCCAGCCGGTCGCCGTCGAGCTTCTTGCGGGCAGAAACCCGGGGATCGGAAGGCGCCATCAGAGCCCACAGCTGCGGGTACACCTGGAAAGCCCAGCCGACGTAGTGGTCGTACGCACGCTCCGGTCCATCCGCAAACCAGCCACCACCCCGGTAGAGCGAGTCGTGGATGGCGAGTCCGGCGTCGATGTCTTCGTCCGAGTAGCGCCCACCAACAGAAGCCAGGAACGTCTCCACCACAATCTGGAACCACACCCAGTTGATGGGCGGATAGTCCTCGCCGATCACCGTCTCAAACCAGGCTATGAGCTGCTCCTGCACACGCCCCGGGAGCTTCTCCCACAGGACGTCGCGGGTCAGTGCCAGGCCAACCGCCAACGACGCCGCCTCAACCTTCGCCTGTCCCAACTCCCCTGGCGTCGGCCAGCGGTTGGGATTCGCGGGGTTGGTTCCGGCGTCGAGCCCCTCGGCGTACCACTCGGCGATCCAGCCGGTGTTGGCAGGATCCCCGGCGATGCGGAAGGAAGCAAGCAGGAAGGTCCGGGCGAAGGCTTCCAGCGAATCACTCCTCGGGCCGTATCGGCTATTGGCGCCTGGGAGGTGAATGTTGGCGTGGTCATCAGTCCCAAACCGGTGGGCCGAACGCAGCAAGTAGTCCGCATAAGAGCACCAGTGATCGCGGGTCAGGCCGGTAAAAGGGGACAATGCAAAGTCCAGCGGAGGCAGCACAAGAGCCATCAGAGCGAATCCTCCAGCACAGCGCCAGTCCGGACGCGCGGAGCACCCACAGAGGATTCCCGCACTATCAGTTCAGGGTTCAGGTCAATTCGATGCACTGGGCGCATCCTTCCTTCGGCCAGGCGGGCAGCCATGAGCTGCACTGCAACCTTGCCGACGTAGCTCTTGGGGGGCCGCACCGCGGAGATCGCAGGCTCGGCAAGGTAGGCAACTTCGTCGTCGTATCCCACGATCGCCATGCTGCCGGGAACGTCCACGCCACGGTCCACGCAATGCTGCACGAACGCCACAGCTTGGGTATCCGAGTGCACCAACATGGCGGTGGTCCCCGAGGAACGGCAGAGTTCCAGGACGTGGTCAAAGTGTTTTGCGCGTTCGCCATTGTCCAGCTTGGCCGAATCCTCGTGGATGGATTTGTCCAGCGGGATCTTGAGCGCGGCAAGGGCTTGCTTCCAGCCGCGGACCACGTGCGGGCTGGTGGGGCTGGTGGAATCCGTGAGGCAGCCGATCATCCGGTGCCCCTCCTGCCACAGGTGCCGCACAGCCATTCCCGCCCCGAATGCATGATCAGTCGCCACCCATTCAAGGCGGTGGGCCGGGATCTCGGAGGGCGCACGCCGCTCGGGCAGGATCACGGGGATGGGCAAAGCATTGAGCCAGCGCAGCAACTCCTTGCCATGCTCGCCGCTCATGTCCGGCGCCACGATCAGCCCGTCGATGTTCTGGGTATCGAGCAGTGCCTGGACTTGGCGACGATTATCGGCAGCATCGTAGGCTGAGCCGCGAACCAGAATCCGGAGGTTCTGCAGTTCGGCCTCGCCGCGGGCTCCGCTGATGACCTGCGGCCAGTAGTAGTCGAGCGAGGGAACCACCATGCCGATGGAATAGCTGTGCGCCGATGGCCTTCCCACCGCAACTGAGCGGTCCAGTGGACTGGGTAGCGTAGCGCCGCCATGCACGCGGGAAACGAGGCCTTCATCGGCCAGAATGTTCACGTCACGCCGGATGGTCAGTTCGCTGACACCGAGTTTCGAGGCGATGTCGCGCACCGTGATGGCGCCGTGGGCGCGCAGTTCCTCCATCAACCGCTCGCGCCGTTGCAGCGAAAACAGCGACTTACCGCTGCCCTCGGGACTTGTTTCGTTAGTCATCGATGGTCTCCACAGTGAGGGTGAATGCGCCCGAAGCGCGCGTTTCGGCGGGCATGCGGAATCGCAGGCGCGTTAGCTTTTCGCCCCAAACGCCACTGAGGAGCGGATCGTCGAGGTGCCATTCGTCCACGAGCACGACGGCGGTCGCCGGCTTCCAGCGGAGGTGCACTCCCCTGGTGGTTTCCACGTTGGGAATGCCGTCGGGCGTGACTGTCGCCGTCGCGTCATGACCCAGGCGAACGGTGCCGGCCACGAGATAGGTGATGTCGACGTCGGGCGTTCCCTCCGCTGGCGCTGGCGGCAGGTTCCAACGGTCATCTATCACCACGGTTCCAAGTTCCCGGTTCAGCATGGAGGTCCGGATCCACTGCTCAGCGTGGTCCAGCCCGTAGGCGGAGCCAAGTCCGAGTGCGAGGGCCGGCTCCTCGGGAGTGGGCTCCTGGAGAACCGTAGCTGCGAAGGACGAATCGGTCCCCTGCTCCAGGCCGAACGGCGCCGGCACGCTGTGCCACGCGCTTTGCATGGCCCGGATCTGATAGCGGTCGGGGCCGAACGTCTGCGCTGTGTAGGTGGGCTGGCCGGCGTCCACCAGCAAGGGGACCCCGTCCATGGCAACCACCACGGACCCGACGTCGCGATGGTTGTGATGCTCGCCGTTATGCCCGCCCTTGGCCGCGAGAGTGAGTCCGTCCGTGGTGCCGGGAGTTTGCCGGGCGATCATGATCTGGACGGAAGGAAGGTACGTCCCCCAACCAGGTCGCAGCTGTGCGCGTTTTGAGGGCTCAAAACGCGCTGTGCTGCTACCTAGTTGGGTAAGGGAGGTGAGGACGCGGCCTAGTCCAGCCCACGGTTCGGGTTCGGGTTCGACGGCGGCAAAGGTTGCGGCATGGTGGGCTGCTCCGGAGTCACCGAGTCGCACGGCCCAACGGTGCAGCATGTCCCAGGAAAGGCCTGCGGGTGCGCGGGCGGGACCGTCGGCGACGTTCAGGAACCAACGATGACCCAGGTGCATGCGGTGTGGGAACGCGACGAGTTCGCGGATCACCGGCAGGTCCACGTTGAGCATTCCGTCGGTAGCTTGTTCCAGGACGGCGAGGCCTTCCAAGGCGCGCCCGGCCCCGTTCCACCAATAGGCGAAGCCTTCGTCAATAGCGCCGTCAGCAGGAATCGAGGCAAGAAAACGGTCAAGTCCCTCGATGCACCGGGCGACAGTTTGAGCCTGCACTTCCGGATCATCTACCAGCAACAGCGCGGCAACAATGATGTTCGAGTGGATCCACGGATTCCAGTTGTGGACGTCCCCGTCGAGGCCCAGCCAGTGCCAGTCCAGCCTGTCCAGGAACGGGCGGATTACCCTCTCGTCGGCCTCCAAGTGAATGCGTTTCCGCAGGCCAGGAGCGCGCTCATCCAGCTGCTCACCTAGCACGAGATCCAGCCACGCGAGCTGGGCAACTACCTCACCGGCGCCCAGGTCCAGGTAAGGGCGGGAGCGGTCAGGAACCACTTCGCCGTTGCGGGTAAAAACATCATCATGGGCAGCCCAACTCCAGGAGCTCTGCTCGCACAGGAGGTAGGCGCCGTCGATTACTTCATCAAGCCACCCGGCTTGGTCCGAGCCCTCCACCGCAGCCATCACGACGGCGCGCGTCAGCCGCTGCTGCCGGCTCGCCACGAGTTCTTCGTACGCCGTGCGATTACCGTCGCGAAAGTAGCGGGCGTAGTGGGACAAGAGCGGTTGAGGCCAGGGAGTGCCCTTCTCCGTCACGGCCTGGCTGCGTATCTTCGTGAGCGAGCATGCAGCAACGTGCTGCCACCCGGCGTCGGACGCTTGACGAATGGTGAGTCGATCGCGTGCGCCGCGAAGCGATTCAACGAGGGACCCAGCCTCAGCCTGGGAGCCCCACGAAGTGAGCAATGGTGGCGCTTGGACGGCGTCTGTGCCGATTGCCATAGGAATTCTTCTCTCATTTGTTCGAGTATGAACGTTTAAGATCAAGCTCGATTGAGTTGAATGAACTGTCTTGTTCATGAGTATGTACTGATTATTAGATGTGATGCAACACATAAATAACCGGTCGAACAGGCCGGCTGAAATCCGAAGGGAGGATCCCCTCAATGTCGCTCAAGCCCCAGGCAATGCTGGTCATGAATAGCGGAACCTTTGCTGATCAGTTCGATTCCACACGACTGGAGCGGCTGGCAGAATTGGTGGATCTTGGTGATGAGCCGTGGACGGATTCCCTGGACAATCCTGAGCTGTACGGTCGCTTGGAAGAGGTGGAAATCCTCCTCACCAGTTGGGGAGTTCCCCGGCTCAACGCCGAGCGCCTGGAGCGCATGCCCAAACTCCGGGCAATTTTTCACTGTGCAGGAACGGTACGTAGCTTCGTCAGCGAGGAACTCTGGGACCGCGGAATCACTGTCACCAACGGTGCCGATGCCAACGCGATCCCCGTCGCCGAATTTACCTTCGCTTCGATTGTCCTGGCTGGCAAGAAGGCCCAGGTGCTGGCCAATGATGCCCGCTCCTTCCGCGAAGACTGGAGCTACATCAGCGAGCGCGGCGAACTGGGCAATATCGGCCGCGTGGTGGGCGTGATCGGATTCTCGCGGATCGGACGACGGGTGGTCCAATTGGTCCAGCAGCTCCAGGACGTAACCTGCCTGGTGAGTGATCCGCACGCCGACCCTTTGGAAGTGGCTGCTGCGGGAGCGAAACTGGTCACGCTTGAAGAACTCCTGCCCGTATCTGACGTGGTCACCATCCACGCACCCGCGCTCCCAGAGACCCGCCACATGATCAGCACGGCCCAGCTCACAGCCATGAAAGACCACGCCACCCTCATCAACACCGCACGTGGTTCCCTGGTTGACACCGCGGCCTTGGAAAAAGAGTGCGCCACCGGACGAATCACCGCCCTGCTGGACGTCACGGAACCTGAACCACTGCCCGCTGACTCCACAATGTACGACCTCCCCAATGTGATCATCACCCCACACATCGCAGGCTCACTCGGAACCGAAACCCGGCGGATGTCCGATGCCGCACTGGATGACCTTGAACGGTACCTCGCCGGCAAGGACCTCCTGGCCCAAGTAGTCCACGCGGACCTCGGCCTCAGTGCCTAGCCCAAGCACAAAGAAGCCGCAATTGCGGCAGACTTAAACCCTTAGTAAGGAGAACGCAATGAAGCGCACAACCCTCGCCGCAATCGCCCTTGCGGTGACTGCAGGACTCGGACTCACCGGCTGTGCCGGCGCTGCGGGCCCCGCTGAACCGCAGACGGCCGAAGGCAAGACCAAGCTGACTGTCTCGGTATGGAACTATGCGGGCACTCCGGAGTTCAAGGCCCTTTTTGACGGCTACGAGGCCTCCCACCCCAACGTGGACATTGAACCCGTGGACATCCTGGCTGACGACTACCCCCAGAAGGTCACCACCATGCTGGCGGGTGGCGACACCACCGACGTCCTGACCATGAAGAACGTGATTGATTACTCCCGCTACGCCAACAACGGCCAGCTGCAGGAAATCAACAGCGTGGTGGACAAGGTGGGCAAGGACAACCTGGCCAGCATCGATGCGTTCGATATCAATGGAAAGTACTTCGCCGCACCCTACCGTCAGGACTTCTGGCTCCTGTACTACAACAAGGACCTGTTCAAGGCCGCCGGCGTTGAAGACCCCAAGGACCTGACGTGGGAGAAGTACACACAGCTTGCCAAGAAGCTCACCAGCGAAGCGGACGGCAAGAAGGTATATGGTACCTACCACCACATCTGGCGTTCCGTGGTTCAGGCAATCTCAGCGGCGCAGAACGGCGCTGACCAGAACAGCGGCGAGTACGGCTACTTCCAGGACCAGTACAACACCGCCCTGGACTTGCAGAAATCCGGAGCCACATTGGACTTCGGCACCGCCAAGAGCCAGAAAACCAGCTACCGCACCATGTTCGAGTCCGGCCAGGCAGCCATGATGCCCATGGGCACCTGGTACATTTCCAGTCTTCTGCAGGCCAAGAAGGACGGCAAAACCAACGTAAATTGGGGCTTGGCTCCGATGCCTCAGAAGAACGACGACGGTAAGGTCACCACGTTCGGGTCGCCCACTGCCTTCGCTGTGAACAAGAACGCAGCGCACTCTGATGAAGCCAAGAAGTTCATCGAATGGGCAGCCGGCGAAGAAGGAGCAAAGGCTATCTCCAAGATCGGCGTTGTGCCCGCCCTGCAGAACGATTCCGTGACAGCCGAATACTTCAAGCTCGACGGAATGCCCACGGACGAGCTGTCCAAGAAGGCCTTCACTCCGGAGGACACCGCCCTGGAAATGCCCGTCAGCGATAAGTCCTCAGCCACGGACAAAATCCTCAACCAGGAGCACGAGCTCATCATGGTCGGCGAGAAGTCCGTCACCGACGGCATCGCTGAGATGGACAAGCGCGTCAAGAGTGAAGTTCTCGGCCAGTAAGAACCATCATGACTACAGAAACCATCACCCCGACGCCTGCCCCGGCACTCAGCCGGGGCAACAGGAAGCAGGCCAGGCGTAATACGTTGATCGGCTGGACCTTCATCCTTCCGAACTTCCTTGGGTTCCTGGCCTTCACCCTCATTCCGGTCCTGGCGGCGTTCGCGCTCTCCTTCATGGAATGGACCTCGTTCAACGCACCCAAGTGGGTGGGCCTGGCCAACTTCCAGCGCATGTTCGCCAGCGACTCCTTCTGGATCGCATTGCGGAACACGGTTGTCTACGCACTCGGCCATGTCCCGCTCACCATGGCGCTCGCTCTCATCCTCGCGATGCTCCTGAACCGTAAGCTCAAGGGCATCGGCTTCTTCCGGGTAGCGATCTTCTTTCCGTACATTACGTCCCTGGTGGCCGTAGCGGTCGTCTGGAACATGCTGTTCAGCCCGGACACCGGCCCGATCAACCAGTTCCTTCACGCAGTCGGCATCGCCGAGGCCCCGGGCTGGACATCCAGCTCGGACTGGGCCCTGCCCGCCGTGATCATCACCAGCGTGTGGCGTGACATGGGCTATTACATGGTGCTGTATTTGGCCGGACTTCAGGCCATCCCAACGGAGCTTTATGAAGCCGCGGAAGTTGACGGAGCCAGCGCCTGGCAGCGTTTCTGGAACGTCACCATCCCGTCCCTGCGGCCAACCACGTTCTTCGTGGTGGTCATGCTTACGGTCTCCAGCTTCAAGGTGTTCGACCTCATTGTGGTTATGACCAATGGTGGCCCTGGCCGATCCACCACGGTGCTGTCCCAGCTCATCTACCAGGAGGGCATCGGCGAAGGTAAGTTCGGCTACTCCTCGGCCATCTCACTGGTCCTGTTCATCATCGTGCTGACGATCACCGTCCTGCAATTCAAGATTCAACAGCGGAGGGAACGCTGATGACCAACATGGCTGAAGACCTCAAAGCCCTGGAACTCAACGTCCAAGCGTCGTCCGTACAGGGCGGCGCACCCAGCGCGGAAGACCGCCGTCGTACGGATCGAAAGCGCTCGCCCCGCGAGCAGAAGAAGCGGACCGCGAACTACGTCATCTACGGCGTTCTAGTGGTGCTGGTGGTGGCGCTCATGGTGCCGTTCATCTGGATGCTTTCCTCTTCCCTGAAGGAAAACAACCAGGTCCTCACCGTCCCCATCCAGTGGGTTCCCAAAGAATTCGTTTGGAGCAACTACGCGGACATCTGGACGCGCATCCCCATGATGGGCTATCTGCAGAACTCCCTGTACCTTGCGGTGGTCATCACGTGCCTCCAGGTGCTGACGGGTTCGCTTGCCGCTTACGGTTTCTCCAAGGTCCGTTTCCCAGGCCGCGATGTGCTCTTTCTCTGCTACATCGGCACCATCGCCGTTCCGTGGCAGGCCTACATGGTTCCGCAGTACATCATGATGCAGCAGCTCGGACTGACCAACAGCTTCAACGCCCTGATCCTGCTGCAGGCATTCGGCGCGTTCGGTGTGTTCCTGATGCGGCAGTACTACATGACCATCCCGGACGAGCTCTGCGAAGCCGCCCGCATCGACGGCCTGAGCGAGTACGGCATTTGGGCCCGCGTGATACTGCCCCTGTCCAAGCCGGCCCTCGCAAGTCTGGCACTGCTGACCTTCGTTAACACGTGGAACGACTACATGGGTCCGTTCATCTACCTCACGTCCAACCGCCTCTGGACTGTCCAGCTGGGCCTGCGTTCCTTCGTTGGCCAGTTCGACGCCGAGTACGCCATGATCATGACCGGCTCAGTGATCTCCGTGATCCCGATCCTCATCATCTTCCTGATCGGGCAGCGCTACTTCATCCAGGGCATCGCAACCAGCGGGATGAAAGGATGAGTGCTGTGGGTGCGACGACTTTGCAGCAGAAGCGACGCCGGTGGGCCGGGCCGGGGTTCGAAACCTTTGGGAGCATTTTCGGCTTCATTTACACGTTCCTGGTCGGCAACGTCCTGCTGGCCATAGCCAACGCTCCGCTGGTCCTCAGCCTGTCGTTGGTGGCCGACCCCGCCGCTGCGTGGCCGTTCTTCCTGGCGCTTTCGGTAACTATCGCGCCATCCCTGGCCGGCATCTTCGCTGCCTTCAAGGCCTTGAACGACGACGGCGGCGCGGTCAAGCCGGTGGCTGCTTTCCTTCAGGGATACAAGCGCAGTTTTGGCAGGACAGCCGTGCTGGGCTTGGGTGCCGTTGGCCTGCTGATGTTCCTCGGTGTGGATCTCGCGATCGTTTCGGCCATGCCGGCTGCGGCGGTCCTCGTACCGCTGATCGTCGTAGTAGCCGCGCTCACGGTGAGCCTTACTGTGACGGCGATTTCCGGCGTCGTGCTTCTGCCCGAGGCAAGGCTGAAAAGCATCCTCAAGGCCTCGCTCTATTTGGCCGCCCAGCGCTGGTATCTGAGCCTGGCCATGCTGGTCCTGCTCGGAATCATTGCCTCTGCAGCCGTGCTTCAGCCCGTTCTGGGCATCGCGTTGGCACCTGCTCCCCTGCTGTTCGTGATTTGGAGCAACGCGTCGTTCGCCTTCCACGCGGCGCTCCGCGCGCCCTAGCCCCCGGATGTTCTCTCACATCCTGACGTCTTTTCCCGGATGTTCTTTCACATCATGTGAGAGAACGTCCGGGTTTAAAGGCTGTGATGTGAGAGAACATCGGGGGTTGTAGCCGTCAGGCCGCGGGCGTCATTAGCCGCGGCAGAGCTCGCCGTACTTGGTGCCGGCTTCCTGGTAGGCGGCGGAAAGCTCACCCATCTTGTTCTCGTCCGGGGTCTCCTTCACGAGTTCATCCGAGTATTCAAGGATGGCCGTGACCACGGGCTTCATCTCGTTGGAAGCAACCGGTTCAATCGGGCGGATGGCGTTTGCGACGCGAATGGTTGCGGTCTTGCTGGCGTTGCTCGGAAGGCTGGCAACGGCGACACCCACCCGATCACACGTTTCTGCGGTGGTCAGCTGCGGCGAAGAGCAAGCTGAAGCCGTGGCAAGCAGCCCGGCAGCGATCAGGACAGTGGTGAGTTTCTTCATGATTCCCTCAATAGTCGGCGCGTCCCTTCGATTGTAAACAGTGCAGGGGCGAGGCCGCGCATCGGGCACCGTATCGAACGGGCCCCCGCCCTGGCCTAGGCTGGAGAACATGGCGATTATTCACAAGGCAACCCTGTCCCCGTCCAAGCTCGAACTCATCGCTGGATACCTGCCGACGCAGCCCTGGTTCGTCCAGGAAGGTGCCCCGGAGCTCATCGGAGCCTACCGTTTTGACGACCCCGCCGGCGAGGTCGGGCTCGAGACACATGTCGTCGCTGCGGGAGAGCGGATCTATCAGGTCCCCCTGAGCTACAGGGGCTACGAACTGGCCGGCGCCCAAGAATGGCTCATCGGCACCATGGACCACTCCGTCCTCGGCAAGCGGTGGGTCTACGACGCCTGCGCCGACCCCGTTTACGTCAAGGCCCTCGCCACTGCCATCCTCACCGGCCAGGAAGAGGCTGCACTGATCGTCGACGGCGAACGCGAGCCCCGGCCCAGCACGGTCAACGTGAAGGGAAGCGGAACGCTCGACGTCGGTGTCCCCGCCTTGAGTGCCTCGGCCCCGGTATCGGGCAGTGGCGTGACCATCATTGATGCTGGTGAGCTTCGCTTGAAGGTATCGCGGGTTGTCGATGTTGATTCTTCGGCCAGCGCAGCTGCATCTCCGGAGCTCCACAGCGAGTTGATCCTCAGCGGGAAGTGGGCCGGACTGGAGAAGCCTGTGGAGCTGGCAGCGGTAATCCGGACCTGAACGAGCGTTGTGTTCGGGCACCTGTTGGTCCCGCGGCCCGCGGCGTAGTCTGGCAACGGGGCCATCTACTCCGTGAGGGGTTCACATGTACAAAGCACAAAACATCATTCCCGCAGTCCAGGACCTGGCCGGCGAGTGGGTGAAGCACGCAGCGGAGGGCACGTCGTCGCAAGCGGATGCAGTTGTGGGGTGGGCGTTGTCCCGGATCAATCACGCCGACGTTCCATCTGTGGTGCACGGTGTGATGCTCACACTGACCGGGAACCGTAAAGCCGCAAAAAGGGCTCAGCGCACCGCGGCCAGAGCGGTCAAGAGAACAACGCAAACTTTGAGCCGCCGCACCAGTCAGCGGAGTTCCCCGCGTGCCGGATGGATGGTTGCCCTCGCAGTTGCTGGCGTCGGCGCAGGGCTTGTGCTCGCATGGCGAATGATGGTGCCTCCCGGGGAGCCTGTCCCTGCCAAACCAGCCACGCCGCCCAAACCGGCCACGCAGACAGCGAACCCTTCCACGCCGAATGACCTCGCGGCTTCGTCTGCGGATGTGCCCCCGGAGACGTACTGAGGGCAGCCCGATTCTGCCGGACTAGCCCGGTGCCGAACTAGTCCGGCTTGCCTTCATCGTGTCGTCGCGTCCTTCTCCTGAGGACCATCCTGCTGAAAAGTAAGTAGGCGCCTGTTCCAGCGAGCAGGAACCCGACCACACCCACAAGGACGAGTTGCGTGATGATCCCCGCAATGACCATGGCAAAACCGGCCAAAACTGCGAGGACACCAAAAAATGAGCGCGCCACCGCACCTCGCGGGCGCCCCGACTTCAGCTGGAGGTCCAAGTCAGGATCCGATGAAGCGAGATCCCGCTCAAGCTCTTCCAAACTCCTGCGTTCTTCATCCGACAACGACATCGGAATCTTCCCTCACTACACGCGCATGGGGCGCTTTCCAGCGCCTACACGCCAACCACTAGCACGTGCCCTTCTTGCCGTGCCATGACTTTATTATCGTCTATTTCTGGCCACTATCCACAGCTGAAGCCAGCCCTACCCGGCATTGGATGCCGGCACTGTCTCGTTGAGTACGCGCAGGGCGTTGAGCGTCCGGGGATATCCGATGTACGGCAGCAATTGCGTGATGACGTCGAGCATCAGCCCGCGGCTGTTTCCTACGTTCAGATTGGCCAGAATGTGCCCCTTGACCTGTGGTTCGCAGCCGCCAAGGGAAACAAGCATGGACAACGTGAGTAGTTCACGCCGCGGAACATCAATGCCGGTGCGTGTCAGATAATCGCCGAAGCAGTTCCCGGCAAGGTAGTCCTGGAAGTGCATCTCATCAGCCGAAGCAGCTGCACGCATATCGTCGATCCGTTCTGCGCCTATGATCTCCTTCTGGATGGCCAGACCTTTTTCCCCTCGGTCTTTCGGCGTAGTGGTGCACTGGCCCGGAACGGGTAGCTCCACGCCGTGCTCCCTGAGGATTTCATTGGTGGCGTGCAGGAAATCCGAAACCCTGCCCATGCCGACGTAGGGGACTGCTTGATAGACAAGTTCTTTCACTTCCACCGGGGTCACCCCTACCGTGAGGGCGGCTCCAAGCAACGCGCGGTACTCCCCCATTGCCTGGGACGCGATAAGAGAGGCGAGCTGAACCATGAGCCTGGTCCTGGTGTCCAATTTTCCGTGACTCAAAACCTCGTCGAAAGCGAAGTTGCTGAAGACGTCTACGAGCTCGGGGTCGGTGACCGCCAAGGCTGGGAGCTGACCCGGGAAGAGTTCATCGTGATTCCGTCGTGCCGTTTCGCTGGGTGCCATCGTGTGCCTCTCTTTCAGTGATTCATGGAGTTCTCCTATCAATGACACTCCTTTTGATGGTGGCGCGGGAGAGTACGCTGTTACAGGTTCCGGCAGTACCTCCTTATGGTGCGGGAGCATACTGAGGGTATGAATGAGAGTGATGAGTTCCTTGCCTGGGTCAGGACCACGCTCTATCAGGCTGAGGTGGCCCTCCTCAACGGTGACTCCGCTCCGCGTCGAGCCATTTGGTCAAGCCACGAGCCTGTAAGCGTCCTGGGCGCCTGGCGCAACGCCGTCGGGCAGGAAGAAGTCGGCAGGCTTTTCACAGACTTGTCCAACAGGTTCTCCGACTGCACCGCCTACTCATTCGAGCTGCAGTCCTACGACGTCGTTGGCGACATGGCCTACACCGCCGGTTTGGAGCGGTCCTCAATCTCGGTCACGGGGCAGCCGGTGAGCCAGGTTCTGAGGGCCACCCAGGTCTACCGCCGCGAGGATGGCGAGTGGAAGGTGGCGCACAGGCATGCCGATACGGTGGTGGAGTGAGGCAGCCTACTGCTCGGGCCGCGGTCTCCACACCACAACGGCTTGCGACCGCGCACGGGGACGTTGACCGCGGGCCAGACTAACGACGTCGCCCGCTGCTCCCGCTGCGAAGATGCGAGTGTCCAAAGGACTCCGGCGCCGGGTCAGTTCTTCTGTCAGTTCGGCCACCCGGTACTGCAACGCCGCTACCTGGTTTTCAAGGTCCAGGATGCGCCTGATGCCTTCGAGCGAGACGCCGGACTGCGAGAGGCGCTGGACCTCCCGCAGCTTGTCGACGTCGTTCTGCGAGTACCGCCGGGACTTCCCTGGGGCACGGCTGGGCGAGACGATGCCCAGGCGGTCGTACTGGCGCAACGTCTGCGGATGCATGTCGGCAAGCTCCGCGGCGACGGAGATGACAAAGATCGGCTGGTTGACGTCGATTGCCATGACCGTCTCCTTACAACCGGGCCTTCGCGGCCAGATCGTGACGCGGGTTGGCGTCGGTGGTCGCGGCAGCAAATGCCTTCACGGCCTCCTCCGCTTCCTTGTTCAGGTTCTGGGGGACGGCGACGTCGATAGTCACCAGAAGGTCGCCGGTCGCCTTGGACGTTTTCACACCACGGCCCTTGACCCGGAGGGTACGACCCGAAGGTGTTCCGGCCGGGACGCGCACCTTGACGGTGTCGCCGTCGATCGTTGGAACGTCAATGGTCGCGCCAAGCGCAGCTTCGGCGAAGGTGACGGGCACGTGGATGCGGATGTTGTCGCCGTCGCGCTGGAAAAACTCGTGGGGCTTCACGTTCACAGTGATGATGAGGTCACCGTTTCCTGCGGGACCAACGTTGCCCTTGCCGCGTTGCCGGACTTTCTGCCCGTCCTTGATGCCCGCGGGGATCTTGACGTCGATTACGTGGCCGTTGCTTTCACGCAGGCTCACAGTGGTGCCCTTGATGGAACCAGCAAAGGAGATGGACGTCGTCGCAGTGCGATCCGAGCCCTTCTGCGGAGCACGCTGGAACCCGGTCTGGCCACCACCAAAGCCGCCACCAAACAGGTCAGCAAACTCCGGAGGAATACCCCCGGCACCCGAAGGCTGACGCGCGCCGCCACCAAACAAACCACCGAAGAGGTCCTCAAACCCACCGTTAGCGCCAGCACCACCACGCCCAGCCCCCGCACCGGGGGCGAACCGTGCGCCACCCATGGCACGGATAGCGTCATACTGCTGCCGGTCCTCGGGATTGGACAGCACCGAGTAGGCCTCGGAAATGTCCTTGAACTTCTTCTCCGCAGCAGCATTCCCCGAGTTCGTATCAGGGTGATGCTCGCGGGCTAGCTTGCGGTAAGCCTTCTTGATATCCGCGTCGGACGCGTCCTTGGCAACACCAAGGATCGCGTAAAAATCCTTTTCAACCCAGTCCTGGCTGGCCAAGAGCGTTTCCTTTCGTTGTGTCGAAGCTTGCGCTCCGCTGGATAGGGGGCCGTGCCCGCTTCGCGATGCCCGCCACGCCGCGGCCCCCTATCCAGCTGCGCTGCGGTCATCCCACCTTAGGCGAGTCGCCCGCCGAGCCGTAGCGGATGAGGGGGCCCGGGAGTGGCATCGGGCCTGCCGAAGCCGGGTGGCCAAGGATCGCAGATCCTCGGCCACCCGGCGAAGGGGCGGGGCCCCCTCATCCGCGAAGGCGTTGGGTGACCAACTACGCCGGAACCGCGACGATCACTTGGGCTGCTCGCAGAACCCGCTCGCCTGAGCGGTATCCCGAGCGCAGCACCTGGCTGACCCTGTCCACGTCGATGTCCTCGCCGGGCTGCTGGATGAGTGCCTCGTGGATAGTGGGGTCGAATTCGACACCGGTTTCCGCGATGCGTTCCAGTCCGTACGTCTTTAGCGCGTTCTCCAGTTTGGTGGCGATGGCGGCGAAGGGGCCGTCTTCGAGGTCACCGTGCTGGCGTGCGGCGTCGACGTCGTCCAGCACCGGGAGCAGGGAGTTCAGGACGCCGATGACGGCCATCTCCCCTGCTACGGCGCGGTCGCGTTCGACGCGCTTGCGGTAGTTGACGTATTCAGCCTGAAGGCGAAGGAGGTCGTTGCGGAGCTCCGCTGCCTGGGCTTCAGCCGCGGCGCCGGAGGCTACCGATTCCTCGGCCGGGACTTCTACCCCGTTGAGGATTTCCTCAGCCTGGGAGAGAGCGTCACCTTCCGTGGGGGCGGCGTTGCCTTCGGTGGGAGCAGCAGCTTCGCCTTCGGGGTGTCGGGCAGCCCCGGTTTCCGGGTCAACCTTGCGGTTGTCCCGAATTACGGGCTTGCGCGGCTCGTTTCCTTCAGAGTGCTCTGCTTCGTTGCCGTGGTGGGGCATGGCTACTTCTTCGCTTCGTCTTCGTCGATGATTTCAGCGTCGACGATGTCTTCGTCGGCAGCAGTCTTCTCGCCGGCCGGAGCGCCTTCAGCACCGGCACCCGGAGCGTCAGCTGCGGCTGCCTGCGAGTAGATGGCTTCGCCGAGCTTGGTCTGGGAAGCCTGCAGCTTCTCGAAGGCCGTCTTCACAGCGGCGTCGTCGGTGCCTTCCAGCGCGGACTTGAGGGCGTCGACGTCGGCCTTGACCTCGGTCTTGACCTCTGCCGGCAGCTTGTCGTCGTTGTCCGCGATCAGCTTGTCCACGGAGTAGGCGAGCTGCTCGGCGGAGTTACGGGTGTCCGTAGCTTCGCGGCGGGCCTTGTCCTCTGCGGCGTGCTCCTCGGCTTCACGGACCATGCGGTCGATGTCTTCCTTGGAGAGTGCCGTGCCACCGGTGATGGTCATGGACTGTTCCTTGCCGGTGCCCTTGTCCTTGGCGGACACGTGGACGATGCCGTTGGCGTCGATGTCGAAGGTGACCTCGACCTGCGGGACGCCGCGGGGTGCCGGAGCGATGCCGGTCAGTTCGAACGTGCCCAGCGGCTTGTTGTCGCGGGTGAATTCACGCTCGCCCTGGAAGACCTGGATGGCCACGGACGGCTGGTTGTCGTCGGCGGTGGTGAAGGTCTCGGAACGCTTGGTGGGGATAGCCGTGTTGCGCTCGATGAGGTGCGTCATGACGCCACCCTTGGTTTCGATGCCGAGGGACAGCGGCGTGACGTCGATGAGGAGGACGTCCTTGCGCTCACCCTTCAGGACACCAGCCTGGAGGGCAGCACCAACGGCTACAACTTCATCCGGGTTGACGCCCTTGTTGGGCTCCTTGCCGCCGGCAAGTTCCTTGACGAGCTCGGAGACGGCGGGCATACGGGTGGAGCCACCGACGAGCACGATGTGATCGATGTCGGAAACCTTGATGCCGGCTTCAGCGATGACGTCGTGGAACGGCTTCTTGGTACGGTCCAGCAGGTCCTTGGTGAGGTCCTGGAACTTGGCACGGGTCAGCTGCTCGTCCAGGTGGACCGGGCCGTCGGGGGTGACGGACAGGTACTGGAGGGAGATGTTGGTGCTGGTGGAGGAGGAGAGTTCCTTCTTTGCCTGCTCTGCAGCTTCACGGAGACGCTGGAGGGCGATCTTGTCCTTGGAGAGATCGATGCCCTTGATCTTGAGCTGGTTCAGCAGCCACTCGACCACGCGGTTGTCCCAGTCGTCGCCACCGAGGCGGTTGTCACCTGCGGTTGCGCGGACCTGGATGGTGGAGAAGTTGTCTTCGTCCTTGCCAACCTCGAGGAGGGAGACGTCGAACGTACCGCCACCGAGGTCGAAGACCAGGATGAGTTCGTCTTCCTTGCCCTTGTCCAGACCGTAAGCCAGTGCAGCCGCGGTGGGCTCGTTGACGATGCGGAGGACGTTGAGGCCTGCGATTTCGCCGGCTTCCTTGGTGGACTGGCGCTCGGCGTCGTTGAAGTATGCCGGAACGGTGATCACGGCGTCGGTGACCTTTTCACCCAAGTAGCTCTCGGCGTCGTTCTTGAGCTTCATGAGGATACGCGCGGAGATTTCCTGCGGCGTGTACTTCTTGTCATCGATGGCGACGGACCAGTCGGTGCCCATGTGGCGCTTGACGGAAGCGATGGTGCGATCGATGTTGTTGACGGCCTGGCGCTTTGCGATTTCGCCAACCAGGACTTCGCCGGACTTCGAGAACGCAACGACCGACGGCGTGGTGCGGCCGCCTTCTGCGTTGGCGATGACGGTGGGCTCGCCACCTTCAAGGACAGAGACCACGGAGTTAGTGGTTCCGAGGTCGATACCTACTGCACGTGACATATCTTGTTTCCTTTCAATGGCCGATGTTCGAGATTGCCTCCGGCACCGGTCCGCTGGGCGGTTGGGTTATCGGGAGCCCACTCAACAATCGGCTAGTTGAGCGTTCTGCACTCAACTGTACTCAGCCTCGTTTCAATGTCAATCTAAAGTTGAGTGAAGTACGCTCAACTTTAGGTTTCACATCGAAATTTCCCCCGGAAGTACGCGGCTCCGAAGGCTGGTTTCGCCCTGCGTGAACTGGCAGACTTACGCGATGGAGTTCGCTGGATTCGTGCCGCCGGATGCGTTTTGGGCTATGAATGACGAGCTGGAGGAAAGGGTCCGGCAGGGAGCCGGGCGCCTCCCGTTGTTCCGGCTTGAGGATTGGGACGGACCCTTGATGCTGGGTTCGTGGCAGATGGACGCCAGCGAGGGTGGGGCGCTGCACGGCAACGCCTTTCCTCCGGATCCCACCGCTGACCCGCAAATGGAAGTGATCACAACAACGCGTGATCCCTTGGAAGTGGTGCGAAACCGCTGGCAGGCCATCGCCGGGCCGCCGAAGTCGCTGGAGGAGTTGCAGAGTCAGTCCGCGACGTTCGCCGCACACCCCACAGAGCACCTTGGTGCCACAGTGGACGGCATCCCTGCGGATTTCACCCTCTGGAACGGAACTGATTACTGGTTCGCGGCAGGAAGTGCTGGCAGCTACGGAATCGTCATCGACGCACGGGGCAGTCGTAGCGATACGCAAGCCATAGACCTCAGGCGGGTTCCCGACGTCGAGCCTTTGCTCCAGGCCAGGCGCGCGGCGCTCAAGGCCGCCCGCGGCGAAGCCTGACGACGCGCAAACGACACAGCGTCACTCCGGCGGGCTAGTGAGCCCACATCCACTAGTCACTGGCGAACCGTGGACAGCCTTTGGACCTGCCATGTCACGAATGACCGTCTGCCGACACATACATCATGAAGGGCATCTCGCGGCGCCGGAGAATGTTGCCGGGGAGGGGGGTGCCGAGTGACCATGAAAAGCGGAGCCAATGACAGGACCTCAGAAAGCTAACAGCCCACTAACAGACACTTTCGAGCACCCACCGGCGTCATCGAACGAGGCACTGGCCTCACCAATCGCAAGAGTTCTGGAGTTTGTTGAACGAGGAGTCAGCGTTCGAGTCGTGGGGCAGCCCGGAAGTGGGCGATCTACCGTGGCTCGGTATGTGGCGTCCTCATTGAAGAAGACCGGCGCGAGGGTCCACGTTATCGGCGGGATCCAATCGCTAGGATCTGTCCAGCTTTTTACCACAAGGCACCTCGGACTGGATCAGCAGAATGGCCGCTTCGACTGCGTACTTGAAAATGCGAAAGTGCTTTCAAATCGCTTGGGAACTTCACGAAATCAAGTCCTTGTCGTAGATGACATCAACCACCTCGACAGTCAGTCCTTGGCGGTCCTTCAAGCAGCTCGCCGAAGATACGGTTGGATTCTGATTGCTACAGCGCTGGAAACCGAGAGGGCCTCGAGGGATCTGTCGGCCGTCTTCGACGTCGGGCGCGAAGCGATCGTAGAGCTCGCGCCGCTTCACTTCGACCAAGTCCAAGTGCTCTTGGCAAACATGCTGGGTGCAGCGCCCCACGATGAGACGACAACCCGGATATTCGCCTTATCGGGGGGCAACCCAAAAATCGCAGTGCGCGTTGCGGACACCGGTTTGCTGAGCGGCCTTCTAGTGCTGAGACGCGGACAGTGGCATATGACGGGTGATTCCTTGTGGAATGAGCATCTGCGAGGCACCGTTGAAGGGCTGCTCAGCGATCTGGATCCGGAGGAGTTCAGGGCTTTACGCACGGTTGCGATGGTAGAAGACGCATCCGTCGAGGTGCTGGAGTCGCTCATTGACATCCATATTTTGGACAAGCTGGAACGCCGTGGTTTTCTCCGCATTGTGGCTGGTAACAGTGGTAGCCCGTTGGCTGCCATCAGCCCGCCAGTTATCACTGACTTCTTCCGAAGGCAGGCAACTGCCAGGGAAAGGCGTCTCTTTCATACGTCGAGGAGTAGCTCAACTGAATCTCAACAGCCTAGGAATTTACTACGGGATGGTTCCTCGCACACCGCGGAGCCGTCAGCAGGCCAGCACGCCAACCCGCGGTCATTCGGAACATTAACGGAACGCGAAACTTATATTGCTTCCATGGCGGGTCTTCGAACCAACAATGAAATTGCCGAACATTTGGGAATAAGCCCAAGGACAGTTCAAAATCATATTCATAACGCACTCCGGAAGACCGGCACGGAAACCAGAAAGTCCCTTTACGTCCTAGTAGTTAAGGATCGATAGGCGCGCGGCGCTCAAGGCCGCCCGCGGCGAAGCCTGACGACGCGCAAACGACACAGCGTCACTCGGGTGGCCGGGCGATATGGATATCCGGGTGTCCCTGCCGAATTTGGGTGGCGCCAGTGGGGCTTGGCGGCGGCTCAGGTTTATACACCCACGCCACCAGCACCACGGAAATGATCATCAGCAGGAACCAGGCGAGGAGCTTATCGATCGAGACCGCCTGCCAGCCATTTACCTGGTTGGGGTAGAGCCACGCATGGGACCACGTGCCGATGTTCTCGGCGAACCAAATGAACAGCGCCACCAAGAGGAAAGACACCAGGATGGGCATCCGGAAGCGCTTACGGAACACCCGGAAGTGCATCATGCACCGCCCGTAGACAAGCACGACGGCGGCAAGCAGCACCCAGCGCGCGTCCAAGATGTAGTGGTGCGAGAAGAAATTGATGTAGATCCCGGCAGCCACAAGGGCCGTGATCCACCGCCAGGGGTAGTGGTCGAAGTGGAGGTCAAAAAGCCGGAACACACGAACCATATAAGAGCCCACGGCCGCATACATGAAGCCACTGAACAGTGGAACAGCACCGATCCGAAGGAAACCCTCGGCCTCGTAAGACCACGAGCCCACGTCCGTCTTGAACAGCTCCATCACTGTTCCAACGGCGTGGAACAGCAGGATCACCCGCAACTCGCGCAGTGTCTCCAACTTGAAGCTGATCATCAGGATCTGAATGGCGACTGCGGCGATGGTCAGGAAGTCATTCCGCGCCAGGCCGGCGTCGTCCGGGTACCAGAGGCGGGCTGCAATGATCACTGCGAGCAGCGCTGCACCGAAGACGCAGGCCCAGGCCTGCTTCAGCCCGAACACTACGAACTCGGTCAGGCGCATGCGGAGCCTGCCGCCCTGAGCGTGCTGCAGATAACGGTGCGCGAGGTCATCGATGGCTTGTTCCACCGAGGTCGAATTACGCATTCCTTGACCTGCCCCTCGTCCTGGAAGGGGTGGTTTCCAGCCGGCCCAGGTAGTAATCCCTGGGCCAGTGCCGTATCCGCTGCGGAAGCCGGGGATAGACGCGTCCAAGCCAACGCATCGTCCGCTCGAAACGGCGGTCATCACGGGGAGTCCACTGCAAGCCGAAGCCTTCGCGCAAGTGGTCCGGAAGCAGGCCGGCGGTCAGGAAGCGGGCAAGCGGCATGGCCAGGCGCATGAGTGCCGGCCCACCTGCCGGATAGAGCAGGTCCTTGGCGATGTTGCGGGCTTTTTCATCAGGTCGAAGCCGGCCCACGTGCGCGGACCAATATTCGGCGAAGGCCCCACGATCGGGCGGCCACATGTTCACCGGAAGCTGCAGCGCCGTCCCAATGCGCGCATAGTCGCGGTACATGCGGTCGGCGGTCTCGTCGTCGAGCGGTCCATGCACTTGCTCGTAAACGGTGACGGCGGTGTCGTACAGAGTGGCGACAACCCAAAGCTGGGACTCGGGGTCGAAAGCGTTGTAGCCCTTTGTTGCATCATCAGGGTTCCGCCGCACCGGAGCATGGGCGCGGTTGACGGCGCGGCGAACCGCAGCAACTTGCTCGTCCGTGCCGTAAACAATCGCATAAACGTAAGTCAGCGTAGACCGCAGCCGGTCCTGCGGCCTATGGACAAAGTCGCTGTGATCGGCGACGCCGTGCCCCACCCGTGGATCAGCAATCTGAAGGAGGATGGCGCGCCCGGCACCGGCGAGCAGTATGCCCTCCGCGCCTATATCAGCAAGCCCTCGAACCATCTTGATACTTTACCGTCTGCTGCTGAACGTTCAGCCGGTGGTCACAGCCCCGCCATGCCCTGGAGGACGAGCAGTTGGTGCTCGAACAATTCGTCGCGCGCGGAGAACGTGTCGCGCCCGTACTGGCCGAACACTTCGAAGCTCACAGCCCCGAAGACGGACGTCCACGCCAGCACGCCCCGCGCGAGCGCGGACTCGGGCACCGTGATTCCAAGTTCAGTCCGGATGTTCCGCATGTCTGCCGCCAAGGCCGGTGTGATGACGACGGCGGGACTCACCTCCGTCTCCAGGGCGCCCGCGCGATGGGCTGCGTCAAAGATGCTTACGAGGCGATAGATGACACGTGTTCCGGGAACCGTGGTTCGCTCACCTGGTGCCTGATAGCCGGGAACGGGGCTGCCGAAAAGCAGGGCGTAGCTGGCTGGTTCCCTGAGCGCCCAAGCACGAATCGCCTTACCCAGGGCATGAAACTGACCTGCGAAATCATTCTCAGGAAGCGCTTCTACGGCCGCATCCACTTCGTCTCCGAGCTCGTTGTAGCCGTCGATCAGCAGGAGTGTGAGGAGCTCGTCCCGACTTTCAACATAGCGATAAACGGCCGAAGAAACGACGCCAAGATCGCGGGCAACAGCCCGCAGGGAGAGAGCCGCCGCGCCATGGACGGCCAAGTGCTCCCGGCCGAGTCGCACTATGTCGGCGATGGTCTGTGCCCGCGCACGCTCACGGGGAGTTGGCGGCTTGGCTTTTGGCGCAGCTTCGACGCCTCGCGCAGTGGAAGACATGACACCACCTTGCCACAACACAGAGAGCACCATCAACAAAGGAGAGCAGTGCTCTTGACTTTGGCGTTGATGAGGGACATTCTGAATTCAGAGAGCACTGCTCTCTCTTCAAATTCAATTGGACTTCGAGGAAAGAGATCAGCATGTACGTCGTCACCGGAGCAGGACCCGTTGGTTGGACCGTCGCCGAACACCTCGCTGAGCAGGGGGAAGACGTTCGGATTCTGACTCGTTCCGGCAGCGGCCCGGACCATCCCCGCATTGAACGAATGCGCGTGGACGCCTCTGATCCCAGGCAATTGGGCGAGGCGCTCAACGGCGCCGCCGCGGTATTCCACTGCATTCACGGATCCGCTTACCGTGCGGCGGCATGGGCGGCCGAACTCCCGCAAGCCGAACAAGTGGTGATGGATGCAGCGGCAGCCGCGGGCGCCGTCGTCGTATTTCCAGAGAGCCTCTACGCCTACAGCGAGCCGGAGAACGTGATGACTGAGGCGGGTCCACGGGCGGCGTCGGGCGGCAAACGAGGCATCAGGACCCAGCTCCTGAACGCGCGGCAGATGCATGCTGCAAATACTGTGAGCGTGGTGGCCGGCGACTTCTTCGGCCCGCTGGTGCGTACGGCGCATGCAGGCGAACGAATGGTTCCACTGGTTGTGGAGGGAAAGTCGGTCCAGGTGATCGGCAGCGCTCGGCAACCGCACTCGTTCACGTTTGTCCCTGATCTGGCGGCGGCAATGACCATGGCGGCCCGGAATCCTAAGCTCTGGAACAGCGTGCTCCACGCGCCGACCGGTCCTGCGCTGACCCAACGCGAACTTGCCGCGGCGTTCGCTGACGCTGCCGGCGTTTCTGTTCCGAAGGTGAGTGCTGTGCCCGGGTGGGTGCTGAGGACGGCTGGCCTGTTTTCGACCGACATGCGCGAGCTTGCCGAGATGCTCTACCAGTTCGAGCGGCCGTTCGTGATGGATTCCTCGCAAAGCCAGCGGCTCCTGGGCCTGGAACCGACGCCCCTCCCGGAAGCTGCCGCAGCGACGGTGGCGTGGTGGCGGGACGCTGTCCGGCAGGTGAAGTAGGCGGCAGGGGTGACACAATGGTTTGAGAAATCATCCGCAAGGAGCCACTCATGAAAAAGGTCAGTTACTCACCCGCACTTACCGCGGCCATGGCGAAGAAGCGAACAGCCATCCGCGTTCCTGCCGACGTTCTCGTTGAACAGGTGAGTGCTTCCATGGCCATTGAGGGACGGACGCTTACCGCTAAGCCGACAGTAAAGCACACCCGGGCATCTGCCGAAGCAGTTGCAACCATTGCCGCTAGATCGTCCGAGCGCAGGGAACGTTCTGTTCGGAGCAGGCCACTCGGAGCAACCAGCGAGTAACTCCGACCAATCACTGGTCCTTCCACGCGCCCGGCGGTGGAGCGTCCAGGAAGGTTGTGACGACGTCCTGCACCAGCGCGGTCCGCGCCAACCCGAAGAAATGCGTGGTGCCTGGAAACACTGCCAGTTGCGACGCGGGCACGCCCTCGAAGTCGCCATTCACGTCTCCTCCCCTCAGTTGGAGGAACCGCACCGCGTGCTCGAGCTTGACCATGTCGCAATCTCCCACTGTGATGAGCGTTGGGGCAGCGATTCCGCGGACTTCGTCATCACTCCATCCGCTGGAGCCAGCGTCATAGCCGCCGAGTTTGTCCAACAGTCCTTGCAGGTGCTCGCGGTCCGGATGCGGTGAAACAGCCAGATAGCGCTCCTCCATCGGGGTGCCGGCGATCATGTCCACCGTCATAGAGGCCACGGCTTCGGCGTTTCCTCCGCGATCGCCGTCGGGCCGGAAAGACACCGAAGACACGATGAGTTTGCGGACAAGGTCCGGGCGTTTGATCGCCAAGTGCAGGGCCACGGCACCGCCAACGCTGAAGCCGAATACATCGGCCTCGCGGACGCCCAGATGTTCAAGGAGGCCAATGACGTCGGAAGCCAGGTCCGCAGTGCTCAGCGGACGGTCGATGTCATTGGTTCTTCCATGGCCTTGGAAATCTGTGGCGATTACCCTACGGCCTTCGGACAGGCCCGGGATCAAAGCGCCAAATTGCTGCTGAATGTCGAACAGCCCGCCGTGCAGGAGCAGGAGGGGAGTTCCGCCGTCGCCATACAACTCGTAGTACATCTGTAGTCCGTTGACCGGGGCAAAGCCGGTCTCCAGGGCCGCCGTCGCTTGCTCATGCATCTTCAGGACCTCCGCTTCGTTTCGGGAAATCCTAGTCCGGCTGTACCTTTCGCGGAAGCAGACTGAATCGTTGGACGACGGCCGCCCACCTGCAGATTCAATCGAATGGAGTTACTCCTGATTCCCCAGTGACTACACGCAACAGCGGGAGTAACCTAGTCCCAGTTGCAATTCTGGTCACCTTTCGAGTTCTGGGTTCTGCCGTGGGCTATGTGCGTTCGTCGTTGACCGACCTACTGGGGGTACTTTCCGACGCCGTCACTCCCCAGCGCGTAAGGTTCGACGACGGTTCCCCAGACGCCGTCGTTCCCACCCCTGATGCTCCGGTCACCGTCCATGCCGTCACGCTCAACCGCGTGGGAAGGTCGCGTCGCGATGGCCCGGTCCTGGACCTCGAACTGCGGGTGGCAGTGGAATGCCATGGCCCCGAACAACTGGACAACATGGAGCAACTGCTCTTGGCCGTGGAACGCCACAGCCAATACTCGGTAGTTTCCACGGGCGAATTCCGTCCCGAGGAATACTCCGGAGCCATCCGGCAGGGACTTGGATTCCTGGTCCGGATCCCCGTGGCCCTTCGCTTCGAAGAGCCATCCGGACCGCCAGTCCTTGAGCCGCTCATTGCCAAGACCGGTGTTGCCCGCCGGATCCACGGACGGCTCGTGGACGTCCACAACAAAGGCATCCCCGACGCTTACATCCATGCCCATTCTTCCGCCACGGCAGTCGTCAGCGATGCGACCGGCCACTTCGAGGTCCTGGCCTCGGCGGATGAACTCCAGCACTTTGCCGTAGCAGTACGCGGCACCGAAAGGGAAGTCTCGGCCAGCACCAGCAGCCTGCCGGTCATCATCCGGTGGGTGTGAATCCGCGGACAACCGCGGGCAGGAAAGGGAGCGCACCATGGCGAACTATCAGGCGCCAGGCGTCTATGTTCAGGAAGTGCCCAGCGGCGCGCGAGCCATCGGGCAGGTCAACACCAGCATCGCGGCGTTCGTAGGCGTGGCTCCAGACCAGGACGCGTTGGTGGATGAGCTCCGTGTGCTGGACAACTGGACGCAGTTCGTGGACCAATATGTCGGCAACGCGACAGCGGGCACACCGCTCTCCAACGCTGTTTACGGCTTCTTCTCAAACGGAGGGAGCCGTTGTTATGTGGTGAACATTGGGGCCGACGGCAGCCTCACGGGCACGGCCACCAAGCCCACAGGCCTCACGCTTTTCGAGGCCGTGGACGACATCTCCATGGTGGCAGCGCCGGGCTTCGCGGACGCTGAATCCTATGCGGCACTAGCGGCGCATGTGGAGCACCCGCTCCGCCAGGACCGCATGGCCATCCTGGATACGGTGGAAAAAGTCGACGACGTCGGGGCACTCACCAGGGCTGCGACGTCAGGCGTTCCGATGGGTGCGCGGGATGTGGGCCAAGAAGACGAGCGGACGACGGCGGATGGGGGCCCCGGTGGCGACGCTGGCCCGGATGATGGCAGCTCGGGTGGCGGCTCAGGTGACGATGCCGGCTCGGGCGACGCCGGGGAGGAAGCGGACGCTGGCGACAGCCCGCCGTCGTCGGCTTCCTCTGCATCATCGGTCTCCTCCGACGCCCCCGACTGGCCCGACTCAACCCGTCCCCCGGCGAGCCGCTCCGCTGATCCGGATACGGAAGCCAGCGAGCAGCAGGACCTCGGCGCCCCGCAGTCCCCCGGCGGTTACACAGCACTGTATTTCCCGTGGATCGTGATGATCGATCCCGTGTCCGGGAAAAAGGTGACGCAGCCGCCGTCGGGCCATATTGCAGGCGTGTGGGCACGAGTTGACGCGACACGCGGCGTCCATAAGGCGCCAGCCAACGAGCCCATCCAGGGCGCGATCGATCTTGTCCGGCGCGTGAGCCGCGGTGAGCAGGAGGTCCTGAACCCGGCTGGCGTGAACTGCATCCGGTACTTCCCGGGCGAGGGCATCCGGATTTGGGGCGCCCGGACCAAGGCTCCCGAGGCGAGCGAATACCGGTACGTGAATGTGCGGCGGCTGACCAACATGATTAAGGAGTCGGTGGCGGACGGGACGCGTTGGGTGGTGTTTGAGCCCAACGATCACACGCTGTGGAAGTCGATCCGGCGCGACATCGGGGCGTTCCTGACCAACGTGTGGCGGGACGGCGCCCTGCTCGGGACTACTCCTCAACAAGCATTTTTCGTGAAGTGCGACGAAGAAACCAACCCTCCAGAGGTCCGCGACGCCGGGCAAGTAGTCACGTTGATCGGGATCGCGCCCGTGAAACCGGCCGAGTTTGTGATCTTCAAGCTCATGCAGTCGGCGGACAACACCAGCGAGACAGAGAGCGCAGGAGCCTGACATGACAACCCCAACACCTGCCGCCCAACCGGGCAACGTGGTGGACCCATACCGGGCCTACAACTTCAAGCTCGTGATCCAAGGTGTGGTTCAGGGCCACTTCACCAAAGTGGAGGGCCTCGGCCTGAAAATCGACCGCATCCTCTATCGCTCCGGCGGCGAAAACAGCACAGTGCGCGTCATCCCCGGGCAAGTGGAGTACACCCCAGTGACCTTGAAGTATGGGCTCACCGACTCCACAGAAATGCTGCAGTGGCTCTTCAAAGCCGTGGACGGAAAAGTGGAACGCCGGAACGTCTCAATCGCGATGCTCAACGATGCCGGCTCCGTGGAAGTCCGCCGCTGGAACCTCCTGGGGGCCTGGCCGTGCGACTGGTTCGGCGCACCCCTTGACGCCTTGGGCAAGGATCTCGCCATCGAATCCCTTAGCATCGCATACGACCGCCTGGAGCTCGACGATGCCCGCGCTCCCGTCGCCTGAGCCTGGGTTTTCGTGGCGGCGGGCGGCTGCGCACCGGTTGCGAGGTGTGGCTGCGTGGCTGGATCGCGGGTCGGGCTCTCCGGGCGCGGGCGCGTCGGTGCCTTCGGTTTCGGAACCTGATTCGTCGGAAAGCTCGATGACGGTGCGAGGCCTGAAGGTGGAAGGCGCACCCGAGCACTGGGTTCAGTTACTGCGCGACGCCGGGTTGGTTCCTCCAGCCGCTCCCACCAACACCCCGCCCGTTGTGAGGCCCACTCTGCGTGCCTGGGGACTCTCTCGGCGCGCAAAGCAGGCCCCACAACGCGTGCCCGGCACGACATCTCACGTTGCGGGACCCGATATGCCTGCTTCCGGGCCAAAACGGGGCGAAGAGCAGGCCCCACAACATACCCCCGTGCTGCGCCTTCGCCCTGATCGCTCAGCCACACCTCCCGTTGCGGGGCCGGATGTGCGTGCTTCCAGGCCAACAACGGATGCAGAGCAGGCCCCACAACGCACGCCCACTCGTATGGCGGGACCCGATATGCGCGCTTCCGGGCCAACATGGGACGCAGGACGGGTCCAACAACATACGCCTAGGCTGCGTCTTCGCACGGATCGATCTGAATCGTCCCTCGTTGGGAGGCCTGATCTGAGTGCTTCGGAGCCAACATGGGGCGTAGACCAGGCCCCACAACACACCCCCAACACGACACCCCACATTGTGGGGCCCGATGTGCGTGCCAAAACCCAAGATTCGGGCGCAAAGCAGGCCCCACAACACATACCCATGCTCCCCCTTCGCATCGATCGGCCCGAAACACCCCACGTTGCGGGGCCCGGTGTGCATGCCAAAACCCAAGATTCGGGCGCAGAGCGCGCCCCACAACACACCCCCAACACAACGCCTCCCATTGCGGGACCTACTCTGCTTGCTAAACCCCAAAATCGGGACGCAAAGCAGGGCCCACAACGCACACAACCCCAGGGCCACCCCAGCGCGAGCACAACCCATATCCCGGCGCCAGCGCTCAAGGGAGATTGGCCGGAGCTCGCCCCGCGGCCCACACCCGCACCCCCGGCAAACCCGGCAACCACCCCGCTAACCGAAGCAATCGCCCGCCAAGCCCGCCTCACTGACGAACACTTGGCGGTCTGACATGGAACGTGTCGCCTTCCTGATTGAGGACACCGGGGAACACCTGGGCTGCCTGCTCAACCCGGAAACGGTCGTGATGCAGCGCTCCGCCGGTGTGGAGCCCCGGAGAAGTGCCGGCGGCAAACTCAGCGGCAGCGGCCTGGCGGACGACCCCCTGCTCTTCACGGGAGGCGGCCACACCGAGCTGAGGCTGGACCTGCTCTTCGACGTCGACCTCGCGCCGGCGTCGCTCCATGTGCAGGACGTTCGGCAAATGACCCGGCCCATCTGGGCGCTCGCCGAGAACAGCGCGGAGGTGGAGCGCCAGCGGAGGCCGCCGTCGGTCCGGTTTGTGTGGGGGCGCGCGTGGAATGTGCCGGGCATCGTGACCGAGGTGGCGGAACGCTTTGACCGCTTCGCCGCGGACGGTTCACCGCTCAGGTCATGGATGCGGATGGTCTTTGTTCGCGTCGGGCAGTCCGCAGACGAGGAAGGGGGCGAGAATTACGAGCTCGCCCAGCGCCTCCCTGCCGTGGATCTGACGGCCCCACCCGTGGACACGCTGGCGGTCACGGGCGACGGGAGCACGGACAGGGACGCAGCAGTGCCCGACGGCGGCGAGCTTCTTCCCGAGGTGCCACCGGCTGAGTTGGGGCGACTTTCCGTGGAAGCCTTCGGGACACCCCTGCTGTGGAAGCTTCTCTTGGAATACAACAACATCGACGACCCGGCGCACTTCAGCGGCCCGCTCGCCGTCCCACCGGTTGGTGAAGCGCCATGAATCGTGAAACACCATGAGGCAAGTCCAGGGCCTCCCCGAACTCATCGTCACCCTGGGCCGGCGCAGACTAAGCACGGCCGAAACGGCGGCGATAGTGTCCGTCCAGGTGCTCACTTCGCTCGCGAGGCCAGCCCAGTGCCTCATCAGCTGGCGACCCGGTCCGGGCAGGACAGCAGCGGCGAGGGGTGGCGTGGATCCGGCGCCCGGTGATGCCCTGAGGGTGGAGCTCGGCGGGCACCGGACCGCGCTCTTCGTGGGTGAGGTGACCGTAGTGGAGTACAGCTACGGAGCCAACCTTGGTCAAGAGATCCGCATCAGGGCCTACGATGCCCTGCACCGCCTGAGGAAGCGCCAGTTCACCAGGCTGCACGAGGACGTCGATCTCGCAGCATTGGCAAGAAAACTCTGCGAGGGCACCGGACTGGATGTCGTGGGCGGCGGGGAGAAACTCGGGCTGGTGTACCAGTGCGCCCGAACGGACCTTAGCCTCCTGGTGGAACAGAGTGCCCGGGTGGGCGCCTACCCCGTGGTCCATGATGGAGCCCTCAGGCTCACAGGACTCGAGGGCGAAGGCGAACCCCTGGAGCTCAGCCTCGGGGCATCCCTTCATTCGGCGGAGATCGAGGTCAGCCAGGAACCGGCGTACGCGTCCGCTGCAATCAACGGCTGGCGCGCCGAGGACGCCTCAGTCCACCAGGCTGAAACGAGCAGCAGCGACGCGAAGGCCCACGTCACAGCCGACCCAACATTGGCCAGCGTGGGTGCAGGCGGGACCCTCCGAAGGGACAACGAAGCGCTCGAGTCCACCCAGGAGGCGAATGGATTGGCACAGTCCGAGCTGGACGTCCGGATGGCCGGGCAGGTCACGGCGGTGTTCGTGGCTGAGGGCGATCCTCAGCTCAGGGCAGGTGGGCGAGTCAGGATCAAGGGGGTAGCGCCGTCCATCGAGGGAACCTACCTGATCGCGAGCGCCTCACACCGTTTGGACGGCACGGGCTACGAAACCACGCTTACCACCCGTCCACCGAGCCCTGTCCCCGAACGACGCCCGGACGTCTTCACGCTCGGGATCATCACTGATGTGGACGATCCCGAGGCGAGGGGGCGTGCCCGTGTGCAACTACCGGCTTACCCGAACCTCCAGACAGCGTGGGCTCCCGTGCTTACTGCGGCCGCCGGTCCCGGCAAGGGGATGATCACCCCGCCGGCTCCCGGCGACAATGTCCTGGTGCTTCTTCCCGCCACGGATCCGGCCCAGGCCATCATCCTCGGAGGCCTGTACGGCAGTGAACAGACGCCCGACAACCACGTCAACACACCCCGGGAGAGCCGTTACACGTTCCGCAGTGCGGACGGCCAACAAATAATGCTCGACGGCGGTGCCCGCACCGTGAGCTTCACGGATGGCCACGGCTCGTCGGTGGAGCTGGGGCCGGACAAGCTCCGCATCACCGCTGCCACGGACCTGGTGCTGGAAGCCCCGGGCAAAGCCATGAGAATCCGTGCGAAATCAGTCGACTTCGAGGAGGCCTAAGCCATGAGGATTCTGGTCGAGGAGGCCATCCTGCGCTGCGGGCACGACGGCAAAGTCAAGACCGTGCCATCGCAGGAGTGGGTCCGTGTCAAAGGATCGCCGGTGCTCGTGGACAACGATCCCCAGGGCAGGGATATCAGCATGTGCCCGAATGTTGGCATCAACATCAAACCGTGCAATAAGACGCTGCCGGTCACCAAGGGCTATTCCACCTTCATCAGGATCGGGGGCAAGGCCGTCTGCCTGGACACTGTGGAGGGCTTCACGGACGGCACACCCCCGGGCGGCGTGAAGTACAACGTGCGCCGGCCTGGGCAAACGTTCGTGGGGTCGGGTTCATGAAAAGGGGACAGTCATGAGCGCGCCACGCTACACATCGATCGCTTTCGTCCATCCGGATTTCGACGCCAGCGCCGGCGTCCCCGGTCTGCGCATCACTCCGGCAGGGAGGCTGGCGACTGTTACGGACGCAGCCTCCATCCGCCAGGCCCTCCTCCTCCTGCTAAGCACCAGGCCCGGCGAGCGCGTGAACCGCCCGACGTACGGCTGCCACTTGTTCCGTTTGGCATTCGCGCCGGCTGACGACACCACCGCCGGGCTCGCCATCCACTATGTGGCCCGCGCGGTGGAACAGTGGGAGCGGCGCATCACCGTCCTTTCCTTGGACGCGTCACGGTCCCAGGAGGACCCCGAAGTTCTCGAGGTCCGGCTGAAATACCGTGTCCGTACTACCCAGCTTGAGGATGAGATTGCCATCGCCTTGCCCGTGGAATCCGGAGGTGCACTATGAGTATTCCCGTGCCCAACCTGGACGATCGCAGCTTCGCGGAGCTCGTGGCCGGCGCCCGCGAACGCATCCAGCAAATCGCCCCTGAGTGGACTGACCTCTCGGTCCACGATCCCGGCATCACCATCGTGGAGGCCTTCGCCTACCTCACGGACACGCTCATGTACCGGCTGAACCGCGTGCCGGACAAGCTTTACGCCGTCTACCTGAACCTCCTGGGCACGTCGCTGTACCCGCCGAGCAGCGCCGAAACGATGCTGGAATTCAGCCGCTCAAGTGTGGGCGATCAGGAGATCCGGATCCCCCGCGGCACGCAGGTCAGCTGCCCACCAGGTATTCCTGGTTCATCCCAGCCGGTATTTACGACGACGGCGGCAGCCACTTTGGCTCCCGGCATGAGCAGCGTCCTGGTCCCCGCAGCCGATGTCACCATGTACGACGCCGTACCGATTGGTACCGGGACTGGAAGACCAGGCCAGAGCTTCGTGATCCCGAACGCGCCGATCGTCTCGGGCGCAGGGCTGGCGGTCGCCGTCGAGGTTCCGGCCGGGACGCGGCTAAGCAGTGGTGAGGCAGTGCTCGTAGACGGAAAGCCGTTCCGGTACTGCAAGGAAGTGGAGGCGTTCGCCGACGCAAGGCCGGGTGAGATGCCGGTGCGGATCGACCGAAGTGCCGGCGTCGCAATGTTCGCTTGGTGGGACGAAGAGTCCAGGGCGCGGACGGAAAGTGGTCAAGGGCCATTAGTGCCGGGGGCAGGTGCCGAAGTTCGCGCTTGGTATCGCAGCGGTGGCGGTTCGGGAGGTAACGTTGCCGCGGGTCAGCTCACGGTGCTACGTTCCCCTGTTCCGGGAGCCAAGGTCACTAATCCAGAGCCGGCAACGGGCGGCCGCGATGGCGAGTCCTTGGAGAACGCCCTCCGGCGCGCGCCTCAGGATTTCCAAGCCCGCGACCGTGCAGTTACTGTCCGGGACTACGAAGTGCTGGCGCGTCGGCACGGCGGTGTGGGCCGTGCGCGGGCTTTCACGCGCAAGGATCTGTGGGCGTTTGCCCTGCCGGGGGAAGTGGAAATTGTGCTGGTGCCGTTCGTTCCTGGCGGCAGAGCAGGGGCTGCCGAACCATTAGGCGCAGCGGACCTTATGTCACACGCACGCGACGAAGTGCGGCTTGAAGTGGAACAATATCTCCGCAGGCGGTCCACGGTTGGCGCCGAGCCTGTAGTGCGCTGGGGCCTCTACAAACAGGTGCTGGTGGATGCGCGGATCGTTGTTCGTCCCGATGAGGATGCCGACGCCGTGAAGTCCAGGATCGTGGGCCGCCTGTCTGACGGGATCAGTCCGCTGAGCCCGGATTCGTCCAGTTACGGATCCGGCTTTGGGAAGCCACTGCGTGTCTCCAACCTGTACCGCGCCATGGAGGAGGCCGAGCCTGGCGTTCAGTATGTAGACCGGGTCAGGCTGGAAGTGGACAAAGTTCCGGACAGTGATGCCGTGTCCTTGGTACAGGCTGAAGGCCAGGACAGAACGTGGTTCGTGGCCCAGGGCGGCACGCTGTTCCGCACCACCAACGCCGCTGACGGCTGGGAAGCCTGTGCGGATTTTGGAGATGCCTCCGACGGCGACCAGACCGAAGAAACCGTCCGTGCCATCGCTCCGTTTCGTTCCCCCGCAGCCGGCCGGGTGGGTCCAGAGCGGCACCCAGGCATGGTGGCTGTCAACACGGTGACGGGCACGGGGTCCCGCATTTATATCAGCGAGGACCTCGGCGAATCCTGGCGCAAAGCAGCCGAACTGGGGTTCGTCGTCGCCGATTTGTGTTGGGTGGACCGCCAGGGTGAGCCGTTGTTGTTGCTGGCAGGCGAGCGCGGCCTCTACGAACTTCCGATGAGCCAAGGTGCCATTCCCGTGCAGAACGTAGTAGACACGTCCCAGCCGGATCGTGGTTTTTACGCCGTGGACGCCTTGGTGGACGTCCGCGGGCGAACAGGTGTTGTGGTGGCCGCCGAGGCCTCGGCCGGCGTCTGGCTCTCTCCCGACGCCGGTACCGCCGACAGCTTCAAGCAGGTCAAGGCCTCCGGCGAGGACATCCGTTGCATGACCATCCAGTACGACGGCGGTGCGAGCTATGTGTGGCTCGGCCGGGCAGTGCCGGAAGGGACCGGGACGGGATGCCTGCGGCTGAAGATCGACGAGTTGGGCCGCACGGATTTTGATGAGTCCTTCATGAATTCGTGGGAGGAGTTCAGCACTGGCTGGACCGGGGGCAGTTGCTGGGGTGTCCACGTGATGGGTAACGCTGCCTACGCCGCTACCCAGAGCGGCGGGGTGTTGCGGCTGCAGCTGGGTCAGGCGTCGGCGCAGTGGAGCGTGCCGGACGTTAACTGCAATTTGCCGCTGAGGGACCGCACCCGGTTCGAGCCTGTCCGTTCGGTGTCCGGTGCGATCCTTGACGGCAAGCCTCTGGTCCTGGCTGCCGGTCCCAAAGGCGTTTATCGCAGCACAGACAACGCCGTTCTATGGGAAAGCTGCACCCGGCGCCTGGTGGACGACGTTGTGACGCTGCCCGACACCTGGCTGTTCTGCTCCGGCGACCACAGGATCGAGGTGGTCCATGGCAATGGCTGAGTCCATGGGGCCCTCGGAGTCCAAACTGCTGACGGTCCTGCCGGAAGTGTTCCAGGTGGCCGCCGATACCAGCTCTCCCCTGCAGGCGCTTCTTGCCGTGGCCGAGGATATGCATGGGCCCGTACGGCAGGTCTTGGACCGCATCCATACCGTTCCCGATCCTGGCCGCGCGCCGTCGTCGTTGATTCCCTTTCTCTCGCGCTGGGTAGATCTGGACTGGTTGACGCTTCCCGGCCCGGAGGGCGGCGCTGGATCCGGTGGTACAGGGCCCGGTGGTACAGGGCCCGGCAGCCTGCCCGCGACCGGCGCCATTCCCATATCCCGACAGCGAGACCTCATCGCAGCCGCCGCGCAGCTCTCTGCACGCCGCGGCACAGTGGACGGGCTCACCCGCTTCCTGCACCTTGCCACGGGGGTGCCGGGGTTCGACGTCGAATCCGTCCCCGGCGCGTTCCATATCAAGGTGCTGGTTCCTGCGGAAGCGGGTGGGCAGCTGGAGTTGATCCGGCGGATCGTCAAAGGCATGAAGCCTGCGCACGTGACGGATGAGCTTGAGGTGCGGGCAGATGAACGGTGACCAAGCATGAATAAGGAGAACCGCACGCCGATTCTTGTGGTGATTGCCTGCGGGGTCATCGCGCTGTTAGTGCTGGTGTTCGGCGTCAGTTGTGGCGGCGGGAACAACGATGCGGCACGGGACTGGCAGGGCGGTTTCTCCAACGCAGCCGCGGGCGCGCAACTCACCTCAGCGGACCTGTCTGCCCAAGGCGGTTCGTGTTCAGCGTCGGATACACAGTTGGTGGTTACGGGTGCGTGTGTGTTCGAGGTGAAGGAATTCGGTGGGGGCCTGTTCTATTTCGGACCTCCCACCAAGCGGGCAAGGCTGGCACCCCAGCAGGCGGTCACAGTCTCGCTGTTGGTGCAGGGCACGCGGGCTGAGCAGAATTCAGGTCCAGGGAAGACCGTGGACCTGACCTTCGGCACCTCGGGGGGACAGTTGGGAATCGTTTGTCCCGGCCTGGGGCCTTGTGTGTTGCTGATCCAGGAGCCCGGAGGCTGAGATGTGCTGCTGTGCCCCGAAACTACAAACCGCGATCCCAGGAGTTGTTGTGCCATGACTGCCATCACCATGACGTTGAGCTCCCCGGATGTGGTCCTTAAAGAAGGGAAGGGATCGCTGACAGCATCCGTCACCAACGGCTCCGCTGAAGCCGAGCGAGTGGTGCTCGGCGCCTTCCCCGGGCAGGTGACCAATCCGCCGTCGAAAACGTACACCACCATCCCCAACCCGTTGCGGACCATCGCCGCGGGGGCCACCGAACAGTATGTGGTCAATTTCGACACCGACGGGGCTTCCGCGGGCAGCTACCCGGTGAAGTTGATCGCCTACTCTGCCGACGACGCACCCGAGGACTACGCGGACCAGGCGCATGTGGTCACGCTGACTGTTCCGGCGGCCGAGCAGCCGAAGCCCAAGCCAGGATTCCCGTGGTTGTGGGTGATCATCGGGGGTGTGGTGCTGCTGGCGGTTATCGGCGTGATCCTGTACTTCATGTTCAAGGACGCCAACGTTCCGGACGTGAAAACCAAACCGCAGGCTGAAGCGGTCAAGATCGTGACGGACGCCGGTTTCAAAGCGGCTACGACGGAAATCGAGAGCGCCTCGCCTGAAGGAACGGTAGTCAACCAGAGTCCCGCGGGCGGCGAGAAGGTAGGGCGCGGCAGCACGGTCAACCTGGAAATTGCCGTGCCCGTGAAGGCCACCGTGCCCAGTGTCCTGGGGTCACGGATCGAAACCGCCCGCAATGCCTTCCAGACCGCACAACTGCAATTGGACTTCACCCAGGGCTCCGCCTGCCAAAGCTCGCCTCCCCTCTCCCTGATGAGGTGCGTAGTGGTGGGCGTCAATCCCGACGTCGGCACGAAAGTTAACGTCAACGCACTCGTTTTGGTGCGAACCGAGTTGAGGTCGAGCATCATCCTTGATCCGGTAAACATCTGCCTGAGCAACCCCCAACTCTGCGAGGTGCGGCTGAACCCGTGACTATTTCCGGACACGTTTGCCTGCCTGGGCAGCTGCCATGAAAAGATCAACCATGCGTCCCATGCAGCACTCCAGCAAACTCCAGAATGTCCGCTACGAACTCCGTGGTCCCATCCTCCAGGCCGCCAAGGCCATGGAAGCCGAGGGACACCGCATCCTCAAGATGAACCTTGGGGACACGGCGCCGTTCGGGTTGGAAGCGCCGGAGTCAGTGGTGGTGGACATGATCCACCACATCCGTGGGGCTCAGGGCTACAGCGATTCCAAGGGCATATTCTCCGCCCGGACCGCGATCTCGCAGTACTACCAAACGCGAGGACTGATGACGATCGGCGTCGAGGATGTCTTCATAGGCAACGGCGTCAGCGAACTCATTTCCATGACCCTGCAGGCGTTCATGGAAAACGGTGACGAGATCCTCGTCCCGGCTCCCGACTATCCGCTCTGGACCGCGACCGTGACACTCACGGGTGGCAAAGCCGTGCACTACCTCTGCGATGAGGACGAGAACTGGTGGCCGGACATGTCCGACGTCGAAGCGAAAATCACCCCGCGCACACGGGGCATCGTGATCATCAACCCGAACAATCCAACGGGTGCCGTCTACCCCCGGCACATCCTTGAGCAGTTCGCAGCGCTCGCGCGGAAGCACGATCTTGTCCTGTTCTCCGATGAGATTTACGAGAAGATCCGCTACGTCGACGCACCGCACATTCATACCGCGTCCGTGGCAGACGACATCCCGGTTCTGACGTTCAGTGGACTTTCCAAGGCCTACCGCATGCCCGGCTACCGTGCAGGCTGGGTTGCCGTGACAGGACCATTGACCGCAACGGCTGCCTATCGGGAATCCTTGGAACTGCTGGCCTCATTGCGGTTGTGCTCCAACGTTCCCGCCCAGCACGCCATCCAGACCTGCCTGGGTGGATACCAGAGCATCGAGGCACTCATCCGTCCCGGCGGGCGCCTTCGTGAGCAACGGGATCTGGCGTTGAAATTGTTGACGGCAATCCCAGGCGTTTCGTGTGTTCCCGCGGCCGGCGCAATGTACCTGTTCCCGCGGTTGGACCCTGAGATCTACCCCATCGAGAGCGACGAGAAGTTCGTCCTCCAACTCCTGCAGGAGCAGAAGATTCTCGTCTCGCATGGAACGGCCTTCAACTGGCCCACGCCGGACCACTTCCGCTTCGTGATCCTGCCGACCGTCGAGGACATCGAGGAAGCCGTGCGGAGGATCGAACACTTCCTCGCCGCGTACCGGAACCGCCCGGCGGACTAACCCAAGTAGGTCGCATTTGTGCGCGTTTTGAGCCGTCAAAACGCGCACAAATGCGACCTACTTGGGGTGCCAGGCAGTTAGCGCGCAGGGTCGACCATGGTCATCCCGGCCACGGTCGCTGTCTCGAAGGTTGGCAACAATAACGCTGCTTCTTCCAGGCCGATGGTGCGTTCAATCAGCAGCTGCGGCTGAAGCGCACCCTGCTCGATGAGCGCCATCATGCCTGGGTAATCAACTGCGGCCATGCCATGGCTGCCGAGAAGATCGAGCTCCCACCCGATAACCCTGGCCATGGGAACCTGCGGGTTTCCGTTGATGGCTGGCAGCAGACCGATCTGGACATGCCGGCCCCGCCTGCGAAGGCTGAGGATTGCGTCGGCGCAGGTCTGTTCACTTCCGACAGCGTCCACCGCCACGTGGCTGCCCCCGCCGGAGAGGACGTTGACTGCGGCGGGGATGTCCGTGCCGTCGGCGAGCACCGTGTGATCCGCACCCAAACGTGCAGCCACAGCCAGTGCCTCCGGGTTCCGGTCCACGGCGATGACCCTGGCGCCCATGGCTTTGGCAATCATCACAGCGCTCAGCCCGACGCCTCCGGCACCTACAACTGTCACCCACTCACCGGCTTTCACCTGCGCACGGGCTGCCAACACGCGGTATGCCGTTGCGAAGCGGCAGCCGAGGCTTGCCGCCGTCGTAAATTCGACGCTTTCCGGGAGGGCAACCAGGTTGCTGTCGGCAGCGTGCAGGGCCACGTATTCGGCGAACGATCCCCAATGGGTGAAGCCGGGTTGCTGCTGGTCCGGGCAAACCTGTGCCTCACCCGCCAGGCACCACTCACATTTGCCGCATCCGCAGACGAACGGAACAGTTACCCGGTCCCCGGTTTTCCAGCCGTGGACACCTTCGCCCACTGCTGCAATGACGCCGGCGAGCTCGTGGCCGGGCACGTGGGGAAAAGCGATGTCGTCGTGTCCAGCCCAGGCGTGCCAGTCGCTGCGGCACATGCCCGTGGCCTCGACCTTCACCACCACTCCACCAGCCGGTGCCTCAGGCATGGTTACTTCCCGCACTTCAGGCTGGGCCCGGACGTCATCAAATATCACTGCTCGCACGCACCGACTCTAACAAGGTCCTGGCATGCTTCGCGGCGCGACAGCTTAGGGCGCCGAGTCCACCACCGAGGTCCTCAGCGAGGTCCACGTCGTGACGGTCCCCGCGGGATATCCGGGATAATCCTTGATCAGCACGGACTGTCCCCCGATGACCACACCCGAGGCGGGATCGATGACGATGTTCGATCCCGTCACTCCGTCTGATGATGCGATACCAATGGCGATGCCTGTGCGGCCGTCGATCATTGCGTGCCTGTCAGTCACCGTAACGCCGGGAATCAGAGCAGCTGCCTTGTAGAGCGCAGCGCGGAGGTCAGCCGGAACGACTCCTGTCCGCAGGCCGTCAGCGATTGCCGTGAAAGCCTCACTGTCGGGAGACTTCCCGGTGCCCTTGGTGCGTTCGTAGATCAAGTCCAGCAGAGCCCGTGGATCCCTGGGTAGACTCGCGGCCTCCCTTAACGGCGTACCAACGATGACGGTCGGCTCATTCCCATGGAAGACACCTCCCGGGGAGCGCAGAATCCCGACGAACTCAGGTTGCCCATCCGACTCGGCTTCCTGAGCCTTACGGACCTCGTCTGGCAGAGCCTTGGCTTCCTCGCTCGGCGAGTCCAAAATCAGGCGAGGTTCCCGGTTCCAGACCCATACATCTGCCCTGTCGGCTGGCACGTACATCTGACTGCTTGTGGTCTCTTCCCATCTCACGTCACTTACATCGGCAGCCTGCCCGCCCGTTCCAAAGACCGACTTCGTTGCGATCTTCAGATACTGGCCGGGCCCCACCACGGGGTCGGACGTTTGAATGGCTGCAGCAGCGGCGTTGTTCAGCACCTCGGCTGCCTCTGCTGTGGTTCCCGGACCGCCGGATCTGACGACATCGGCAATGACGATACCGCCGACCAACAGGGCGGCAGCGGCAGAAGCCAAAAGAGCACGTCGCCCGAATCGGATGGGCGTAACTGTCGTTTTACGTTGAGGTGTTGAGGTGCCGGACGCTTGCACTTTGGCCATGACCTTCTCCCTGCCGCGGGCCAACGTGGCAGATGGTGCGGAGCCGACGTCGCTACGCATCTCGCGGAGCAGCTGCAGTTCGTCCATGGTGGTTCTCCGTTTCGGTAAGTCTTTCGAGGCTGAACTGGGTTCGAAGTATTTGGCGAGCACGGTTCAAGCGGGAACGAACCGTCCCCACCGGCACGCTCATGGCCTGGGCTATGCCTTCGTAGGTCAGATCGGCCCATGCGTAGAGCAGCAGCGTTTCCCTGTCTATGGCTGCCATGTTCCGGAGGGACTGGGCAATTCGACCGATGGCGACCTTGGCGTCGACCTCTGCGGCGATCCGGTCTGAATCGTCGGCCGCTGCTTCGCGCGTGGCGGACCTGGCGGCCGTCTTGAGAACTTTTGCTTCAGCTCGGTGATGCTGTCGAAGCAAATTAGTAGCGATTCCGAACAACCATGGCCGGGCATCGTCCCGGCCCGTGTCGTAGGTTTCCAGATGCTCCCAAGCGACCAGGAAGGTTTCCGAGGTGACGTCGTCCGCGGCGAATTCCCCGGCCCTTCTGGCCGCATACCTGTAAATGGCTGAGGCATGCCGATCGTACAGCTCCCCGAAAACTGCGGGGCTGTCCCGGGACCGCCTAATGATGTCGCTGTCTGTGCTCACACTATGTATTGACCCCCCGCCGCAAAAGAGTTCACGCAGCAGCCCTTCTTCCTCCCCTGGACCTCGACGTCAGACTATCCGTCCTTCGTGATCTCATCCGGGACCGCGGCCTTGCTCAAACTGTCACACTTCCATCCCCGCTTACGACATCCCTGATGTAAGGCACCACCACGGAAGGGAAAACAGCATGACCCGCATCAATATCGGCCACAGCAACAAACTCGGCTATGCCGCTGTCATCGGGCTGGAAGGCTACGCCCGCAAGTCGGTGGATCCCGACTTGTACGAGCTCATCAAGCTCCGCGCCTCCATCCTTAACGGCTGCGGTTTCTGCGTGGACATGCACGCGACTGACGGCCAGAAGCGCGGCATCCCGGAACGAAAGCTGCATGCTGTCGCCGCCTGGCAACACTCCAAAGTGTTCTTCGATGCCCGCGAGCAGGCCGTACTCGCCTTGACCGACGCAATAACCCAGTTGGGACCGGACACAGTTACCGATGAGATCTGGAATGCGGCTGCCACCCATTTCGACGACAGCCAGATGGGAGGCTTGGTCCTGGCCATCTCCACGATCAATGTGTGGAACAGGATCGCCATCAGCACGCAGATGGAGCCGCCGGTGGATGAGAAGAACCCGATCGTCTGAGGGGTAGCGTGGAGGGCATGAGTCTTGCGGTATCGGCCACGGCCGCGTGGCAGAGCGAACGGAATCGTTTGCTGGGAATCGCCTACCGGATGTTGGGAGATTTCGGCCATGCCGAGGACGTCGTCTCCGAGGTTGCCATCGATGCCGTTCGGCAGGAGCGCAAGGCCGATGGCCACCGTGTGGAATCCTGGCCAGCGTGGCTAACCACAGTGTGCGTGCGGCGCTCCGTTGACCGGGTGCGCCAACTCGCCGCTGTGCGCGAGGACTACACCGGGCCTTGGTTGCCGGAGCCGGTAGACACCTCGAGGCTTCCGGAGGAAACCGTGGCCAACCGTGAGCTGCTGTCCTTGACTTTGCTTCATTTGGCTGAGCAACTGGCTCCGGAGGCGAGGGCCGCACTGGTGCTCCACCGAGCTTTTGGGATGTCCGCGCCGGAAATCGCGGACATCCTGGAAAAGACCCCTGCGGCCGTACGCCAAATGATTTCCAGGGCTGAGCGCCGCTTGGACATCGACCCGGACGCTCCCGCTCCCAGGACCAAGGATCGCGCGGCCTTGGAGAAGCTGGTTCGCGCCATCGAACAGGGTGACATTGACACAGTAGTGGCGATGCTCGATCGGGATGCTGTCCTCTGGGCCGACGGCGGAGGCAAGGTCAAGAGCGCGATGAACCCGGTGTTCGGAGCGGAGCGGATCGGGCGGTTCTTCGCGGGCATCCTCGGCAAAGCAGTCGCCTTCGATCCCGTACGGTCCGTCACCGCTGATCTCATCGCTGTGAACGGGGAACCAGCGCTGGTACTCCGGCACTCGGGTCGCGCCGACGTCTTGGTGCTCGACGGCGGCCCTGACGGCACCATCCGCGGGCTGCGGCAGATCTCGAATCCGGACAAGTTGACCCGGCTTTCGATGTGAGTTGGCTCGAAGTAGCGGGAAAGCTGCTCGTTCGCACGGAAACTTCCATGCGAATTGGCAAGATTCCCGCGAAGTCACCGGACGGGTGGCAAAGCTAGTCTCCCGCCGAACCACTCACACGCAGGGCATTGATGATCGCCGGAATGGACGCAATCAGCATAATCAGCGCCCACACGAGCGCCACCACCACGGTGATCAACGCCCAGAACTGATCTCCAATGGACACCAGCGGACCTGGCAGGAACCCGTGGATCACTCCAAGGATCACCTGAAGCAGCACGGACACCGCCAGCAGCACCACCAGCCCTGTGACTTTGAGGAACTTCGGCTGGCTGAGAATCAGCAACACCGCGAACACGATTTTCAGGACCAACAGCAAACCCAGGATTGCCGCCGCCTGCCCTTTCGGAAAGCTCCCCCACAGGGCCAGGTACGCGATGGTTCCAAACGGGGTGGCCACGAACAACCCGATCATCAGGAACAACTTCGCCAAGGCCAACATTGCGGTGAGGAACGCCGCGATAACCCAGAGCAGCGTCACGATGAACGTTGTGAGGCCTTGGATCCGGCCATATGTTCGCAGATCGATGATCAGACTTAGCCCCAGCATGACCACCGTGAACAACAGCAAGCCATCGAGGAATGCGAGGAATCCAATGCCCGCGCCCGGCGGTTCGGCATCGGCTCGCTGCGTCTTGAGGAAGACATCCAGCGGAACGCCAAGGTTGTTGGCATCGCTTGCGGAGACGGGGTCGACGGCGGTCTGCCCCAGCAGGAGCGACATACCCACCTCGGCCAGGACTACCAGGGCAAAGACAACCACCGCGGCAATGAAGACGGGGCGGCGCAGGGCATCAGGGTCAGGCCCGCTGCGGAACCCCTCACGAATTGACCACGCTGCGGCCATGGCTCAATTGTGGCACCGGGGGCTTCAAATACAAGCGGCCCACCAACAATGCCGCAGCACCCAGCATGGCCGGCACCAGCAGCGCCCAGCCGCTGAAGAGCAACACCACGAGCATCACGACGGCGGCTACGATCACGCCGTACCAGGCCGCGGTTCCGCGGGGCAACAGGAGTACCCCGGCGGCCAGACCAAAAGCGGTGACGGCGGTGAAGCACGCCGAGGCGGCGCCGATCTGGTATTCCATGCTGAGGAACCCCACAGCTGCGAGGGCAAAGGAAAGTGACGTCATGACAGCGAGTGCCGCCAGGCTCACGGAAGGCACCTCCCCGGCACCCACGCCACGTGCCAAGGGTCGCGGCAGCACGCCGTCGGACGCCAACCTGGCGCCAAGCTTGCTGGCCCCGGCCACGAACGTATTGAGTGGTCCGAACGTCAACACGGCTGCCGCAACAGCCGTCACGGGAGCCGCCGCCGGTCCCAGTCCTTTCGCCAGCAGTTCGGCCACCGGGACGCTGCTGCCCGCGAGTCCTGGACCAAGGACGGCGACGCATGCCGCCACCAATCCGATGTAAACAACGCCGACGACGACGAGCGTCAGCCAAGTGGCCCGCTTCAGGTCGCGTTCGGGGTGGCGGAACTCCCCGGCCAGATGCGTTACGGCCTCCCACCCGGCGAAACAGAAGAAGAGCAGGCTCGCTGCACCGCCCACTGCCCAGTAGCCATTCGGGGCGAAGGGCACGAAGTTTTCTACCTTGGCGGAGGGCGCTGCCACGGCTACGGCCAGTGCCAGCAACGCCACGAGCAACACCATGAGGAGGAGTTGGAGTTTGCTCGAGACGCGGATCCCCACCGCGTTGCTCAGGAAACCTGCCGCAAGGATCAGCCCCGCCGCGATCAGGGCCGTTTCACGCCCACCGCCCATGGCGTGCGCGATGTACTCCCCGCCGATCACCGCGGTGGCGGGCGCCCCGAACGGGATGGCGAAGTAGAAGAGGTAGCCGGCCACAACCGAGGCTCGCTGCCCGAAAGCGCGGGTCACGAACGTGGCGATCCCACCGGCGTCGGGCTGTTGCCTGGACATTTCAGCAAAACTGAACGCCACCGGGGTGCAGAAGACCAACAGCAACGCCCACGCTAATAACGACGCCGGTCCGGCAACTTGGGCGGCGATGGCCGGCAGGACCAGCACACCCGAGCCCAGAATGGCACCTACATAAATCCCCGTGGCCCTGAAGAGTCCAAGGCCCGAATTACTGACAGCTCTACTCACCCCTCTACTGAACAGTGTTCGGGGCAGGTGCAACAAGCGGGAAAACTGCCTGCTCGAGGCAATATCCTGCCGAATTCTTGCTGGGCGTTTTGCTTCCTGACCCTCTTTGGATTCTTTGGCGGGCACTGCGCAACTCAAGAGGGCTGATTACCGGCTTAGCTGGCGCCGAAGAAGGTCAGGAAGCAGCGGCCATTTGTACCCGACGCCGCAGCCGTGCCACCAAGGTAGCGGCGAGTAGCGCCGTCGTGATTTCCAGTCCGATCACCAGCAGCAACCCGGCAGCGCCGGAAGTATCAACAACGCTCGACGCCCGTCCCTCACCGTGCGCGTGTCCGGCACCTCCCGCTCCCAACAGCAAGACCGAATGAAGGGCAATCATTGCCACAGCGGAGACCGTCACCTGGTGAAGAGCTCCGACGCGGCTGTGGCGCCAGATGTGAAAGGTGCAGGGGATGCAGATTGCCGCCACAGCAATCATGAGGACGCCGAGCCATGCGTCGTGATGACCCCACGCCGCGACCCAAAGGTGGACCAGGCACGAGACAGCCGTGAGGGCTGCGCAGATCCGGGGATGGAGGACGGGCCCGGCTGACTGGACCCCTCCCGTCGTCGTGGTCATGTGCCCGGATGTCCGTTTAGTGGCAGGGTCCGTGCTCATGGTGGCTTTCGCCGTGTTCATCCGTAGCGGCGGTGGCCGGGCTGTGGCAGCTCGAACCTGAAGAGTTGGCGGGCACATCCAGTACGGGGCTGCGGTCGAAGAAGCCTTCGGGGCGCAGCTTGAAGCCGACTGTGTCCACGGGCATGATGGGCCAGTCCTCCACGCGAGGGAAGTGGGTGAGGCCGAAGGTGTGCCAAACGACGATGTCCTGGCCGTCGATGTCGCGATCTTGGGCAACGTAGGCCGGTAAGCCTGCTCCCCCGGAGTGCTGGTTCACGAAGTCGCCAGTGGGGTAGCGCTCCTCGTCGGAGTAACGCGTGACCCAGAGGTCCTTTGTGGCGAAAGCGGCGCGCTTTGCGATGGAGGAATCTGGATCGGCCAGCAGCGTGGGCTGGTTTTCGGCGTGGAGCTTGTAGCCAACCGGCTCGCCGAGTCGGTTCCGGGACTCGGGGTTGGAGATGATCCAGGTCCGGCCTGCACGCGCGTCCGCTTCCCGGACGGCTTCGGACTCTTTAGTGAGGAGCGTCCGCTTGCGGGAGAAGGCGTTGCCGCGCTCGTTGCCTGCACCCATCGCTTGACGGACTACGTCCTCTTCCTCCACCCGGTTGGTGAAACCGTCGACTGCCATGTCCAGCCGTGCGCTGAAGAGGTGCTGGTGGAATGGCGCGCCGAGTCCTGGAGCCAACTGCGAGATGTTGTCCGAGCCGCCCTCGGGGAAGGCGCTGGTGAACACGATGCCGGTGGCCTTGGCTTCAAATTCGATGGTTCCGTCGAGGTAGAGGTACCAATAAAAGCCGTAATCGTAGTTGCCGATGGTGGTGAAGAAGGAGATCACCAGGCGGCGGTTGCGTCGCGTGTAGTTGATCCCGGTCCAGAGGTCCGAGTGCTTGGAGAGGATGCCCCAGTCTTCCTCATGCATGCAGATGCCGTTCTGGATTTCCCGGGGGTTGCCGAAGGCGTCGCTGATGACGGGTCTGAGGTAGGTGATGTCCCCCAGGCAATCGCAACCGAGTTCCAGGGAGTTGGCGTACTGGCCCACCAGGTATTCGCCGGTGTCGAAGTAGTTCTGCCAGGAGCGGATAGGTGACGGATCGCCGTAGGGCACAACCATCTCGGCGATGGAGGCGCGATTGATGATGGGCCTAAGGCGGTCTCCATCCCTGAAGGCCAGGTTGTGGAGGACCACTCCTTCGCGCACATCGAAGCCGACGTCCACGCTCCACTTTTCCCATTCCACATGGTTGCCGCCGGTGACTGTGAAGCTCGGGCCTTCGGGTTGGGTGATGCTGATGGGCTTTTGAGTGGTCCGGAGCGGGCCCGTGAGTTCGGGATCGGTGTAGTTTCCGTGCTCTTCCGGAATCGGCATGACGCCAAGATCAATCACTTGGGTGACTTCCTTGTTGACCACATCCACATACGCCACCAGACCGTCCACCGGGTGCGCCCATGCGCTGTCCTCAGGGAAATCCTGCACAAATGCCAGGCCACGGAGGATACGGCGGCCCCTCTCGTCGTCGTACTCAAACACGCCGGCGGACAGCGGAGCGACGCGTACCTTGGCCACATCGAGGTTCCGTGCTGCCAGGGCGGCGAGCCACCGTTCATCCGTGGCAAGCAGCGTCTCAACAACCTCGAACTCTTCCTCCAGCACGGGAAGTTCGCCGGAGACTTTGGTGTCCAGTTCTGTTGCGGACAGGATCTCGCCGCGAGTCACGGACACCAGGACGTCCGTGGGAGCCCCGCCGGAGATGTCATGGATGAAAACCCGGAAACGGCGATCTTCTTTTTCTTGCCCACGGGACGGATCCACAAGGCCCAGGTAGGCGATCCGCTTGGTGTCTCCGAGGTGACCGGCGGCTTGCAGAACATGCTTCACCTCCGAAATTTCAGCGCCCTTGGCCAGGCGGTACTGGGTTTCCTCGACGGCGGCTGCGTCAGTTGCTGTCTGGGTTGCTGTGGGCGTCATGGCTGCCTCTTGTCCGGGACCTGTGATGGGTCAGGATTTATTTTCTATAGGTGTAGAGAATAACTTACGTGTTAGCTCAGTCACAAGGCCTGGTCCACATTGTTTCTAAGAAACTGCAGCGCTCCCCGCCGTTGCCGACGTGCCCAGATCACTCATTTCCAGTGCGCGCCCGACTTGGAGTGCATCCGCCCATTCCCCCATGGAGGCAACGGCGGCCCAGTTGGAGTTCAACAGCGCCATAAGCGTGGTGTGCACGGTTTTCGCGTCCGCCGCACCTGCATCATTGACGAGGTTGATGGCGCCAGTGGCATCTGAGAGGACTTCAGTGGTGAATCCAAGGAACTCCGCTTCAACGGCCGAGGCAAGGATGCAGTTGTTCGTCATGTAACCCACCAAGGTGACGGTATCGACGTCGTGCTCCCGCAGCCAGCCAGCGACGGCCGTGCCAGCGTAAACCGAGCCGTAACGCTTGATGACCTCTTTCCATGAAGCAGTCCGGCGCGCTTCGACGTCCGGGTGGAGATCAAATTCAGGCGTTCCAGGGGCGAAGACCGGCGCGCCTTCTCCTTCGCTGTGCTGTATCGCCAGGATGGGAATTCCTGCGGCGGCCGCGGCATCGATGGCCTTCACGATCATCGGAAGTGATTCCTGGTGCTTCGGGTACTGGATCTCAAGGGGTCCGCTGAAGTACTGCTGCTGGACATCGACAAGGACAAGGGCGCGGCGGGGGGTGCTCATACTTTTCTCCCAAATAGCGGATCGTTGCTCGCCAACTGGCGACCCTTCCATCATTGGCGCCCCAGTCAGTAACTACCAGTGGCACAAATGCCCATATACGATGGAATTGGGCCAAAGCACTAAGGAGGGCTGCATGCGGATCGCTGTCTACGCATTCGATGACGTCACAATGTTTCATCTGGCGGTTCCGCAGATGGTTTTCGACGAAGTCACACGGCAAGGCTTGGCTGAGTGGAACACAGTGCTCTTCTCAGACGAGGCGGGCCCTATTCGAACCACCGAGGGTTATCAATTAGGGGAAATCCAAGGGCCGGATGCCGCAGAGCAGGCAGACGTTGTGGTGGTGCCGTCGTGGTTCGCGGACGGACGTGAAACCAGCGAGACTCTACGCAAGATCCTTCAACAGGCTCACGAGCGCGGCGTAACTATCCTGGGGCTTTGCCTTGGCACCATCCCAGTCGCCGATGCCGGCCTCCTGAGCGGACGTTCTGCCGTCACACATTGGCAGGCCTTCGACGCCCTGGCCAACCGGCACCCCGATGTATTCCTCGATCAAAGAGTGCTCTACATCGATCACGGAGACGTACTGACTTCCGCGGGGACAGCATCCGGACTGGATGCTTGCCTCCACCTGGTTCGGGCCCGTCTGGGAGCGGAGGCAGCGAACCGAATTGCTCGCAGCCTGGTCATCGCCCCACACCGTGAGGGCGGACAGGCGCAGTACATTGAGCATCCCCTTCCACCACGCTCCTCGGATGATCCAGTGGCGCGCCTGCTGGAGTGGGCCTTGGGCCGGCTGGGCGAGGACCTCAGCATCGATCGCCTCGCGGCCCAGGCCCACATGAGTCGCCGTACTTTCGTGCGCGCTTTCCGTGCCTCAACAGGGACCACACCCTCGGCATGGATACGCACGCGACGACTCGATGCTGCCCGGCGATTACTGGAAACCACAGACTTGTCGGTAGATCAGATTGCGGCTGACTGCGGATTTGGCAGCCCTGTGACGCTCCGGCAGAACTTCGCAAGCGCGTTTGCCATCACACCCACGGAATACAGACGCACCTTTGACGCTCAGTCAGCGCCCGCCTGAAACGTAAGATGAGACCCAAGACCTGTCTGCCACACATTTCTCCGGGAGCCCCCTAAAGTGCCAAAGATTGTGGACCACGATCAACGACGCCTCGAACTGGTGGACGCAACCTGGCGGATCATCGCAAGGCTGGGCATTGAAGGCGCTACCATGCGGGAAATTGCCGAAGAAGCCGGCTTCGCCAATGGCGCCCTCAAGCCCTACTTTCCCACCAAGGATCTGCTGCTGACGTCAGCTTTCGGGCACGTTTTCAACCGCACCAACCAGCGCATTGCCGCCGTGACGTCTGGTCTGGCCGGCATCGCTGCCCTCCGCGCCTTCTGCGCCGAAGTCCTGCCACTGGACGAGGAACGGGTCAACGAAGCCCGCATCGTTATCCCGTTTTGGCAGAAGGCACTCAACGACGCCGAGATGGCGGCCCTGCACAGCGAGTCCATGAACCAGTGGCACACCACTATCACGGCACATACGGCAGCAGCCCGCGCGGCCGGCGAGATTACCGCCCCCATTGGGGACGCCGCCGTCGCCGATCATCTGCTCAACATGATGCTGGGCGCCCAGATCGTGGCAGCGCTTTCGCCCGGAGAGCACTTCGCCCAGGACCTTGAAGGGCAGCTGGACAACTATCTGAGGTTGCTGGCTGGCTAGCTAACTGGTGGCGCCCGACGCCACCACGCCGACGCCCAGTCCGGCGATAACCCCGCTGCTGACACGCTCGACGGCGGTACTCACCTTGGGGCGCTTGAGCCACCTCATAGCCTTGAACGCCACCACTGCGATCATCGAGAGGTAGGCAAAGGCAATGACGGCAACCACGATGCCCAGGATGAGTGACGTGCCCATAGTGTCACCGCCGTGCGGGATGAACTGTGGGACCACGGCAAGGTAGAACAGGCCCACCTTGGGGTTGAGCAGCGTGGAGAGCGCTCCTGCCCCCAGTGCCGCAAGCCGGCTGTACGGGAGGGGCGCTTCCGACTCTGTTCCGCCTGCCGTGGCAGCTTTACGGGACTTGATGAACGAAGAAACGCCGAGGTACAGCAAGTACAGGCCGCCCGCGATCTTCAGCCATCGGAAGAGCTCAGCCGACTGTTCCAACAGCGCGGCCAATCCGATGCCCACCAAAGCAGCCCACACAATTGCGGCACCTGCCGATCCTGCCGCCGCAGCGATTCCGGCGCTGGGCCGGTTCAGGGCAATACGCAGGACCAGGAACGTATCCGGGCCCGGGGTCACGGAAAGGACCAGGCAGAGACCGGCGAAGGCGGCGAGGGAAGCAAGAGTCACCCGCCAAATTATCCGGCACGATCGGGTCCACTGGAAAGCGTTCGCTTCCCGTCAAGGGCTGTTCGTGCATAGACAAGGCGGCCACGCGTGACGCCGACCACACTGGAATCATCGCCGCGCGCCTCACTGGCCGCCAAGACTTACTACCCGAGCGGAGTACCAATGGAGACTTACGACGCCCTGCTGGCCTCGATCACCCCGGCCCCCGGCCAGAACAGCCGCACGATTCTTGACCCCGCAACGGGTGAGGCTGTCGGTGAAGCCCCCGTCCACACCGTTGAAGATCTTGACGCCGCTGTTGCAGCTGCCTCAGCTGCACAGCCGGCCTGGGCTGCCTTGGGCCACGACGCGCGGTCCGCTGCGCTCATGAAGGCCGCCGACGCCGTCGAACGCTCTGCTGAAGAGCTCGCCCAGTTGCTCTCCCGCGAGCAGGGCAAGCCGCTGAATGGGCCGAATGCCCGCTTCGAAGTCGGCGCTTGCGCCGCCTGGCTCCGCGCGACTGCCGCCACGCCGCTGGACCCTGAAACCGTGGTGGACGACGGCGAGACCCGCGCCGAACTGCATTACCGGCCCATCGGCGTCGTGGGTGCCATCGGACCCTGGAATTGGCCCATGATGATCACCGTCTGGCAGATCGCCCCTGCCCTCCGGATGGGCAACGCAGTGGTGGTCAAGCCCTCCGAATACACTCCGCTGTCCGTGCTGGCGTTGGCCGCAATCATCAACCAGGAACTGCCCGAGGGATTGCTGTCCGTGGTTTCCGGTGGCCGCGACGTCGGCGAGGCCCTGGCCGCCCATGAGGCAATCGGCAAGGTCATGTTCACCGGCTCCACAGCCACAGGCAAGGCCATCATCCGTTCCTCGGCGGATACGGTCAAGCGCCTCACGCTGGAACTCGGCGGCAACGACGCCGGCATCGTCCTTCCCGACGCCGACCCGAAAGCCATCGCCGAGGGCCTGTTCTGGGGTGCGTTCATCAATACCGGCCAGACTTGTGCCGCGCTGAAGCGCCTCTACGTCCATGACTCGCTGTACGAGGCAGTGTGCACGGAACTGGCAGCTGTTGCTGCTGCGATGCCGATGGGCAACGGCCTGGACGAGAACAACGTCCTTGGCCCGCTGCAGAACCGCCAGCAGTACGACATCGTGGCCCGACTGGTGGAGGCTGCCCGCGCATCCGGTGCCCGCGTCCTCCTCGGTGGCAACCCCGACGCCGATCAGCCCGGCAACTTCTACCCCACGACCCTGGTGGCCGACATCGACAACGACAACCCGCTGGTGGCCGAGGAACAGTTCGGCCCTGCCCTGCCGATCATCCGGTACAGCACCGTTGACGAGGCCGTCGCCAAGGCAAACGCCCTCGACGTCGGACTGGGCGCCTCAGTCTGGTCCTCCGACCTGGCTGCCGCCCGCGAGGTTGCCTCCCGTATCCAAGCCGGAACCGTGTGGATCAACAAGCACGGCGCTGTGGACCCCCGCATCCCGTTCGGTGGCGCAAAGCAGTCCGGCTATGGCCTGGAGTTCGGCGTCGAGGGTCTCAAGGCCCTGGGCGTTCCGCAGATCATCAATGGCTAGTCCCGGCCCCCTGGCTGGCCCAACTGGGGGACAGATAACGTCGCTCTGAACCGTCATAGCGCCGTTATCTGTCCCCTAGTTGGGTTGAGGGTGCTCCGCGTGAAAGCATGAGCACCATGGCCCAGAAGATTGCGTATCAAGGTGAACCGGGAGCCAATTCGGATCTCGCGTGCAAGGAAATGTTCCCCGAGCTCGAAAGCGTGCCGTGCGCCAGCTTTGAGGACGCGTTTGAACTGGTTTCCACGGGCGAAGTCGAGCTGGCGATGATCCCGATTGAGAATTCCATCGCCGGACGCGTGGCTGACATCCACGTGCTGCTCCCCCAGTCCAAGCTGCAAATCGTGGGCGAGTACTTCCTCCCAATCCGATTCGACCTCTTGGGCATTCCAGGCAGCACGATTGAAGGCGCAACAGAGGTTCACAGCCATATCCATGCTTTGGGTCAGTGCCGCAAGATCATCCGTGAAGCCGGCCTCAAGCCAGTCATCGCCGGAGACACTGCCGGATCAGCCAGGGAAGTGCGCGACTGGAACGATCCCCGCAAGCTTTCTCTCGCTCCTCCGTTGGCCGCAGGCTTGTACGGTCTGGATGTCCTGGCCTCCGGTGTCGAGGATGACCCGACCAACACCACCCGCTTTGTGGTTCTGGCGCGGGAACGCGAAATTCCCACCAAGGACGAGCTCCCCGGTCCTGCGATCACGAGCTTCGTGTTCCGTGTGCGCAACGTCCCCTCAGCGCTCTACAAAGCGTTGGGCGGTTTTGCGACCAACGGCCTGAACATGACCAGGCTTGAGAGCTACATGGTGGGCAACGAGTTCGCGGCCACAATGTTCATCTCCGACGTCGAAGGGCACCCTGGGGACGCACGTCTCCGCCGGGCGCTGGAGGAGCTGGAATTCTTCACCACGGAGGTGCGGATCCTGGGCGTCTACGCCGCCGACGGTTATCGCGAACGGAACACCGTCAACGCCTAGCGACTAATTCCCGGAACGGCCGTGCGCGAGTCCGGTCGGGAAGCCGACGAAAGCTGGCTCGGGTGCTGCGCAGCAGCCCGACTCCGCTTCTACGGTTACAGCCGTGGCGGCCGTGGCGGGAACATCGCAGCTGGTCCCGGCGTCGGTTGAGCAGACTCCAGTTTCGGGCAATTCCAGATGCACTATGTCCGCCGCTTGGTGGTCACCAGCCAGTGCAGCGGCGACTGAACGGACCTGCTCATAGCCCGTTGCCAGCAGGAAGGTAGGGGCACGGCCATAGGACTTCATGCCTACGATGTAGAAGTCTTTCTCAGGATGCGCCAGCACCTTGGCACCGTGTGGAGGGACAGTGCCGCAGGAGTGGAATTCGGGGTCAATCAATGGGCCGAGTTCAGTGGGTGCTTCAACGGCAGGATCGAGGTTGAGGCGGAGTTCGCGCAGGATCTCCAGATCCGGGCGGAAGCCGGTGCAGGGAACGATGACATCGACATCCAGCGTGCGTCCGTCAACGGATTCAACGCTCACTCCGGAATCGAGCGTTTTCAGGCCAACTATGCCGAAACGTGTGTGCAGTTGGATGTTGCCGGTTTGGACGAGCCTGCGGAGCCTCGCGCCGAGTTGGCCCCGGGCGGGCAGTCCATCGGCGTCTCCGCCACCGTAGACCTTCTCTGCGGAGCCGCTTCGCACGGCCCAAAGGATCCGGGTGTTGGGTTCGTCCTTGGAGAGTTCGGCCAAATTGATCAGGGTGTTCGCAGCCGAGTGTCCAGCGCCCACGACGAGAACGCGACGGCCGGCAAAGCTGGTCCGGTCCCGGCCTTCGACGTCTGGGAGCGGCGAAGATATGCGGTTCGCTGCCGTGTCTTCGCCAATGGCGGGCAACCCTGAGGTGCCCAGTGGATTGCGGGTTGGCCACGTGCCGGAGGCGTCGATGACTGCAGCCACAACGTGATCGCGCGTTTCGCCGTCTGCGTGCTCCACCCTGACCAGGAAAGGAGTGGTGTCCCGATCACGGAGGTGGGTCTTGTCCAGTCCTCGGCGGGTAACTGCGATAACGCGGGCCCCCGTCTGCAACCGGGACGCGATGACCGGCATGGCTGCCAGCGGGGTGAGGTAGTTGTCGATGAGCTCCCCGCCATAAGGCAGTGCCGTGGGACGCAGAGATTCCCAGCCTGATTGTTCCAGGAGGCGGACGGCAGCGGCATCGATATTGAACCGCCAAGGCGAGAAGAGCCGAATGTGGCGCCATTGTTCAATGGCGGCACCTGCAACGGGCCCAGCTTCAAAGATGACTGGCTCGAGGCCACGTTCCAGCAAGTGCGCTGCTGCGGCCAAACCGACCGGGCCGGCACCGATCACCGCGACGGGAAGGTTCTTCGCTGGCTCCATGGTGTCCTCTTTCATCGTTGAAGATCCTCAGGCGCTTAAAGTTCCTCAGGCGTGGGTGGGTTCTTCCACCAGTGCCGTAGCTATGCTGTCTGCGTCCTCAAGTGCCGCCAGAAATCGTTCCGCATCCAGCGCTGCAGCACACCCTGTTCCGGCGGCGGTGATCGCCTGGCGGTACCGGTGATCCACTGCATCCCCGCATGCGAAGACCCCGGAGAGATTGGTGCAGGTGGTGGGCGAATCGACCTTGATGTATCCCTCAGCGTCGAGGTCTACTTGACCGGCGACAAGCTCGGTGCGGGGCAAATGACCGATGGCAACGAAGATCCCTGTGGCAGCCTGCTCCCGGGTTACTCCAGTGCGGGTATCAGTGAGAGTCACTCCGGTGACTTTGGTGTCGCCGTGGATCTTGGTGACGGCGGAGTTCCAGGCGAAGCTGATCTTGGGATTGTCCTTGGCGCGCTGGGCCATGATGCGCGAGGCACGAAGTTCATCCTTACGGACCACGACGGTGACGGACTTGCCGAAACGTGTCAGGAACGTGGCTTCTTCCATGGCAGAGTCTCCACCGCCGACCACGATGATGTCCTGTTCCCGGAAGAAGAAGCCGTCGCAGGTGGCGCACCAGGACACGCCGTGTCCGCTGAGCTTTTTCTCTTCCGGCAGTCCGAGTTCCTTATAGGCCGAGCCAGTAGCGAGGATGACGGCGGGCGCTTCGTGCGTCTCCCCCGCTCCTGTGACCACCCGCTTGAGGTGAGCTTTCAGATCAACTTCCGTGACGTCGTCGAACACGATGCGGGCGCCGAACTTCTCGGCCTGCTCCTGGAGTCCGTCCATCAACTCGGGACCCTGGATACCGGCGGGGAAGCCGGGGAAGTTTTCGACCTCGGTGGTATTCATCAAAGCGCCACCCGCAGTGACCGAACCGGCCAGGACGAGCGGTTTGAGCCCTGCCCGGGCGGCATAGATGGCCGCGGTGTAGCCAGCCGGACCCGAGCCGATGATGATCAATTGTTCGGCGCTGATGCCATTACTCACGAGAATCTCTCCTATGGGGGAAGCCGGATTACCTGGAGGCAGGGATGAGGGAGTCGATCAGGCCCTCGATACGTGTCTTTATTTCATCCCGAATAGGCCGGACCGCGTCAACACCCTGGCCAGCTGGATCTTCCAGGACCCAGTCTTCATACCGCTTGCCGGGGAAATACGGGCATTCATCACCGCAGCCCATGGTGATGACGACGTCGGATTCCTTGACGGCTTCGGTGGTGAGTACCTTCGGGATTTCGGCGGACATGTCGATGCCCAGTTCAGCCATGGCCTCGACGGCGGCCGGGTTGACCTTGTCGGCGGGCTGGGAACCGGCGGAGCGGACCTCGATCTCGCCCTTGGCAAGAGTGGTCAGGAACGCGGCAGCCATCTGGGATCGGCCGGCATTGTGGACGCAGACGAACAGGACGGAGGGCTTCTTGTTGGCTTCAGTGGTCATGCTTCTCCTCCAAGGGTGGGGCAGCGATCATCGCGGGGGTGAAATAGCGCTTGCGCGCCCAGAGGGCTACATACACAAGTGCAACAAGGACTGGTACTTCAATCAAGGGCCCAACGACGCCGGCAAGTGCCTGACCCGATGTGACCCCGAAAGTTCCAATGGCCACTGCGATGGCCAATTCAAAGTTATTGCCGGCGGCAGTGAAGGCGAGTGTGACGGTTTTGGCGTAACCGAGGTTCAGCCATTTGCCTATCGCGATTCCCGCCCCGAACACCACGAGGAAGTAGACCAGCAGTGGCAGCGCGATCCGGAGGACATCCAGGGGCCGGGCCATGATGGTTCCACCCTGCATGGCGAAAAGCAGCGTGATGGTGAACAACAACCCGTACAGCGCCCAGGGCCCGATCCTTGGAAGCATGTAGGCCTCGTACCAGTCACGGCCCTTCGCCCGTTCACCCAGCCACCGGGTGAGGAAGCCAGCTAGCAGTGGAATGCCCAGGAAGACCACTACCGATGCCGTGATCGCCAAGAAAGAGAAGTTCGCGCTGGTGGTGGGCAGGCCCAGGAGCGCCGGAAGCCACTGGAGGTAGAACCAGCCAAGGCCTCCGAATGCGATCACTTGGAACACCGAGTTAACGAATACCAGCACGGCAGCCGATTCGCGATCACCGCAGGCGAGCTCGTTCCAGATCATCACCATGGCGATACAGCGGGCCAAGCCGACGATGATGAGTCCCGTGCGGTATTCGGGCAGGTCAGGAAGGAAAATCCATGCCAACCCGAACATGAACGCTGGGGCCAAAAACCAGTTGATAACCAAGGAGGTAACCATCAGCCGACGATCCGTCAGCACGCTGCCTGCTTGGTCGTACCGCACCTTCGCGAGAACCGGATACATCATGACCAATAGCCCAACGGCAATTGGCAAGGACACGTCGCCAACCTTCACCGCTTCCAACCACGAATTGAGGCCCGGGACGAGACCTCCCAAAAGCAGGCCGAGCGCCATGGCGGCGATGATCCACACCGGCAGCAAACGGTCCACTGCCGAAAGCCGTCCTACGACGGCGGCGCCGCCCTCAGGCTTGCGGGCTGTGGTCTGCGTCGTGCTCACTAGGCTCCTGGGATTCTGCCCGGCAACAGCCAAGGCATTAGATTGATGAAGTTCGATATAAGTATCAGCATCTATATCGATGATTGTCAATCTATGTGCATAATTGATGTATGGACTCACCGCAAACCCTTCAACTGCTACACGCGGACGAACTCCCAGCTGTGGATAGGCCGGCAAGTGCTGGCGATGAAGCTTGCTGCGAGCCTTCAGCCCAGCCCTCCCTCGATGCTTATGAAGCCCAGGTCCGCGCCTCTGTGTTTAAGGCACTCGCTGATCCCAACCGCCTCCGCCTGTTGTCCATCGTCAAGAGCGCGGACGGCGGCGAAGCGTGCGTCTGCGATCTCACCGAGCCCTTGGACCTCGGCCAGCCAACGGTCTCACACCACTTGAAGATCCTGGTGGATGCCGGCCTTCTGCACCGCGAAAAGCGGGGCACATGGGCGTACTACTCCTTGGTCCCGGGTGCCATTGAGCGGACTTCCGGCCTGCTGGAGACCCTGTGAGAAGCGAGACAACAGGGACAAGGGAGACCACACCCAACATCCCGTCAATGCGCAACAGCGAGGTCCAGACCCGCAAAATGACCCCGCCCGATTGGCCGGTTGTCAGGGAAATCTTCACTGAAGGCATCGAGTCCGGGAATGCCACGTTCGAGCCCGCTGCTCCTGAGTGGGAGCAATTCGACGCTACAAGACTCAAGGATCACCGGTTGGTCGCGGAAGCAGAAGGCCGGATCCTCGGTTGGGCAGCCGTATCCGCGATCTCCTCGCGTGCAGCGTACGCGGGCGTCGTGGAGCATTCCATTTACGTGGCCGGGGAAGCCCGTGGTTTGGGTGTAGGCAAGGCCCTTCTCCGCGCGCTGATCACCTCCACTGAAGAAGCAGGAATCTGGACGATCCAGGCCAGCGTATTTCCCGAGAATGAAGCGAGCATCCGGCTGCATGTCGCGGAGGGCTTTACAGTTGTCGGCCGACGGAATCGGATCGCCCGTATGCCTCTTGGCCCACTCGCGGGGCAATGGCGCGACACCATAATGATCGAAAGACGCTCCGCGACTATCTAAAACCGCCACTGTCTGAAACCGGAAGTGTCTGCGAAGAGGGAGAGCCGTGGCTATGAGCGAGTTTCCGCAGCTTGGCTCTGCGAGCGCAGACCGGGCGGTGTTGGGCAGCAAAGCAGCCACTCTTTCCGAGCTCACGGCAGAGGGTTTCAAGGTGCCAGCGGGGTTCGTCGTCACGTCGGAGGTGGTGGGGCAACTCGGCAATAACCTCGCGGGCGCTCTGAAAGTTGCTGCCGGCAGGATAGGCCCGGGGCCGTACGCTGTCAGGTCCTCTTCCGCCGCCGAGGACCTCGACGGCGCTTCTTATGCAGGTCTCTACGAAACCTTTCTGAACGTTGAGCAGGATGACCTCGAGCATGCTGTGCGGCAATGCTTTGCCTCCGCTGCGGAGCAACGAGTTGCAGCGTATGAGACTGCTCTCGGAGCAGCGGCCCGCGGCGATGCGGCAAGCCCTTCCATGGCGGTACTCGTTCAACAGATGGTCCAGCCCCATGCCGCCGGCGTTGCCTTTACTGCCAACCCACTGACCGGCGACCTCGACGAAACCATTGTCACTGCCGTCGCGGGTCTTGGGGAGTCGCTGGTGTCCGGTGAAGCAGTCGGAGAGCAATGGACAGTCCGCGCCAGCGACGCCACGTGCAACAGGGACGGCAACATCCTCACCTCGGACCAAGCACGGCAAGTAGCGGCGCTGGCCCGTCGGATCCACGAACGAGCGGGAGTGCCGCAAGACATCGAGTGGGCGCTGGACCACGACGGTGCCCTATTCCTTCTTCAGGCCCGCCCGATGACGGCGCTTCCCACCCCAGCAGCTTGGACGGCTCCGGGCGAAGGCCTATGGGCACGGAACTTCAGGCTCGGTGAATGGCTACCAGATCCCATGACGCCGCTGTTCGAGGACTGGCTTCTGCCCCGGATCGAGGCCGGGTATCTCGACGGCATGGAGGACGATATTCAGGTGCGGGTGCCGTTTCGTTACGGCTCCGTCAACGGCTGGTACTACAACGCCCCGCCGATTCCGTCCCCAAGGATTGTGGCGCCTTTGATAGTTCGAAGCCGTGGTCGCCTGCCATGGTTCCTTTTCAACGTCCTTCTCCGGGTCTCCCGCAATCCGGCTGCGGCGCACCGCGCTGTTCTCCATGGGCTGGAACTGAAATGGCGACACCAGCTGCTGCCCGACTATCGGGAACTCGTGCGCAGTGCCGAGCAGGAAGTGGACACCGCATCCCCGGCAAGGCTCATCGAGCTTGTGAATGCCATCGCCCAGCAGGCGGGAATCTACCTCTGGTCACTGGCCGTGGTCGGCGGATCTGCTTGGAAAATCGAAGCGGCCCTGGCCAGGTTCTGGCAAAAGCACCTAGCCGCTCCCTTGAGCGACAAACCCGCAGGGCTGCTCGGCCATCAGGCACTCCTCCGCGGCCTCACAGGCAGCAGCGCGACACCTCCGGGATCGGCCGTTTACTCCCTGGACTGGTACCACCCGACCTCCGGCGAGGCCGGCATCCGAAGCCCTCAAACGCATTCAACCACCGCAGGCCAGGAGGCGCTTGACGCACAGCGGAAAGCAGCGGAGGCAGCGGCAAGGGAAGTGCTGCTTGATAGTCCGAGGGCCCTCACCAGCTTTGATTCCCTCCTGACGATGGCCCAGTACTACGCCGCCCTACGGGAAGAACAGTCCCTTTACCTCACCTTGGGATGGCCGGTCTTGCGTCGTTGCGCCCAACGGCTGGGAGAAAACCTCGCCGCCGCAGGAGCCATCCAGGACCCACAGGACATCCATTTCCTCCACCTGAGTGAGGTGATGAACGCCTCGGCGGACGAAAGGGAGCTAGTAAGAAGCCGCCGTGCAACGTGGCAGATGCAACGTCGTCTGGACGCACCACTCATCATTGGCGAACCCGGCAGGTTTGGAGCTGATCCCGTGGCGAGCGCAGTGGAGGCAGCCAGGACAACCCACAAGATACCCTCCGGCGCAATCGTCGGCCACCCGGCCAGCACGGGACGCGCCACGGGCAGGGTGCGGGTTATGTCAGACCTGGAGGAATTCGACAGCTTCCTCCAGGGCGAGATACTCGTAGCGCGATCCACGGCACCGGCCTGGACGCCCCTTTTCGCTCGGGCCGCCGCGGTGGTCACCGACGGCGGAACCCTCGCCGCCCATGCGTCGCTGGTTGCCCGGGAATACGGGATACCCGCCGTCGTCGGAACCGGCAACGCTACGCGGCTGCTCAAGACGGGCCAACGAGTCACCGTGGACGGAGGCGTGGGCTACGTCGTCGCGGCCGAATGACGAACTACCGCCCCACCGCCGTTCGCTCCTCCTCACGAGGACGCTCCACTGCATCAGCCCGGCGGCCTGGCTTCCCTGGCCACCAAATCCGGTGTCCGATGTCGTACGCGAGCGCCGGCACCAGTAGTGAGCGGACCAGAATTGTATCCAGCAGCACCCCGAAGGCCACGATGAACGCCAACTGCACCAGGAACATGATGGGAATGACTCCGAGCGCGGCGAAGGTTGCAGCCAACACAACACCCGCGGATGTAATCACACCACCCGTAACGCCCAAACCCCGCAGGATTCCGGGTCGCGTCCCATGCTTCAACGATTCCTCACGCACCCTGCTCATCAGGAAGATGTTGTAGTCCACGCCCAGTGCCACCAGGAAGACGAACCCGAAGAGGGGAACCGTGGCATCGGCACCTGAGAATCCGAAGACGCCGTTGAACACCCACGCTGAAACACCCATTGCTGCCGCATAGGACAGGACCACGGACAACACCAGCAGCACAGGCGCCACAACGGAGCGCAGCAAGAGCATCAGGATGAAGAGGATGACTACCAGGACGATGGGGATGATGACCACCAAGTCGCGCTGTGCGGTGGTGTTGGTGTCCAACGCAGTGGCTGTGACCCCACCGACCAGGGCGCCGGCGTCGGCCTCTTTTACTGCCACCCGCAAGGACTTAACTGTTTCTTCAGCTTGAATCGAGTCGGCGGCAGAGTCGAGTGTCGCATTGATCAGCACCTTGCCCTCACGGACGGCGGGATCGGTCGGAGTGCCCGGGGCGCCGGTGATCGGCACATTTCCGTCAGCCAGGAGATAGGCGTCCCCCACGCCGTCGGCCGCTTTGACCTTGTCCAGCACTTCCTGCGCGGCACCTTCGGAGGCGACCACGACGGCGGGGCTGCCGCTGCCGGCATCGAAATGCCGCGCCAGCGCGTCCTGGCCGTCCACGGCGTCGGAGGCTGAGAGGATGACGTCCGTTTGTGGGACACCGTTGGCCTTCAATTGAAGGACGCCTGCCGAGGCCACGAGGAGCAGCAGGACCGAAGTCACCCATACGGCGCGCGGCCGGCGGGAAACCAGGGACGCAGTTGCGCGCCACAGACCCTTTTGTCCTTCAAGTCCAGTAACCAGCTCGGGTTCGCGTTCGTCGTCGGGCAGGAGCTTGGGACGGAAAGGCCAGAAGGCGGCGCGGCCCAGCAGGGCCATGAGCGCTGGCAGGAGGGTAAGTGCGGCGAAGAGCGAGCAAAGAATTCCGGCAGCTGCCACGGGGCCAAGCGCCTTGTTGGAGTTCAGGTCGGAGAAGAGCAGGCAGAGCAGGGCGATGATGACGGTCGCGCCGGACGCCAGGATCGGCTCGAAGGAGGCCTTCCATGCCGTGAGTACCGCCCTCGTACGGTTGGTGGTGTGGGTCAGTGCCTCGCGGAATCGGGCCACATACAGCAGCGCATAGTCGGTGGCCGCGCCAATCACCAGGATGGACAGGATGCCTTGGCTCTGGCCGTTCAGCTGGATCCAGCCCAGTTTGGCCATCGCGAACACCATGAGAATCGCGGCGCAAAGCGCAAAAACCGATGTCAGGAGGACCGCCAGAGGCAGCACGAACGAGCGGTACACGAGCAGCAGAATGACAAACACGGCGCCAAGCGCCACGAGGAGGAGGATTCCGTCGATGCCACCGAACGCGTTCACGAGATCAGCGGTCAGGCCCGCGGGACCCGTGACAAACGCTCGCATTCCCTCCGGGGCACCCGGCTGAACGAGGTCCCGGAGCTCCTGGATCTTGTCGCGCAGTTCATCCGAAGACGCTATTGGCACAATGAATTGGACCGCTTTGCCGTCCTCCGAGGGAAGAGGCCCGACGACGGCGTCCCCCAGTTTGAGTGCCTCAATGTCAGCTTTCAGCTGGGCTGCTTCGCTGAGCTGGGCCAGGCTGAAAGCAGTCCCGTTCTCGACAATGACCACTGCAGGGATCTCCTTGGAGTCCCGGAACTTCGCCTGCCAGTTGGCTGCTTCCGTCGCTTCGGCACCTGCCGGGAGGAACGAAGCCTGGTCATTGGAGGAGACCTCGTCCAACCGCCCGAACGTTGGGCCGCCAATGCCGGCAATGCCAAGCCACGTGATGACAAGCGCCACAGGCACCAGCCAACGAAGCCAGAAAGGTACCTTCTGCGGGTTCATGAGTCCTTCTTCCGAGACGTGGGGAAGCCTTTATTCCACCACAGAATATCTCTACAATGGAACTATTCCAAGAGTGAACCATTTTACTGATGCCTGGTTCCTGTTGGGCTGGGAGTAATATCCGACAGGGCAGTAATTACCAACGCAATCGGGAGGGCAGGATGGCTGCAGCTTCAGGCCCGCACCCCGGTGGCGAACGCCCGGAAACAGCGGCACCCCAGGACTTGGTGCGGCTCCTTCAGGACTTCACTCTGGAAGCCAACCACTATGTCGACGCAGCCGGCGGCCGGAACGACATGCACCGGACGGATCTCAACGCCCTTGCAGTGATCATGCGACATTCTGCCGCCGGTCGAGTTGTCACCCCTGGCATCCTGCGCAATGAACTACGGCTGAGTTCCCCCGCCACCACCGCACTGGTGGACCGCCTCCACGCGTCGGGACACGTAGTGCGCGAACGCGTCGGCACGGACCGGCGCCAGATCCAGTTGGTCATGACGCCGAAGGCATACCGGGATGGAAGTGCCATGTTCATGCCGCTGGCCGTCCGCATGGGCCAGGCCATGGGCGCGTACAGTGCTGACGAACTGGATGTGGTCCGACGCTTCATGTCCGACATGATCGAGGCCACCATAGCGGCCCGCACGGAAACCGCGGAGAACGGCAACTAACCGCGTTCCGCCTAAATCCATGATCGAAGTTGTAGCGTTTCCCTATGAACGCGCAGCAGCCTGAAGATGTCTACACCCACGGGCACCACGAGTCGGTTGTCCGGGCCCACGCCTCACGGACGGCCGAGAATTCGGCCGCGTTTGTCATTCCGCATCTCACCCCGGGGACGTCGGTCCTCGACGTCGGGTGCGGACCAGGCAGCATCACGTGCGATTTCGCGGGGCTGGTCGCGCCAGCTCAGGTCATCGGCCTGGACCGCTCGGCGGACATCGTCGCCCAGGCAACGGAACTGGCGAAGGACCGTGGCGTGAACAACGTAGAGTTCCGCACGGGCAATATCTACGATCTCGAGTTTGAGGACGAGACCTTCGATCTCGTCCATGCCCATCAAGTCCTGCAGCACCTTACTGATCCCGTCGCCGCCCTGCGTGAGATGCGCCGCGTGGCAAAACCGGGCGCGATCGTGGCAGTCCGCGACGCCGATTTCCACGGCATGAGCTGGTACCCGGAAGTCCCCGAGCTCGACGACTGGATGGAGCTCTACCAGAAGATCGCACGGCGCAACGGTGCCGAACCGGATGCCGGCCGTCGATTGGTCTCGTGGGCACAGCAGGCAGGCTTCGCCCAGGTGGCGCCCAGCAGCAGCAACTGGCTCTATGCCACGGCTCAACAGCGGGCGTGGCAGTCGCGCGTGTGGAGTGAGCGTGTCCTTCACTCCGCCTTTGCCGAGCAAGCCCTCGAGTACGGGTTCGCCAATGAGGCCGATCTCGCCCGGATCGCTGCGGGCTGGCACCGCTGGGGAGCCACGGACGATGGCTACTTCCTGATTCCCAACGGCGAGGTGATCGCCCGGGCCTAGGTTGCACGTGAAGGAACTTTCCAAAAAAAACTTTGCCGAACCATGTAGAAAAGCGCCCCGCAGTTCCGACCCATGAGTGAAAGCACCCAAACAGGGCGCCACTTCATAAGGAGTTTGAGATGAAATACATGATCATGATGTTCGGGTCCGCCGAGGGCATGATGGAAACCGCCGATCCGGAGTGGATCAAGGAAATGATCGGGTTCATGATCCAGATCGACAAGGATCTCCGCGATTCCGGTGAACTCGTCTTTAATGCAGGCTTGGCCGATCCCGGCACAGCGAAGCTCGTCAAGCAAACCCCGGACGGCATCATCACCACCGACGGCCCGTACGTCGAATCCAAGGAATCGCTGATCGGGTACTGGGTGGTGGACGTGGCCAGGGAGGAACGCGCCGTGGAAATCTGCTCGAGCATCGTCAAGTACTCGCAGGTGGTGGAGCTGCGCGCTATCCCGGACGGTCCCCCGGAGGTCTAGTTTGGCCGTTCTCCCACGCGAGGTTCCCCCACGCGACATTGAGGACCTGCTGCGCACCTTGGCGCCGCAGGTCCTCGGCGTGCTGGCCCGCAACCACGGACAGTTCGACGCCTGCGAGGATGCCGTGCAGGAAGCACTCATTGAGGCCGCACTCCAATGGCCATCCGGGCTGCCTGCAAATCCCAAAGGATGGCTGCTGGCTGTCGCATCGCGCCGGCTGGTTGATGTGTGGCGCAGTGAAAGCGCACGGCGTGCCCGGGAAGAACGCGTCGCCTCAATGGAGGTCAACTTCCAGGACAGCACCGTGTCCGAAGCCGACGACACCCTGACCCTGATGTTCCTGTGTTGCCACCCTTCGATCAGCGCACCGTCGCAACTCGCCTTGACGCTCCGGGCCGTAGGAGGGCTCACGACGGCGGAAATCGCCTCTGCTTTCCTCGTCCCCGAGGCGACCATGGGCCAGCGCATCAGCCGTGCGAAACAAGGGATCCAGAAGGCAGGCGCCCGGTTCGACATGCCGCCGGAGTCCGAGCGGAAGGCGAGGCTCGGCGTCGTACTTCACGTCCTGTACCTGATCTTCAACGAAGGCTACGCGGCAAGCTCGGGCGACTCGCTGCAACGCGAAGACCTCACCACCGAAGCGATCCGGTTGGCACGCCTGCTGGTGAGCGCCGCGCCTGGAGAGCTCGAGGCCACCGGTTTGCTCGCTCTGATGCTGCTGACGGACTCCCGTCGTGCCGCGCGCACCCTGGCTGACGGGATGCCCGTGCCGCTGTCCGAACAGGATCGGAGTTTATGGAGCCGCGGGCAGATAGAGGAAGGCATCGCACTCCTGTCTTCCGTGCTTGGACGTGGCGCGGCTGGGCCGTACCAACTCCAGGCCGCGATCGCTGCCGTGCATGCGGAGGCTCGGTCTGATGCCGAAACCGACTGGCCGCAGATCCTCGCCCTCTACACGGTCCTTGGAGCCGTAGCGCCCAGTCCTGTGGTGACGCTGAATCGCGCCGTGGCTGTGGCCATGGTGAATGGGCCAGCCGCTGGGCTTGAGCTGCTCGCGGGGCTGGATTCAGCGATCGGGAAGTCGCATCGCCTGGATGCGGTGCGGGGCCACCTATACGAGATGGCGGGCTCATATAGGGAAGCGCGTGCCGCCTACCTCGCCGCCGCCAAGAAAACGGGCAGCCTGCAGGAGCGGCGGTACTTGATGGGGAAAGTGGCGCGAATGGACTCGTCGGGAGCTTCCTGACCCTCTTTGTTCCGATAGGCCGACAATATCAACCGGTAGGGGTTTCACTCAATCTCGGGCGCTTCCAAAGAGAGGGCCACGACGCACCTCCTGCTCCATAATGTCGGCGCCTCGTCTTAGGTTTGCCTCGAATAGAAAACCAAAGATGTCCCACACAAAGACATCTACGAACCAATACCGAAGGAGCGATCATTGTCTTCCCTCGAGTCCCAAATCCTCTGGGCAATCGCCACGATCTTGGTCGCCCTGTCCGCGACGGCCGGCCTGCTCGGATTTACGGTGCTATTCGTGCGGAACGTCTTCCTCCGTGACGCATCCACGAGCGATCCATGGCGGTTCTACCCAAGGTTGAAGTTGCGATGGGCAAAACCTACAGCGGGGTGCTTGCCAAGAATCGTTCGTGATCAGCGGGAGCTCATCCTGGATCTGAAGGCAAACACGTCTACAGCCGCGGGACTATGCGCTTGGGGATTTGGGACTCTTTCCTTCTTCGTCCCAGCGCTCGCGCTCTTTCGGAAACTCGAACTGCTTCAGACCTGGATCGGTTTCAGCTATTGTGTCGGGTTTGCTGTTGGTTTTGGGGCTCTTTGTACTCTTATTGCTTTTCTTGCACCACAACGCTTGTCTCCGAAACGGCGCCTCTTGCAAGCCGGGCTGCGCCTGGCAAGCCAGGCTCGCGTTTACGCCCCTCATTCATCAGCCCAAGACAAAAGGAACATCTCATCGTCAGGACGAGTTTTCCTCGAATCAGCCCGACAGTTGGGGATTCCGGATGATAACCGCACCATTCGGAAGATTTCCGGCCGCTTTTCGGGCCGGAGACGCCGAAACTACAAGAAGATCAACGAGCAAGTTGTAGAGGGTGTCGAGAGAATTATTCGGCAGGTCTATGAAGGAGAGTTCGAGCATATATCCAGTTCGAAGGCAGGCGCTTTCCTCTCAACAGACTTTCGGCGCAAGATGGCAGCTGTGTCCTCTCTTCCATTGGTAGTCGTGACCGTTGGCGCCGTGGTGGGCTGGATCTTGAGCAACCTCCGGTTGCACCCGTAGCTCACCGGCCGGTCGCCCCACAACTGTAGAACCGCGCCCGGCATCTGCATTGACCCCATATAGTCGAATCCATGGAACAACGCATACTTGGTAAGACCGGCCGGTCAGTGTCCACCGTTGGACTAGGCACGTGGCAACTCGGAGCGGACTGGGGCGATGTAACCGAGGAAGACGCAGTTGCCGTCCTGGAAGCCTCGGTTGACGGTGGCGTCACTTTCTTCGACACAGCCGATGTCTACGGCGATGGGCGAAGCGAGCAGCTGATCGGACGCTTCCTTCGCGCCAACCCCGGGTTGGAATTGACGGTTGCAACCAAGATGGGCCGGCGCGTGGACCAGGTGCCCGAAAACTACACCCTCGCCAACTTCCGCGCGTGGACTGACCGTTCGCGGCGGAACCTGCAGCAGGACACTCTGGACCTCGTCCAATTGCATTGCCCGCCCACCGCCGTCTACACGCGGGATGAGGTGTACGACGCCTTGGACACCTTGGTCAGCGAAGGCGTTATCCGCAACTACGGCGTCAGTGTCGAGCGGACCGACGAAGCCCTTGAAGCCATCAACCGCGGGAATACTGCGTCCGTGCAGATCATCCTGAACGCGTTCCGGCTCAAGCCGCTCGATGAAGTCCTCCCGGCAGCAAAGAGGGCCGGGGTTGGCATCATCGCCAGAGTGCCGCTGGCCTCCGGGCTGCTGTCCGGAAAGTACACGCCGGAAACCGAGTTCCCCGAGAACGACCACCGCAACTACAACCGCGACGGGTCCTCGTTCGACGTCGGCGAGACCTTCTCGGGCGTCGATTTCGCCACCGGTGTGAAAGCCGCCCAAGAGTTCAGTGCATTAGTGCCCGACGGCGTCAGCACCGCCCAAGCGGCCCTCGCCTGGGTGATCGCCCAGGACGGCGTCAGCACGGTCATCCCCGGTGCCCGTTCTTCAGTACAGGCACATGCAAACGCTGAGGCGGGAGCGATGCAGTCCGTAGGTTCAGGGCTCACCGCTGGGGTCCAGGACATCTATGATCGGTATTTCCGCGAAGCGATCCACCCGCGCTGGTAGCCGGCCGACCGCCGTCGTTCATGTACACAGGCGCCGCTGTCACCATCCACTGCGGGTGGGGGTGTGTCCTCTTCGGGCGTCATCGGGCATCGACATTTCAGCGCGTAGTCCCAGAAGCCGGATGGGACGGTCGGGCTCGATCCGCGCCGTAACGTCCAAGGCTTGCGCGAGGACTTCGTCCCGATCGAAGGTCTCTGGAATCTTCCTTGCGTAGGTCTTGGTGAAGAACGGGGCGTACCGGACTTTGAGGGTCAGCCCCACCACCGGCCGCCCCTCGGCCGCCACGTCTTCAAGGACCCGCGCTGTCAGCTCCTTGATGGCGTCGCTGATCTGGGAGGGCTCGGTGAGGTCCTGCTGGAACGTGGTCTCGCGGCCGTGTGCCCGGGCAACCCACGGGGTGTCGTCCACTTCGTTGGCACCCTCGCCTCGTCCGAGCTGCGCATACCAAGGGCCCATCTTGGGGCCGAACTCCGGGACCAAGTCCTGGGGATCGGACGCAGCAAGCTCGGCGACTGTGGTGATGTGGTGCTTTGCCAGCCGTTGCGACACCTTGGGTCCGACGCCCCACAGCTCCTTGGTGGGCTTACTGCCCATGACGTCGAGCCAGTTCTCTTTGGTAAGCCGAAAAATGCCAGCTGGTTTACCGAAATCCGTCGCATTCTTTGCCCGGACCAACGTGTCGCCGATGCCCACGCTGCAGTGCAACTGGGTTTGTTCCAGGACGGCAGCTTGGATCTGCCGGGCATACGCTTCCGGGTCCTCGGTCTCGATGCCAACAAAGGCCTCATCCCAACCGAGCACCTGAACCGTGGCTCCCGGCTGTGCGCGCAAGGTGGCCATCACTACGTGCGAGGCCGCTAGGTAGGCGTCCTGGTCGACAGGCAGAATGATGGCATCCGGTACTTTGCGTGCCGCTATCCGCAGAGGCATTCCGGAGCCGACGCCGAATGCCCTGGCTTCGTAGGATGCCGTGGATACCACGGCACGTTCCGTCGGATCCCCGCGACCACCCACAATGATCGGTTTGCCTGCGAGCTCGGGGCGCCGGAGGACCTCGACAGCCGCAATGAATTGGTCGAGGTCAACGTGCAGTACCCACGGGATTCCGCTCACGGCACCAGTTTGCCCTAAGCCGCGGCCTCCTGACCCTCTTTGGGCTCAGGGTGCGCTGAAATCAACCCGTTTGGGCTTCAATTGGCACTCTGGACGGCCAAACAAGGTCAGGAAGCAACGCGTCCAGACCACCCACCTCACCGGCATAAGCTGACATGGTGCAGTTTTCACTTTGGCTGGCCCTGGTTGGTGCCGGCACCCTGATCAGTTTCACTCCCGGCGCCGGTGCCATTTTCACGATGAGCAACTCGCTCAATTCCGGATTCCGTCGCTCCATCTGGGGCATACTCGGCCAGCAATTGGCCTTGGTTATCCACATCGTCATCGTGGCCCTGGGCGTTGGCGTGCTGGTTTCCAACTCGCCTGTGATCTTCAACATCATCCGGTACGCGGGCGCGGCTTACCTCGTATACCTGGGCATCCGGCAGTTCCTGCACAAGCCCGACCTGGACAAAGAGCAAGTCGACAGCCGCAAGAACGAGTCCGGGCTGTCCATGTTCCAACGCGGCATTTGGGTGAACCTGCTGAATCCCAAGGCAATTGTGTTCTTCCTTGCCTTCATGCCTCAGTTCATCAGGCCGGAGCAGCCGCTGCTTCAGCAATACGCAGTGCTAACCGCCACGATTCTGTTCATCGACATCATGGTCATGTGGTTCTTCTTCGCTTTGGCAGCACGTTCTTTCCAGCGGTTCACCCATGATGAGCGCGGCCAGAAGGTCCTCAACCGTGTCTTCGGCTGCCTGTTCGTCCTCGTGGGCATCTTGCTCGCCGTCATCCACTAGCCAGAACGACCCCAAGCGGATGCGGTGCTACCGTCAAGGGCATGGGACCGGACTGGATCGAACACCGACGCGCGGAGGACGGCGAGCACGTTGGATGGGTGAAGCCCGTCAATGATGGCTTCGTCGCCATGGACTTATTGGGCCGTCCGCGGACCGACGTTGTGGACTGGTTGAGCGCTGAAGAAATTCTCGATGATTTGGGGCTGCGCTACCTCGCTGACCCGCACGAATTACGGCTCGACGACGGCGACTGGCTGAGGGTCCGAATAGCCGAAGTGACTCCGTCTGTGGTGCGGGTGAAAAAGGAAGATTGGGGCGATATGACGGCGCCCCAGGTCTACTTCACGGTGTCTCTGCCCGTCACCGAGGACCAGCTCCGCCCGCTATTGCCTAACCCGGCGACGTAGACCCGCGAACCACCAGCGAGCTCTCCAGCGTCACGTGCGGCTCCTCCAAATCCAGGCCTTCCATGAGCCCGCGGAGTTGCTCTCCGGCCCTTCGTCCAAGCGGGGTGGCCGGCAGGTGCACGCTCGTGAGGCTCGGATTGCTGGTGGCTGAATACGGGAGGTCATCGAAGCCGGCCACAGCCAGTTCGGCAGGAATCCGGACGCCTGCCACACGCGCTTCCTGCAGCACGCCATAGGCATGGGTATCGGTACCGCATACGACGGCGGTCACCCCCTCACGCTGCCAGATAGGCCAAGCGTCGGCGAACGCGGCAGCGGCAGCACCGACGTCGATCGCGGTACTGATGACATGCCCCTCGGCAACCAAAAGCCCGCAGGTGGCTGCTTCTTCAAGGAAGGCTTCCCTGCGGAGGTGGAAAGTGGTGGTGCCGGTGATCCCGTCCATGTAGGCGGCGCGGGTATGCCCGGACGCCGCGAGGTGACGGGCCAACTCACGCGCACCTTGGGCGACGTCGAGGTTTACGGATGGTGCGTACGACTCGAGGCCGGGCGCGTCGAGGAGCACAAGCGGTCCGGCCGCTGACAGGTCCTCCAGGAACTCGGCACTGGGGGCGCCAACCAACAAGCCAGCCGGACGGAGTGCCAACAACCTGCGGACATCCTCAGCTTGCGGCGACTCCCCGGCATCGGTCACCGAGAGCAGCAATTGGTATTCCGGGCCAAGGGATTCCCGGACGCCCGCGATCACGTTGGCGAAAAACGGGTTGGACACGTCCGGCGTCACGAGGATGACGATGGAGCTGACCCCGCGAGCCAGCGAACTCCCAATGCTGTCCACCACATAGCCAAGTTCGGCGATCGCCGAGCGGACGCGTGAAATGTTGTCCTCGGATACGCGTCCTTGCGTCTTGCCGTTGGCCACCAAGGAAACGGTTGCAGTGGAAACCCCGGCCCGGGCGGCCACCATCGCAGCCGTTACACGGGGCGAGCGGGCGTTCCGCCGATCCAAGGTGTCCATGCATCGATCGTAGCGTTGTTGGAGTGTGAACAAGGGGCCCAAGGCATCAAGCGCTTAACGTCATTCACGTTAAGCGCTTGACGTAACCGTTGAAGCAGTGCCAGAATTCCCATGAATGCTTACTGCCCTGCTTTGGTTAGAACCTGGCAGGCCCCAATGACGTGGAGACAAAACGTGGACCCCAATCCGATGACAGCACGCAAGAAGATCATTCTTGACTGCGACCCAGGCCATGACGACGCAGTGGCGTTGCTGCTGGCCCACGGCAACCCGGACATCGAGCTGCTTGCAGTGACAACGGTGGTGGGCAACCAGACCCTCGAAAAAGTCACGCGCAATGCCCTCTCGGTAGCCACAATCGCTGGCATCACCGGCGTTCCGTTCGCCGCCGGCTGTGACCGCCCGCTGGTCCGCACCATCGAAACGGCCCCCACCATCCACGGCGATTCAGGCATGGATGGCCCGGAACAACCCGAGCCCACCATCGAACTCGACCCGCGCCACGCCGTCGACGTCATCATTGAAACCGTCATGGCACACGAGCCGGGCACTATCACCTTGGTACCAACCGCAGGTCTGACCAACATCGCCATAGCCGCCCGCAAAGAGCCCCGCATCGTTGAGCGCGTCAAGGAAGTTGTCCTCATGGGCGGCGGCTATCACGTGGGCAACTGGAGCGCCGTGGCGGAGTTCAACATCATCATCGATCCCGAGGCCGCCCACATCGTCTTCAACGAAAAGTGGCCCGTCGTGATGGTGGGCCTCGACCTCACGCACCAAGCCTTGGCCACGGACGAGGTAGTGAACCGGATCGCGTCAATCGGCACCAAGCCGGCCAAATTCGTGCTGGAACTGATGGAGTTCTTCAAGAAGACCTACAAGGACGCCCAGGGCTTCGACTTCCCGCCGGTCCACGATCCGTGCGCGGTGGCCTACGTCATCGACCCCACTGTGATGACCACGCGCAAGGTACCGGTGAACATCGAACTGCAGGGCAAGCTCACCCTCGGCATGACCGTGGCCGACTTCCGCGCACCCGCCCCGGAGGACTGCCACACGTCCGTGGCCGCGGATCTGGATCACAAGAAGTTCTGGGATCTTGTCACCGATGCGATCGAACGGATCGGTGAACCAACGCTCGACGGCGCCGCTGACGCCACCGCGGGTGCGAAAACCCCCGACAAGCAAGCCACCCTCGCAGTTGGAGAGGCAAAGTAATGTCCGTCCTCGTAACAGAAACCAAATCCGCGAAGGGCAATGTCACTGCACTCATGGAGGCCTTGCTGGCAGCCTGTGTTGCCTTCCAGCTCAACGCCTCCATGCTCAGCCCCGCGTTGGTCACCATCGGCAACGAACTCCAGACTGACCAAGCGACCATCGGCCTGTCCCAGACCTGGTTCTTCACGGCCGCAGCACTGTTCTCCCTCTTCCTCCCCCGCCTCAGCGACATCGTGGGCCGCAAGAAGATCCTTGTGGGCATGATGCTCCTGATGGCTGTTGGTTCGGTCATCGCGGCACTCGCCCCGGATGTCACGTGGCTCTTCGTAGGCCGCATCATCCAGGGCGTCAGCGGTCCGACCGTCCCGCTCTGCCTCATCATGCTCCGCTCGGCAGTGAGCAATCCGCGTAAATACGGCACCCTGATGGGCCTCATCACGGCGGTCAACGGTGGCGTGGCTGGTGTCGACTCCTTCGTGGGCGGCTATTTTGCCGAGAACTTCGGATTCCGCAGCATCTTCTGGCTCATGGTTGCCTTGGCTCTGGTGGCTACGGTGCTGATCGCCGTCCTGGCAGGAGAGAGCAAACCTGCTGCCGGAACCACCATGGACTGGCTGGGCGTATTCTTCATCGTGATCGCGGTGGGCGCCCTCCTGACGGCCTTGAACGAAGGCTCCAAACTGGCCACGGCCTTCGACGCCGGGACGCTGACGTTGGCCATCGGGCTGATCCTGATTGCCGCCGTCGCGTTCTTTGCGTTCTGGACTGTTGAAAAGCGCACCAAGCAGCCCATGGTGGAAACCGTGCACCTGCGTCAGCGTTCCACGTGGGCGCCGCTTTTGACCACCACACTGACCATGACCGGTATCTTCGCGGTCATCAATGGGATCGTCCCGGCGTTCGTTCAGGCGGCCGAACCCGGCTTCGGCGTGGGCCCCACCGAGATGTCGCTCATGATCCTCACGCCGTACGCACTGCTGGGTTGGCTCTTCGGCCCGATCAGCGGCAGGCTCGCCCCGGTCCTCGGCTACACGAAGGTCCTTCGCATCGGCCTGCTGGGCAGCCTTGTGGCCCTGGCCATCATCGCGTTCTTCGGCTTGAACAACCTGCCGATGATGATCGTGGGCACGGCCTTGCTGGGCATCATGTACGCCGGTACCGTCAACATCATGCTGAACGGACTGGGCGTGGTCCTCTCGCCCCAAGGCAACCCCGGCTTCCTCCCCGGAATGAACGCCGGCGCCTTCAACCTCGGCGCCGGTCTGAGCTTCCTGGTCCTGCCTGCGGTCCTCGTTGCGACGTCCACACTGGGCGACGCCAAGGCGTCGTACCTCACCGTTGTGGTGGTGGGTCTCGCCATCACCCTGGCCGCCTTCGCAGCCTCGCTGTTGATCCCCAAGCCCGCAGACGCAGAAGTCGCCGAGGTTCCAGAAGTTGCCGAGGCAGAAGTCGTCGAAGCCGAGGCAAGCAAATGAGCACCGACACCAGCGCGCCCACGGCGGGGATCGTCGTCGTCGGGTCCCTGAACGCTGATCTGACCATCTACTGCGACCGCCTTCCCAAGCCCGGCGAGACGGTCCACGGCAATGGTTTCGCCGTCAACCCCGGCGGCAAGAGCGCCAATCAGGCGGTGGCGGCCAGCAAGCTCGGCGGCCAGGTCAGCCTGGTGGGCGCAGTGGGCGATGACCCCAACGGCACCATGCTCCTGGATTCGACCGCCAACGCCGGTGTGGACGTCACCCGCGTCCGGCGCTCGGACGCCGCGACGGGCGTCGCGGTCATCTCCGTGGATGCCAGCGGCGAGAACAGCATCATCATTTCGGCCGGGGCAAACGGGACTCTAACCCCGGCGGATGTGCGCGGTGCAGCGGACGCAATCAACAATGCCGCGGTGGTGTGCCTCTGCCTTGAGGTGGCGATCGATACTGTCATCGCCGCTGCACAAGCAGGGCACGACGCCGGAGCTACCGTCATCTTGAACCTTTCGCCTTACGCGGAGGTACCGGAGGTTCTGGCCGGGTTGAGCGACGTGCTGCTGGTCAATGCGCACGAGGCCTCACTGTTCCTTGGCCGCGAAGCAGACATTCCTGACGCCGACGCGGAGGCCGAAGCATGGGAACCTGTTCGCAGCCAGTTTGCCGACAGGGGTTTGCAGCGCGTGCTGGTAACGCTGGGCGCCCACGGCTCTGTTGTGCTGGATTCGTTGGCCCGGGTTACCCAGGACCAGATCACACGCATTGCCCCTACCCGCGTTTCGGCCGTAGACACCACCGGTGCGGGTGACGCATTCACGGGAGCTGTCGCGGCACGACTGGCTGCCGGCGATTCCCTCACGGACGCGGCCTCCTTCGCCTCGGTAGCCGCAGCGTTGGCCGCCACGAAGAAGGGCACCCAGGCCGCTTACCCGACCATTGCCCAGGTAGAGCAGCTGCGGGGCGTTTAGTCCCAGCCTCCCACCCAACTGACTGGCAGTTGTGGTTGTTCCCAGCGCTGAGAACAACGACAAATGCCAGTCAGTTGGTCTTTAAGCGGACCTACGGGCGGCGCGCTCCACTGCCTTGCGGCTAAGGGCGCCGTGGCCGGCCATGAGTCGGGGGACCACAAAATAGACTGCTGCCGGAACCACAAGGGCAGTCAGCAGGAGTGCCCGGAGGATGGGGTGCCACGGCTCCATGATCGGCCCAAGCAACAGCATGCCGATGGAGACAAGGGGGAAGATCGCGATCCAGGTGATGAGCGCCCGCATGTGCACGGACGGCGCTTGCGGCTGGGCTGGTGTAGTGGCCTCACCGGGGTGAATTTCGTCAGTAGCTTGAGCGTTCATGGCATTCTCCAACCAGATAGTTGCAATTGACTTGGTCTCACAATAACCACACTCGCCAACAATTACAACTACTTAGTTGGGAAATGGTAATCTGGTCCTTATGGCATGGGACACAGAGCGCACCAAGTCACTGCTGCTCGAGGCGGCGACCTCGGAGTTTTGCACCCGAGGACTTGCCGGGGCCCGGATTGATCGAATCGCCGCAGAAGCCGGTGTCAACAAAGAACGCATCTACCAGTACTTCGGCAACAAGAACGGCCTTTTTGACGCCGTCATCGTCGCTGCGCTCAGCTCCCTCATGGATGAAGTACCCATCCAAGGGGAAGGCCCAGCGGCCATGGCGGACTATGCAGGCCGCCTGTTCGATCATCATCAAGAGGACGCCACCGCGCCACGCCTCCTCTTCTGGGAAGGCCTGGAGCGCGGCACGGAAGTTGTGGGACTGCCCAAACGGATGGCCAACTGCGCCTCCAAGGTCAACAGCACCATTGCAGCCCTTCCCGGAATCTCCAGGGAAGATGCCGGCGATCTCCTCATCACGATCGTGAGTCTTTGCGATACCGCCCCCGTCCTGCCCGCACTCGATGGACTCATGGCCGGGAACGACCCCGGCCGCCTCGAAAGGCGACGTGCCGCCGTCGTACGCACCGTCTATCTGGCCGCCTCCGCGTTGGCTGCCGAAGCAGCGTCGGGCGGGTCAGCAACCACAGAAACGGCGCCCGCCCCCTACACCCTGTGACAGCTTTGACAGGAAAAGTGACTCCGTTGTGAAGTGGCCCCTAGCCAAAAAGGGGTGCCATCAACCATGCTTGCTGCATGTACTCAACGACGAGCCCATACCGCATCATCACGGTCTGCACTGGAAACATCTGCCGCTCGCCCATGGCAGCGCTCATGCTTACCGAAGCCTTCGAAGCGGAAGGGCTCGGCAAGCTGATAGTGGTGGACTCAGCGGGCACCACCGGGTACGAGGTGGGGCACCCAATCGATCCCCGGGCAGCCCGCAAACTGGCCGCCCACCACATCGCTTCGGAGGACCACGTCGCACGCCACTGGAGGCGCGAGTGGTTCGCTGAGCGGGATCTCATCCTGGCACTGGACGTCGATCATTTCGGTTGGCTTCAAGAGGGCGCCCCGGACCGCGAATCCCTGGCGAAAGTCCGGATGCTGCGCAGCTTCGATCCCATGATGGCTGGGCGCAGCTCCCTGGATTTGGGCATCGAGGATCCTTGGTACGGCGGCCACACCGACTTCGACAACACCTGGACCCTCATCAAAGCCGCTATTCCCGGCATCGTGCGCTATGTGGGCGCCGCCATTACAGAACAGGCAACAGGAGACTCCGGACGTAGCACCAGCGATGCCCGAAACGAGGCCAGCGAGCACCAGCAGGTAACCTCTATGTCATGACCCCTGCACCCGTGATCATCGCCGTGGACGGGCGGTCCGGCGCGGGAAAGACCACGCTGGCCGTTGAGCTCGCGGCCCGCCTTCGGGAGCACCACAAGGTTTCCCTTTTCCATCTGGAAGACATCTATCCCGGATGGAACGGCCTTGCCACGGGCATCGAAAGATACGTCGCGACGGTCCTGACGCCTTTGAGCCAGGGCGAAGCGGCAGAGTGGGTCAGCTGGGATTGGGAACGGCATTACGACGGCGCGCTGCACGTAACGTTGCCAGCCGAAATCGTGATCGTGGAGGGCGTTGGAGCCGCAGCGAACGCGGCACGGCCCATGCTGGACGCCATCGTGTGGGTCGAGTCCCCCGGTGACGATCGCCGTCGTCGGGCTTTGGCTCGTGACGGAAATACCTACGAACCTTATTGGGACAGCTGGGCTGCCCAAGAGGATATTTGGCTGGAAGCTGACGAGGTAATCGGCGCGGCAGACATCCGGGTCCAGAACCTCGCGGACGGCAACGCCCCCGATGATGTCCTGCAGGCCATGCGATACCTGCCGTCGCTGGCAGCGATCCTCTCGCCCGAACTCAGCGCGCGCCGAGGCCTGCAGCTCCGGTCTGAAAAGATCAGCGCCGTTCCTGATGCCGAGGCGCTGTTTCAGGACCTCTACGGTTCCTCGACCAATGCTGTCTGGTTGGATTCCTCCAACGCTTCCGCAGTTTCAGGGACGTCCCAGGCTGCTGCCCGCAGCCGCTTCAGCATTCTGGCGGACGACGGCGGCACGTTCGGCCAGTCCGTCCAGCACCGTCAGGGAATCACCCAAGTGACCGCCGGAACAGCCACGGTGGAAACTTCCGGACCGTTCTTCCGCTGGCTCGATTCTGTTTGGGGACGGCGGGCAGTGCGGGCACCCCGCGGCTACGATGGCCAGTTCACGCTCGGCTGGCTGGGCTATCTGGGCTACGAGCTCAAGCGGGAAACCGGTGGCAACGACGTCCAACCCGACACTCCCGACGCCGCTCTGCTCTTCGCTGGGCGGGCCGTGGTGTTGGATCATCGCGAGCACACTGTGTGGCTGCTCGCCCTGGAAGCGCCCGACGCCGATGCGTGGCTGCGCGAGGCTCGAACCGCCGTCGGGGCTGCTTCAGCCGCCCCGGCTGCCGCCGTCGTGTCCGCTCAAGGGGCGGCTCCGGAATTTACCTGCCGGGATAGCGCGACGGACTATAAGAGCAAGATCGCCGACGCCCAGCATGAAATCCGCGAAGGCAACTCGTACGAGATTTGCTTGACCACCATGCTTGAAGCCCCTGCCGGCGGGCTTGATCCGTGGCAGAGCTATCGTGCGCTGCGCCGCCGCAATCCGGCACCATTTGCCAGTTACCTTCGGTTCGGCGAGTTGGTTGTCGCGAGCACCTCGCCCGAGCGCTTCCTGCGGATTCTCTCCGACGGCGGCATGCGCGCCGAGCCGATCAAGGGCACGCGTGGGCGTTCCGCCGATCCCACGGAGGACGCCGAGCTGCGCCGCGACCTGGAGACCTCGCTGAAGGACCGCGCGGAAAACATCATGATCGTGGACTTGCTGCGCAATGACTTGAGCCACTTCGCGATTCCAGGCTCGGTGACGGTCAGCAGGCTGTGCGCGATCGAAAGCTACGCCACGGTCCATCAAATGGTCAGCACCGTGGACGCGCACCTTCGACCGGGCGCTCCGCGGGCAGAGGCTTTGGCTGCCGCCTTCCCGGCTGGGTCAATGACCGGTGCGCCGAAGATCAGCACCATGGACATTCTTGACCAGCTTGAGGCGGGCCCCCGCGGTATCTATTCAGGAGCGATCGGCTACTTCTCCCTGAACGCTGCCACGGACCTCGCCGTCGTGATACGTACCCTGGTGGTCAATCCGGACGACGACGGTGGGCGAACACTCAACCTTGGCGTCGGCGGGGCAATTACTGCAGATTCCGTGGCAGATGACGAGTACGAAGAGATCCGGACCAAAGCGTTTGGCGTGTTGTCGACGCTGGGGGCTGACTTCCCAGGCTGAGCAGCCTATTGGAGCGTCGCCGTCAATCTCGCGACGTTATCCACATACTTGGCCAACGGGGGTCTATCCATCCAGTCATCCAACGTAAGCTCACGGGATACCTCGCGATACGTGGATTCCACGGCCCGCATGAGGTTCACGGTTTCGGCGCCCAGGAGCATCACCGAAACCTCCATGTTCAGGGAGAAGGAGCGCATGTCCATATTGCTGGAGCCGAGAACCGCAACCTCGTCATCGATGGTGAAGTGCTTGGCGTGGAGTACGTATGGAGCGCGGTACAGGTAGATGCGGACACCTGCTCCGAGGAGAGCCTCGTAATAGGACCGTTGGGCGTGGTGGACCAGGAATTGGTCGCCCTTTTCGGAGACGAAGAGTTCCACATCAACGCCACGCTGAGCCGCAGTGGTGATCGCATAGAGCAGGGAGTCATCAGGCACGAAGTATGGGCTGCAAATGGAGATCCTGTGCTGCGCCGAGTAGATCAGCGTATTGAACAGGCGAAGGTTGTTTTCCGTGACGAACCCCGGCCCGCTCGGGACCACCTGGGCCGTGACACGTCCCGGGGACGGTTGGGAGGGAAGACGAAGCTGGCTTTCGAGAGACTCGTCGGTCTCGCTGAGCCAGTCCGTGGCGAAAACTACGTTCAGGGTGGCCACAATCGGTCCCTCAAGCCGGGCCATGAGCTCCACCCATTGGCGGCCGGCGCGGCGATGCTTGGGGTTGTTGTAGGACGGTTCAATCAGGTTCTGCGAACCCGTGAACGCCAGGATCCCGTCGATGACCAGAATCTTGCGGTGGTTCCTGAGGTCCGGGCGGCGCCATTGGCCGTGGATGGGCAGCAGCGGCAACATTCGCTTCCATTGGATCTGGCCTGCCTTGAGCCTGCGGACCAGCCGACGGTAGCCCTTGATGCGCAGCGTTCCGATGTGGTCGAAGAGCAACCTGACGGTGACACCGCGCTCCGCGGCCTTCTCCAGTTCGGTGAGCAACTCGTCCGTCACGAAGTCGCTGCTCATGATGTAGAACTCCGCGTTGATATAGTCCGTAGCTCCCCGCACGGCCTCGGCCATGGCTTTGATGGACTCCTCATAACCAGGAATAAGCTCCACCTTGTTGCCGTCAACCATGGGCAGCGAGCCAAGGCGGTGGTTCAGCTCACCTGCGGACTTCACCCACTCCGGGCCCGAATAGGTACTTACGGGATCGGACAGGTCAGAGGTCACCGAGCGAACGCGGTGATTAACTTGTTCCTGCTGCTGACGCCGCCGCTTGGACAAGCGGAAATTTCCAAAAAGCAGGAAGAGTACGAATCCGACGGTCGGGACCAGGAAAACAGCCAGAAGCCAGGCCATGGCCGTAGTGGGGCGACGGTTACCGGGGATGATGCCCAGCAGAACGATGCGCATGATGACTTCCGCAATGGCCCAAGCACCCAGAAGCCACGTCCACTCCAGGCCAATCGGAAAAGGAAAAAGCACTCCACAACCCCCACGGTCCAAGAACTAACGGTAACCACAGCCTATCCGCCCGGCCCTTTGGAGGGCCGCACTAAGCTTGGAGCATGACTTCTCCTGCCCCCACGGTCCTCGTTTTCCTGGACCCAGCCTTCGAAAACGGCCGCATTGCCGATTCCAGCCAGCCCCAGCTCATGGCCACTGACCTCGGCGCTACCCGTGGCGACGGCGTCTTCGAGTCCCTTCTGGCGGTCCAGGGACGCGCACGCAAAGTGCAGGCACATCTGAACCGTCTGGGCAGTTCCGCGGCGGCTTTGGACTTGGCGATCCCGGAGCAGGACGCCTGGCGACGGGCAATTGACACGGCGATTACAGAGTTCCGCGGTAATTACCCGGCACCCACGCCCGAAGAGGACGAAGTCGTCGTCAAGCTGATCGTCACCCGTGGAATTGAAGGCGCGGCGAGCCCCACATGCTGGGTACAGGCTTCGCCCTCACCCGCGGGCAGCCGCCGGCAGCGCGAGACGGGCATCGACGTCGTACTTCTGGATCGCGGCTTTGACACCGAAGCCGGCGAGCGTGCGCCGTGGCTGCTGTTGGGAGCCAAGACGCTGTCCTACGCCGTGAACATGGCGGCGCTGCGCTACGCGCACAAGCAGGGTGCCGATGACGCCATCTTCACCTCCACGGACGGTCGTGTCCTCGAGGGGCCGACGTCCACCGTGTTGCTTGCGCACCTGGACACAGTCGACGACGGCGACGGTTCCGTCAGAACGGTTCGCCGGCTCATCACGCCGCAGCACGATAGTGGAATCCTTCCGGGCACATCGCAGGGCGCACTGTTCGCCGCCGCGAAGGCTGCAGGGTGGGAGCTCGGCTATGGTCCGCTGGTGCCGCAGGACCTGTTCGATGCCGACGCCGTTTGGCTCATATCGAGCATCCGCTTGATCGCGCCGGTGAATCACATTAACGGCCAGGAGATCGGCACGCCCGCTGTCCGGAAGCAGCTCACAGAAGAACTGAATGAGTTGTTTGCCGGAATCGAGTAATTCCGGCCGCCCAGACTGAGGCCTACTCTGCTCCGCTTGGAACTTAGCAGATCACAAGTAGAGTAATTGCTCGCATGACTCATTGATAAGGAATTCTTTGCCTCAGCATTGAGCTTCACAGAGGTTCAATCGCGTTCCTTATCCTCCTTGAAATGGGTGTCCGTCGTGTGATGAATCTTGTTCTCGTGTTAGTTGGATCACGTCCGCCTGACACCACTTTAGACTTTGCTGGCTAACTTCCCGGAGGGAATATGGGACACAGCTCCCCCACAACAGCCGAGGCATCGGCACCCGAGGCCCAGTCGGAGACTGGCGCCTCACAGACAGGACTTCGCCGGTCCATGGAGGCCCGGCACCTGGTGATGATTGCCATGGGCGGCGTCATCGGCTCAGGCCTGTTCGTCAGTTCGGGCTACACCATTGCCACCGCGGGCCCCTTGGGCGCCGTTCTCGCGTTCCTCATCGGAGCCGTGGTGGTCTACCTGGTTATGGCATGCCTCGGGGAACTCGCTGTTGCGTTCCCCGTTTCAGGTGCCTTCCACATCTACGCCGCCCGGACCATCGGACCCGCAACCGGCTTCGCCACAGCCTGGCTCTACTGGCTTTGCTGGGCGGTGGCGCTGGGTTCGGAATTCACTGCGGCCGGCCTGCTCATGCAACGCTGGTTCCCTGGCGTCGACGTCTGGATCTGGTGCTTCGTATTCGCCACGGTCCTGTTCACGCTGAACGCCATTTCATCGCGCGTCTTTGGTGAATCTGAGTTCTGGTTCGCGCTCATCAAGGTTGCCGCCGTCGTCGGCCTGATTATCCTGGGCGGCGCCGCTTTGATGGGCTTCCACCCCCTCGCCGTAGGCGAATACCCGTCGCTCACGAGCAACTTCAGCACGCCCGAAGGGCTTTTCCCCAACGGCTTCACGGGCGTGTTCGTCACCTGCCTGGCAGTGTTCTACGCCTTCTCGGGCTCCGAACTGATCGGTGTGGCCGCCGGCGAAACATCCAATCCCGGCGCCAACATCCCCAAGGCCATGCGGACCACGGTCATCCGTCTCATGATCTTCTTTGTCGGGGCCATTACCGTCATCGCAGCGACCATCCCCTACGAGAAGGTCAGCGTGGACGAAAGCCCGTTCGTCACTGTCTTCTCCATGCTCGGCATTCCGTTCGCCGCGGACATCATGAACTTCGTGATCATCACTGCACTGTTGTCGGCTGGAAACTGCGGACTCTACTCGTGCGCCCGCATGCTCTTCTCGCTGGCCGACGAAGGACACGCACCCAAGGCATTCAGGACGCTGACCAAGCGTGGCATCCCGATGATTGCCCTCTGCGTCAGCATGCTGGGCGGCCTTGCTTCCCTGATCAGCAGCATTGTGGCGCCGGCAACCGTGTACCTGGTGCTGGTCTCGATCGCCGGCTTCGCGACCGTGGGCGTGTGGATGTCCATTGTTGCCTCGCACTTCGTGTACAGGCGCACGTTTATCAAGAACGGCGGCGACCTCAGCACGCTCCCGTACAAGGCGCCGCTCTTTCCCTTGGTTCCGATCCTGGCGTTCGCGCTGTGCGTAGTTTCCTTGATCGGCATCGCGTTCGACCCCAACCAGGTGGCGGCACTGCTCTTCGGCGTCCCGTTCGTAGGCGCCTGCTACGCGTTCTTCTACTTCAAGTACGGACGACGCCGGTCACTCAAGAAGGCTGTCGGCGTCTAGCGGCCGTGGCTTCCTGACCTTCTTTGACGGCAGATCAGCCCCTGCGCAACCATTTCGGGTTGCCCAGGGGCTGATGTTGTTTGAAAGGAGGTCAGGACGCCACACGGCCTGCTGAATTCAGGACTTCGGCTTGACCGTCCTGACCGGGTGCTCGCTCAGGATGGACAGGCGGTTGAAGGCATTGATTCCAATAGCTGCCATGCAGAGGACGCTGATTTGCTCGTCGTTGAAGTGTTCCCGGGCCCGCTCGAAGAGTTCCGTGCTCGGCCGCGACGTGCTCATCCGGGTGATCTGCTCCGTGATTTCCATGGCCAGCCGTTCGGCCGGCTCAAACAGCGCCACTTCCTTGTAGACAGCTACCAAGGACAGACGCTGTTCCGTTTCGCCATACCCCAAGGCCCGGCGATGGTGCAGGTCCAGGCAGAATGCGCAGCCGTTGATCTGCGAGGCAAGGTAGTTCAGAAGTTCGATGGTCCGGCGTGGGACACCTGTCCGGTCGGCTTCCCCAATCACCTGCTGGGCATAGTGGCTCAGTGTTGCGTAAAGCTCGGGCTGTTGCTTATCCAGATAGCCGGCGAGACGTGCTTTTGTTTCCTGTTCAGGCATGCTTGGAGCCTAGCGCAACAGGCATGGGGTGCTGGCCCGCCCAGGAGCATCCCGCTTTGGAATGCCAGCCTCATCCAGTGCAAACGCGTCCCACCAGCCCGCATTCTTGACTGATTTATGACCACTTCATCACATACTGAAAATGATACTTGACTACTAATCATGGCAAATGACGGACGCCCCCAACGACGCAAATAAATACGCTTCCAGTATCTATTGCGCGCCCATTCCAACAGTGATTCACTGAGGCGCAGTGATCCCTGCTGGGGCGGGAGAACTCCCTCTCTGTCCGGCAGGACACACTGTTTTCACTACGCCGTGAGAACAGAATGTTGATGGAGGGCATCATTGTGAGTGCAGTTTCTTCGTCCCAGAATTTCAACCACGGGTTTCCCACACCCGGACCCCAGGATCCGTCTCCCCAGAAGGTCATGGATCACGTATTTTTCCTCAGCCAGGAAGAATGGAAAGACGTCCGCGAAACGGAACAATTCGACCATATTGTCATCGGCAGCGGGTTCTGCGGGTACGCGTTCGCAGAGAGGACCCTGACGATTAACCCGCAAGCCAGGATCCTGGTTATTGAGCGGGGCCCGTTCTTCTTGCCCCAGCATTTCCAAAACCTTCCGTTGCCCTACCGCGAAACCCTTGGCGGGCTTTCTGAAACCTTCCCCTGGACGCTGGCTGCCGCCACGGCCAACCAACCCGCTGGCAAGATCTCCTGGCAGCACGGAATGGTCCCGTTCTATGGTGGCCGCTCCATTATGTGGAGCGCCTGGTGTCCGCGCCCTGAAGAGGATGAGATGCGTGGATGGCCACGCGAGGTCATGGATGCCGCAAAAGCGCATTTCACCACTGCAGAGGATTTGCTGAATGTGGTCAGTGCCGACCAAATCGACGCCGGCGCGTCTGCCGACGTCGTGGATCTCATCAACAACACCCGTCCCGTTTACGGGATCCTGCAGAAGGCACTTCAGGATCGGCTGGCGGTCGGTTTGCACAAGATCGATTCCGCCACACGATCCATGCCAGCACCGCTGGCTGCAGCTTCGGGCGCAACCTCAGGCATTGACTTCGCCAAATTCTCCACGCCGTCGGTCCTGCTTGAGCTGTCGGACAAGCAGCAACGGTTGGCAGCGGCGGGCAAGGGATCACCGCTCCGCGTCATTACAGACTGCACTGTGAACAGCATCATCCAGCAGGACGGCCGGGCCACTGCGCTGGATACCACCCGGGGCGTGGTGAACATCGGGAACGCAAATCTGGTACTTGCCATGGGCACGTTGCCACCTGCCACTCTGGTCCTCAATTCCTTCCCGGAAGTACCTGGAGTTGGCGAGCAGTTCAGCGCCCACTTCATCACATCCGTCGTGGCAAGGGTTCCCCGCAAGGACTTCGACTTCAGTGAGGCCCTGGGAGAGTTGGAACTGGCTGCCATCTACATGGCGGGCATGAGCCCCGCTGGCATGCAGTACCACGTGCAGCTTTCAGTGCTTTCGGATCGGAGCCCGGACAAGAACGCCCAGAAGTCCGAGCGTTACGCACCCGACGTCGTGGCCACCGCTTCCCTGGCCCAACTCCAGTCGTCAGAGGATTACTTGGTGTTCGTGTGTGCCGTACTGGGCGAACTGGACATCGATAACCCGGAAAACCACCTGCGCTACTCCGGCGGACCGGACCCCACCAACAACGTGACTCTTCAAGTCCTGGCCAACTCCACGGACGATGCCACGTGGGACACCATGGACGAAGGCACCTTCCAGATGTTGGAGCGCGTCTTGTCACCCGATGGCGCGGATCATGTGGAGTATTGGCACGGCGACCCGGACACCGGAACCTGGGGATCGGACCGGCCCGGCATTCCCGAGCGCCGCGTTCCGGGACTGGTGCACGAGAGCTCCAGCCTTCCAATTGGGGAGGAAGAGGACTCCACCGTCGGCACCGACTACCGCCTGAACGGCGTCGAAAATGTCTACGTAGCTGGCGGTTCATTGTGGCCAACCGGCGGGTCCTGGAACCCAACCATGACCATGGTTGCGTTGACGCAGGACCTGGCCGAGCGGTTGGAGGCCGACGGCGGCACGGGACTTGCGCTGTGACCGCGGTTCCGGCTCTGGATCCGGCAGTCCTGCCCACCTTGCCCCCGATGACAGTCGCGGACGTCCTGGACAGGCAAGACGGCGTGTACTGGGTAGTCAAGGACGCGAACTCCGTTTTCCTGTGGGTGAACCAGAACTTCGCCGACCTGGTGGGGATGACCAAGGACCAATTGATCGGTCATCAGGATTCACGGGCGGCCCATGTTGCCCATGACAAGGAGGTGATGGCGAGCGGCAAGCCGTTGCTCAACTTCCACGAGGTCATTGAGGTTCCGCTGAAGGATGGCGGGACTGTGAACGTGGACATCGTGACCCAGAAGGGGCTCCTTCGGTCGCTGGACACGGGTGCGATCATCGGGATCACGGTCTGCTTCTCACTGGCGGATCCTCCCAATGACTGACGTCGATCTGGCCGCCGGGAGCCCGGGCATTCACTCCGCCAGCCGGGATTCAGCCCGCCCCGACTCAGCCGGCCCGGACGGGAAGGAGTGGATCAAGCGATTGGACATGACGCCGTCGGGCGTTGGCGGCTGGTTCGCGCCGGCAATGGTGAGCGACGAGTTGATCGCTGGTCCGGCCTTGCCACCTCGTTTCGGCAGTGACCATCCGCTGTACAGCTCCAACTGGTACTTGCTGCAGGCGGGCGAAGTCCTTCAGTTGCACACCTTGAAGCAGGACGAGTTGTGGTTCTTCCATCTGGGTGCATCAATACGGCTGCACGTCTTTTCGCAGACAAACGGATACTCATCAACGGTCTTCGGTCCGGCCCCGGACGCTGGTGAAATCCTGCATGGCGCGGCGCCGCATTCCACGTGGTTCGGGGCTGAGTTGGCTGGGGACGGTTTCGTCCTGGTCAGTTGCAGCCTGTCGCCCGGCTACGAACCGAGCGACTCCGCGAAGCCCACGAGTGAAGATGTGGAGGCACTCGTGGCGCAGTTCCCTGGTCAGTCGGAGTTGATCAGGAGGCTGGCGGCCGGCTAAGCGCCGCTCGGGGTGCGCCTGTTGGAGGGCGGGTGCACCCCTGGCGGGCGGACATAACGAGGAACGGTCCAAAAGCCGCTCGATGTGAGCGAGGAACCGTCGGAAAGCCGTTGGATGTGAGAGAGCATCCGTCGGAAAGCTGCTCGGGGTGCGCCTGTTGGAGGGCGGGTGCACCCCGTGGCGGTGCGGACGTGAGAGAGCAACCGCCCAAAAGCCGGTGGATGTGAAAGAACAACCGGCCAAAAGCCGTTGGATGTGAGAGAGGAACCGTCGGAAAGCCGCTCGATGTGAGAGAGGGTGCTATTCGGCGGCGTCGCGGGCCAGGTGGATTCCGTGCTCTGCCAGCCAGATGGGATTGAAGGCCTTGCTCAGGTAGTTCGTTCCGGCGTCGGGCGCTATGGCCACCACCACGGAACCGTGGGGCGCGGCCCGCGCCACCCGCAGGGCAGCGGCCACCGCGAGCCCGGATGATGGACCAAGCGCAAGCCCTTCTTCGTCGAGGAGCCGATGCACCGTGGAGTAGACCTCGTCGTTGGGAATGCGCAGGAAACGGTGAACAATGGAGCGGTCAAAGGCCTTGGGCCATTCAGCCTGGGGCCAGGAGTTACCCACACCATCCACCAGGATCTCCCCGGGATGTCCCCCGCTGTAGGCGGAGCCGTAGGGGTCGGCGCCCACCACTTCAAGGTGCCCGCCCGGCCGCAAAGCTGCAACTTTCTCTTTCAGGAACCGGCCATTGCCGCTGATCGTCCCGCCGGTTCCGATGCCGGCCACAAAATGCGTAACCAACCCGTGGGTCTGCTCCCAGATTTCCGGTCCTGTCGTTTCATAATGTGCGGCTGGATTGGCAGGGTTATCGAACTGCATGGGCCGCCAGGCACCAGGCGTCCCAGCCGTGATGCGCGCTGCCACAGCGCGGGCGTTCTCCGGCGATTCTGAGGGCGCGCTCCAGTCCGTCAGGACCACGCGCGCCCCGTAGCTGTGGAGCGCGGCGAGCTTCTCCTGGGAGATGGTGTCGCCGGTGACCACCACCACGGGATGCCCCGTCAACCGCCCAATGAGCGCCAGACCGATGCCGGTATTGCCGGAGGTGCTTTCCACAATGGTTGCGCCCGGCTGTAACTCTCCGGAGCGCTCGGCCGCCCGGACCATGCTCAACGCAGTACGGTCCTTGATCGATCCGCCTGGGTTCTCGGACTCAAGCTTGATGTGGATGGTGCTGCCCAATCCACGGCCCAGCGCCTCCAATTTCACCAGCGGAGTGTTGCCCACTTTGTCCAGGACGGAGGCATCCAGCCCATCAGGCAACCCCGCCGCCGAGTGTGCGCCATGTTTGCGGATTGCGGTACTCACGTGGTCCCCTCCCTTTGAGGCGTAGGCGGCAATTCCTGCGCCACCACATCACGCAATTCACGTCGCGCGCGCTCCACCAGATCCGGAGCCGACGGCCGATCCGCCAGCACATCAGCCAGCCGGCCCGCGACGGCGCCAGTCCCCTTCCCGAGCGGCTGCGCGGCTCCCGCTTCGAGCAGCAAATACGACGCCGTCAGCGCCTCAATGGCAAGCAGTTTCTCCAAAGCCTCCACGGACTTTTCGAGTTGCTGCAATGCCAGCGGCGCCAAGGTGGAGTGGTCCTCGACGTCGGCCGAGAGGGTGGGTGCCCCGAGCGTCGCCGGCGCTGCCAGGAACTTCAGTTCGGATAGCAGTCCAGCTGCTGAGTACCAGAGCAACCCGGGCAACTCCTCCTCCACAAGGCCTGCGGCCGGCCCGGACTCAGAAACCCCATTCGACGACGCATCCTCCTGGTGCCTGGCGGCAGCGTCCAGATGCCTCGCCCGGATCACCCGTTGTGGCGGATACAGCTTGGCGATACGCCGCTCGCTGGAAATGCCCACGTGCGCCAGAGCAAGCCGCAGGCCCTCAAAGGAAAGAGCCAGCTGCATCGGTTGAAAGTTCCCGCCGGACACCATGTGCCCCGTTTCGATATCCACCAACGGGTTGTCGCCTCGCCCGTTCAACTCCACGCTCAATGCAGCGCCAAGCTGTGAAACCAAGGAACGAAAAGCGCCATGCGTTTGGGGCGCAGCACGGAATGACAAAGCGTCCTGCACCGAGACTTCGGGACGAACGTCCTCTAACCAGCCGCCGCGCAACAGGTAACGTACCGCGGCCGCCGAGTCCTTCTGCCCGTCCACCGCCTTTCCCGCCTGAATAACCGGCGAAAACGGGCTGAGGTTCCCGCCGCCGTCGTATCTTGCAATGGTTTCCAAGGACAGCGAAAGCGCGACGTCGGCAAGTTCCGCCAGCTGCTGCAGGCGCACCAAGGCGAGGGTGCCGGCCCCCACCGAGTAGGCGTTTGCGCTGACCAGGGCCAGGGCCTCACCGGGCGCGAGCCGCAGCGGCTGTAGACCGGCGTCGGCGAGCGCTTTCGCCCCGGGCACCAAGGTGCCGTTCGCATCGATCGCTTCACCTTCACCGATGGCGACGGCGGCGACGGCGGCGAGCTGGGTGAGGTCCGAGGAGCCCACTGAGCCTTCGCCCGGGATGGCGGGAAAAACTCCACGGTTGAGCATTTCGGCATAAAACTGGGCCGTCTCGGGCCGGACACCGGAGCCGCCGCGGCTGAAACCGATGAGCCGGGTGAGGATCACTGCGCGGGAAGAAGGCCGGTCCAGATAGTCGCCCACGCCGCTGTTGTGGTATCTGACTACTTGGATTTGATAGGCAAGAACCGACCCCTCCTCCACAGTCGTATCCCGTCCGGACCCAAGGAGGGTGTTGAGGCCGTAGATTCTCTGCCCTGAGGTCGACGCGCGCTCAAGCACTTCGCGTGAGCGGCTGATCAAAGACAACGCATCGTGGTTGAGTTTCACGTGAAACGCCGGATCCAAGGCAGCCTTCGCCACGCTTTCAGGGTCCACCGGCGATGTGCCGATCAGCAGGGCCCTGAGCTCGGAAGTCCTGGGCACGGGGATTGGTTCGGAAGACATGGTCAGAAGTCCAGAAGATTCTGGCGGAAGCCGCCGACGCCGTAACTCTTCCTCAACAGGCCGCGGCGGCGCAGTTCGGGAGTCAGCTTGTCCAAGACGCCGTGCACGGTGACGGGGTCCACGAACCCCGAGAAGAGGAAGCCGTCCCCACCCACGGCCTCGCCGGTCTCCTCAAGGTAGTCGGCGATTTCACCAACCGTGCCGATGATCGAATCGCCGGCACCACCGCTGCGTGCCTGAAGGATCTGGCGCAGGGTAGACCCCGGAGGCGCTGCCTTGGCGAAGTGCTCCAAGGTGCCTTGGTTGCTGTTGGTGCTCAATTCAGGCAACGGCGCATCGAGGTCGAACTGCTTGAAGTCGATCACGGACAGGTAGGAGATCGAGTTGAGCTGGCTGTCGATATCACGCTGGGTAAGCTCCCGGCGCTGCGCCCGCAACTCATCAGCCTCGGCTGATGAGCCAACCACGGTGGGCTTCAGCACGAAAAGTACCTTGACGTCGTCGGGGTTCCTGCCAGCCTTGGCAGCCTCGGCACGGATGGAATCCCGGTAGGCCTTCATGCCGTCAGCGCCACGCGCCAACGCGATCGCGACGTCGGCGTGCCCACCTGCGAACGCTTTGCCCCGAGGAGAAGCACCCGCCTGCACCAGTACGGGCTCCTCCGGCAGGGGTGCGGTGTTAAGGGGACCGCGGACCTTGAAGAAGTCGCCCTGGTGGTTAATAGGGTGCACTTTGGTGTGGTCGGCGAATCTGCCGGCCTCAACGTCCTCGAGCACCGCGTCAGGTTCCCAGCTCCGCCAAAGCCTCCGTACGACGTCGACGAATTCCTCCGCCTTCTCATACCGAAGGTCGTGTTCAATCTGCTGGTCCAAACCGTAATTCTGTGCTGCCAGGTCACTGCCGGAAGTGACAACGTTCCAGCCCAGCTGCCCCTCGGAGAAGTGCTGCAGCGTGGCCAGCAGCCGGGCGGCTGTGAAGGGCGGATAGAAGGATGCGCTGACGGTCGGCACAATCCCAAGGTGCTTGGTGGCGGACAGAAGGTACGGGACCAGCGCCAAAGGATCATGCTTAGGCGCAAAGGAGGCGTGTGCCAGCGAGACCTCGGCAGTGCCGCCATAAGTATCAGGAACAGTAAGGGAATCCTCGATGATGAAAAGGTCAAGGCCGGATTGCTCGAACGCGCGCACGGCGTCTTGATACAGGGCAGGTTTCTTCCAGTCGTAGCCCAGGCTGTAGCCGGGAGTTCCCCAGCCCTGGACACCGAAACCGTGCCCCACGAACCATCCAAAATGCAGCATGGGCTTGAGTGTAGGGCTGCCTTGTCCGTTCACCGCGACCTGATTTCTTGCGAAGTTACAGGGGGTCGTACTGCGTCAATTATGCTCCCGGGACGTCACATTTAGGCTGCTACTCCAGCATGGGCCGGTTACGCAACATGACGACCGCGTAACCGCTTGCAAGTGCGGGCCGCCGCCGCGGGATGTTACGTTTTTCTTGAGTAATGAGCACCAGCGCCAAGCCCTGACTTGCTGGTCGGCAACCCTCTCTCCGGCGGGGTGCCTCAGGTGACTACTCGGCGTATCGACACTTCGAACTGCAAGCGTGACTGAGGAGCACCAGCCAATGCCTGAACCCACTGAAGAAAAACTCTCCTACCGCCTGATTACAGGTCCGGATACCCGTGAATTCTGTGAGCGGATCACCACGGCCCTCGCCGACGGCTACGTGCTCCACGGCAGCCCGGCAGCCACGTTCAATGGCACGGATGTCATCGTGGCGCAGGCCGTCGTCCTGCCCACTGCCATCGCCAACGCAGACGCCGCCGTCGCGAATGCTGTTGACCAGTTGGAGAACGACGACGAAGAAGAAGCATTCGAGGGACACGCATGAGTTACGCAGGTGACCTGACCCCGCAGGACGCGTGGGCCAAGCTTGAAGAAGGCGCAATCCTGGTAGACGTCCGCACCGAGGCCGAGTGGGCACACATCGGCATTCCGGACACCAAAGCCACAGAGAACGATCCCCTGTTCATTCAGTGGAACCTCGCCGGCGGCATTCCCAACTCCCGTTTCCTCGAGGACCTGCAGCAGCAGGCACCCGAGGGCGAGGGCGTGGAACTCGTTTTCATTTGCCGCTCAGGCCAGCGCTCCATCTCTGCTGCCATCGCCGCGACGCAGGCCGGATTCACCGCCTACAACGTCCTCGAGGGCTTCGAAGGTGACCCGGACCGGTATGGCGAACGCACCATCAACGGCTGGAAGAACCGTGGCCTGCCGACCAACCTGGGGAACGACTAAGTGACTTTCAATCCCGATGCCGCCAGCTGGAGCCCTGACACCCAGGCAGTACGCGGTGGCCTTGACCGTACCAACTTCCAGGAGACGTCCGAACCCGTTTTCCTGAACTCCGGCTTCGTCTACGAATCCGCTGCCGCCGCCGAACGCGCCTTCACTGGCGAGGACGAACGCTTCGTTTACTCCCGTTACGGCAACCCGTCCGTGGCCACGTTCCAAGAGCGGTTGCGGTTGCTCGAAGGAACCGAGGCTTGCTTTGCGACGGCGTCCGGCATGTCCGCGGTGTTCACCGCCTTGGGTGCCCTGTTGGCTGCGGGTGATCGCGTGGTTGCCGCCCGCTCCCTGTTCGGCTCGTGCTTCGTGATCCTCAATGAGATCCTGCCGCGCTGGGGCGTAGAGACCGTGTTTGTCGATGGTCCCGACCTCGATCAGTGGCGTGCTGCCCTCTCCGAACCCACCACCGCTGTGTTCTTCGAGTCGCCGTCCAACCCGATGCAGGAAATCGTGGACATCGCCGCCGTCAGCGAGCTCGCGCATGCAGCGGGAGCGACCGTCGTCGTCGACAACGTCTTTGCCACTCCCCTGCTGCAGCGTTGCGGTGACTTGGGCGCAGACGTCATTGTTTACTCCGGCACCAAGCACATCGATGGCCAGGGGCGCGTCCTCGGCGGCGCGATCATGGGTACCAAGGAATTCATCGATGGCCCGGTCAAACAGTTGATGCGGCACACCGGACCGTCGCTCTCCGCGTTCAACGCATGGGTGTTGACCAAGGGACTGGAGACCATCGGCCTGCGCGTGAACCACAGCTCGGCCTCCGCTTTGAAAATCGCGGAATGGCTTGAGCAGCAACCTGCCATTAGCTGGGTCAAGTACCCCTTGTTGAAATCGCACCCGCAGTACGAACTGGCGGCGAAGCAGATGAAGGCCGGCGGTACTGTGCTGACGTTCGAGCTGCTGCCCTCTTCCGGGCGGTCCGCCAAAGACGCCGCGTTCGCGTTGCTGGACGGTCTGCGCGTCATCGACATCTCCAACAACCTGGGCGACTCCAAGTCCCTCATCACGCATCCGGCCACCACCACCCACCGGGCCATGGGGCCTGAAGGTCGCGCGGCCATTGGGTTGAGCGACGGCGTGGTCCGTTTGTCCGTGGGCCTGGAAGATGTAGACGATCTCATTCTGGATCTGGAGAAGGCCCTCAAACAGGTCTAACCTGTCTCGCATGAGCGGGAATCATCCCTATCGCCGTGCCGGAGCGGTCATCGTTGCCGGCACGGCGATCTGGTTTGCAGGTATTTCGCCGGTGTCGCGCGTCTACATCACCCCCGACGCCGCCGAACGCCTTCGTATGCTTGAGGCCGGCCAGCGTGGCTGGGTTGTTGGGCAGCACCTTGCAGCGGCTGGAACCGTCGCGGTGCCTGTGGGATTCGCAGCCTTTGCCCGTCGTCTCCCGGGCGGACGGGCGAAGCGGTGGGCAATTGCAGCCGCGGCCTCTTTGCTGGCAGGGGCCCCGCTCTTTGTGTCGAGTTTGTCCCGCCGGGCCTCGGACCTGGAACGCTTTGCCTACGGCCGGGGATCCAATGCGCCATTCCTCGCCTACTCCGGGCTCCACGTTCTTGCCTTGGCTGCGCTGGGCGGAAGCCTCCTGGCATCGCCCGCCAAACGATGGATCGGGGTCACGGCTGCAGCCAGCGCGCCCATCTACGGCGCCATCCTTGTGGCCAAGAAGGACATCCCGCCGTTAGTGTTCTACCTTGTCGAGGGCTTAGCGGGGGCGTACCTGATGACGTGGGAAGAGGCTGACTCTGCAGAAGCCTAGGGCCTGCGGACCCTGGTCAGGATGGGCGCCGGATCCTTGTGCGAGTCTGCGGTAGCGCCACGAATCGTCGCCTTCACCGCATGCCCAACCACCGCCCCCAAGGCCTCGTTGCTGGGCGGGCTTCCCGGCGGATTTTGTGCGTCACGTTGCCGGTTGTTGAAACGTTCTGCTGCTTCGCGTTGCTCCCGTGCTCCGTTCCCGCGCTCAAGAATGTCCGAGATTCCGGCCTTCACGAGCTCCAGTTCACCTTGATCGTCCAGGACAGGACTCAGGTAATCCACCAAAGCCCAGACCACATCCGCTGCCGGTTGGGGACGGAAGTCGCCAAAGTCCAAGAGGTCTCCGCGAAGTCCCGAATTACTCGCTTGCCAACTCGCCATCCGGAGCAGGGCCGTCGGCACCGAGGCGGGCTCAACGCCGTCGAGCATTTCCAGGGAAGCGGTCTCAACCAATGCCCTCACAAGCACTGCTATCAAAGCTGCGTCTTCCGAGCGGAGGCACACGTCAGCCACCCTCACTTCCACCGTGGGATGGTTGCGGGAGATGCGGGCGTCGAAGTAGATCATGCCCTCGTCAAGGAGCACCCCCGTGTCCAGGAGGCGCTGGACCATGCGCCGGTAGGCAGTCAACGAGCCAAAAACGGCAGAAGGCCCGGACGTCGGCCACCGGTTCCAGGCCTGGATCCGGTAGCTCTCGAAACCCGTGGGCAGCCCACGCCAGTATGGGGAATTGGCGCTGATGGCCGTTAAAACAGCAAGTTTGTCGCGAATGTGATCGAGGACCACCACGCCCTCTTCAGGCGACTCCACGGCAGTGTGCACATGGAAGCCGCACGTCAGTTGCTCGTGGGCCGTCAACCCGAAGCGTTCAAGCATCACGGCAAAGCGCGGATCTGGAGTCGTATGGGTGTTCTTAGCCAGGGGTGATGTGGCAAGCGCGGCCACCCGGGCGTTGTGTTTCCTGGCACCGTCATTGGCCATCGCACGTCCGCGCCGGATCTGCTGGAGGAGCTCACTGTAGCTATGGCACGGGCGGGTCTGGGTTTCGATTTGTTCCAGCTTCAGTTCGTGGCTCAGCCCCATCCCTGTTTCAGGCGCGGGTTCCGTGCCTGCCAGCAGTGCATCCGCGAGGGCCAAGGGCTCGCCCGTCACAGGATCGACGATGAGTAGCTCTTCCTCCACCCCGAAAGTCCGCATGGCACCATTCTGCTTCATGCGGCCCGGGAAATTCTGCTGGATCATCGCTCCATTGCCGACGTGGCGTCCCGGGAATCCGGGCTCCTCCCCACGTGGGGAGCAGGATGATCCAGCAGAAAAGCGTGCCTAGTCCTGGAAGTACTCCACTTTGGCGCCAATGGTGTTCAGGCGCTCGGCCAGATCCTCGTAACCACGTTCGATCACGTAGATGTTGCGAAGCTCTGAGGTTCCACGGGCAGCCAACATCGCCAGGAGCAGGCAGGCTGCCGGACGCAGGGCCGGCGGACAGCCGATCTCCGCGGCCCGCCACTTGGTGGGTCCGTTGACGTAGATGCGGTGCGGGTCCAGGAGTTGCACTTGGGCGCCCAGCTTGTTGAGCTCCGTCAGATAGATGGCACGGTTCTCGTAGACCCAGTCGTGGATCATGGTTTGGCCCTCGGCGTTCCCCGCGATCACGGCGAAGAAGGGCAGGTTGTCGATGTTGAGCCCAGGGAACGGCATGGGGTGGATCTTGTCCTGTGGCGCGTGGAGCTCGGAGGGCTTGGTGGTGACATCCACCAAGCGCGTCCTGCCGTTGCGGGCCATGTATTCGCCTGAGATTTCCAGCTTCTGGCCCATCTGCTCCAGGGTGGCCAGCTCGATTTCCATGAATTCGATAGGCACCCGGCGGATGGTGACCTCGGAATTGGTCACGATGCCCGCAGTGATCAGGCTCATGGCCTCGATGGGATCCTCTGAAGGGAAGTACTCGATCTCCACATCTATGGATGACCGGCCCGTGATCTTCAATGTAGTTGTGCCGACGCCCTCGATGGTGACGCCCAGGCCCTGCAAGTAGAAGCAAAGATCCTGGACCATGTAATTGGGGCTCGCGTTACGGATCACGGTGGTGCCCTCACGGTGTGCAGCAGCCATGATTGCGTTCTCGGTGACGGTGTCGCCACGTTCGGAGAGGACGAAGGAACGGTCGTGCCCATCAGCAGGGGGTGCAACCACGGAGTAGAAGCCGGACTTTGCCCCCACAGTGAGCCCGAACTGGCGCAATGCCTGCATGTGTGGTTCGACGGTTCGCGTGCCGAGGTCGCATCCACCGGCATACGGAAGCAGGTACTCGGCGGTCTCGTCCAGGAGCGGCCCGAGCAGCATGATGACGCTGCGTGTACGGCGAGCAGCCTCCACGTCCATCGACTCAAGGTCAAGGACTTCAGGCCTGCGGATACGGAGGTCACTGCCGTTGAGCCAGGTGCATTCGACGCCGATGGACGTCAGCACCTCAACGATCCTGTTGACCTCCTCAATGCGGGCCAAGCGACGCAGCGTGGTGGTGCCCCGGTTGATCAAGCTGGCACACAACAGGGCCACGCCGGCATTCTTGCTGCTGTTGACATCCACTTCACCGGATAGCGTGTGACCGCCTTCCACCCGGAGGTGCGTCATCTGCGGTTTGCCGACCTTGACGATGGAGCGGCCGAAGATGGCCTCCAACCGTTCAATCATTCGGAGGCTGAGATTCTGTTTGCCCTGCTCCATTCGGGCGATAGCGCTCTGGCTGGTTCCCAGCTCAGAAGCCAACTGCCCCTGCGTCCAGCCCTTTTCGCTTCGCGCGTTGCGGAGCAGGAGGCCTACATGTTCGGCGGTAGGTTGCGTCATACTCAAAAAAATATCACAAATGAGTTAGAAGCGGACAACAAATCGCTGATTCAGCGGCAAACATCACATGCTACCCGCATAGTGCGATATCTGTAGTTGGAAGCGCTAACGCCAGACAAAACTCCACGTTCCAGCGCCGACGGCCGTGAGTACCGCAGCTGCAGCGATGACGAGGCCGCCCAGGAGCACCCAGACGTCCAGAAGTGAGTAGGTGGATTCCCGGGCCCACGTTCTCTGCCCGCCGCCGAAACCACGTGCCTCCATGGTGATGGCCAGCCGGGAGGCCCGCCGGACAGCCTGGACCAGTAGCCCGAAGCTCTGTCCAAGCGTTGCCTTCAGCCGTTGTAGCGGGCTGCCCTGCGAACCCACACCCCGGGCGCGCCGGGCCATGCCGATGGTCTGCCATTCCTCAGCCATCAAACCCACCAGGCGCATGGCGGCCAACGAACCGAGGACAAAGCGGTGTGGCAGCCTTGCCTTCTGTGCCAGCGCATCAGCCAGGTCGGTGGGATCTGTGCAGGTCATCAGCAGGATTGCCGGCAGCGCTATCGCCAGGCCACGAAGCATGAATCCCAGTCCCAGCTGAAGGGAACCTTCGCTGATGGACCAAAGTCCGACGTCGAGCAGTACAGCCCCGCTGTCGGCCGCCACGATTGCGGTGCTCCAGCCGCCAATCGCTGCAGCGATGATAAGTGGCCAGGCGCGCTGCCATAGAAGCCGCAGTGTGAGGCCAGCCAGCGGGAACAGCGCCAGCTCGGCGATGAGGGCAGTCGAAGCGGATACCCAGTCGATCGACAACGCGAGCACCAGCGAAATGAGGAAGACGGACACGAACTTGACCAAAGGATTTGCCCGCGTGAGGAGGGCGTGGTTGCCGCGCAGGTTCAGGGCGTCCCTCATGCGGCACCAGCTTCCTGGTGGGCTGCCTCGTTGTGTGGGTCGGGGACGCGCGGGTCCGGGACGTGCGACGTCGCCGGATCCAGATGGAGTTCCGTGCCGCCAAGGACCGCACTGAATTCTTCGTCGTGCGTCACGGACACAACAGCCGTTCCGGCGTCGAGCAGTTCCGACAGGAACGACGCCAGTTCGGCCCAGGTGTTGGCATCCTGTCCGAATGTGGGCTCGTCCAGCACCAGCACCTTGGGATGGGCCGCAAGGACCGTAGCCACGGACAACCTGCGCTTCTCACCGCCAGACAAGGTGTAAGGGTTCGCATCCACCAAGTGCGTGAGCCGCAAACGCTCCAACAATTCATCCACGCGTTCTTCACCATGTCCCAGATGCTTTGGTCCGAACATCAGCTCGTCCAGGACCTTGCCCGTCACGAATTGGTGCTCCGGTTCCTGGAACACGGTGCCGACGCGCGAAATCAGCTGGTCCGCCTTCCACTTGAAGGGGTCGATTCCAGCTCCTTCGGAAAGCTCGACGGCGGCACTTACTTTGCCGTGCACGGGCGCCAGAAGGCCGGCCAATGTGAGCGCAAAAGTGGATTTGCCGGCGCCGTTAGGGCCCGTGATGGTGAGCGCCTGACCAGCCCTGACTTGTGCACTGATACCCGATTGCACGGGGACGGGCGGGATTGTTTTGAAGCGGCGACGGCGGGACTTCTCACGGGAAACAGCCAGGTCCTGTGCCACGACGAGAAGTTGGGCGGTGGATTCATGGCCGCCCATTTCCTGAGTTGTGGTCCTGCGGGCGCGAGTAGCCGGAACATACCCCGGCACCCACACTCCCGCGGCCATCAGCATGGTGCGGGCTTCAGTTAGCACCTGATCCGGAGGGCCGTCCAGAAGCACACCGCCCCCGGCCGACGGTGGCTGGAGGACCACGATCCTGTCCACCAGGTCCTTCCACACGGACACACGGTGTTCCACGACAACCAACGTGGCGCCGCTCTTGTCCAGGCAGCGCTGCACGGCGTCGCGAACCTCAAGCACACCCACTGGATCCAGGTTGGCCGTGGGTTCGTCCAGCAGGATCAGCCCGGGCCGCATCGCCAGGATGCCAGCCAACGCAAGGCGCTGCTTCTGCCCGCCGGAGAGTGCCGCCGTCGGGTGATCCAGTGCCAAACCGCTGCCGGCAGCGGTGCGCAACCCAACGTCGTCGAGCGCTTCATGGACGCGCGCCCAAATTTCATCCCGGGGAACGGCCAGGTTTTCGGCGCCAAATGCGACGTCGTCACCCACCCGGGAGAGCACCACCTGGGTCTCCGGATCCTGCTGCATCAGACCTGCGCGGCCGCGCTGCTCGCGGGGAGCGACGCCGTCGATTAACAGCGAGCCGGTCTCATCCGAATCGTCTTCCTCGTCACCCAGTACACCGGCGAGGGCATGGAGCAGTGTGGACTTCCCTGCGCCTGATGGACCAAGCAGGAGCACACGCTCGCCGGGCTCGATCCGGAGATCGAGGTCCTGGATGGCGGGTGTGGAACGCCCGGCATGCCGCCATCCCCACCCTTGGGCGGTGATGGCGGCAGGCCGGACTTGGTGGCTGCTTTGCTGGTTGCTGCCTTCTTTCGCAGGCATTAGTTGAAGACGGGCTCCGAAGCAGCCTTGCGCGACGCGAAGGAGCTGAGGACGCCCGTCTTGGCCAGCCCGCGGGTGGCAACCCAGGACAGCGCGCCCGCGATGATCGCACCCGAAAGCGTGCAGAAGGCGATGTAGGCCAGCTTGTCGATCGCTTCGTAGGCGATGTTCCAGCCCCAAGGCAGGAAGGAATCGTTCAGACCGCAGAAGAGGCCCGCGCCAGCACCTGCGAGGAGTGCAGCGGACAGGTCGAACTTCTTGTACCTGAACGCAGCGAAGACGAGTTCTGCGCCCAGTCCCTGGAGGATGCCGGAGATGAGGACGGTGGTGCCGTACTGGGAACCCATGATGAGTTCGCCGGTGGCGGCGACGGCTTCGCAGAACAGGGCTGCGCCCGGCTTGCGGATGATGAGCATGCCCAGGACGGCCGGGATCATCCAGCCACCGGCGATCAAACCGGTGAGCGGCGGATACGTGGCGTTCATGGGGATGGATACGATTGCGGCGCCCTGGGACCAGGCCCAGAAGATCACGCCTCCGGCGATGGCAATCAAAGCTGCCACCACGATGTCTACAACACGCCAGTTATAACTGGTTTTCTTCACGCTTGCCGTGGTCATTTTTCTGCCTCCTGAGGTACAGGAGGGGAAAGTGCTCCCCGGAACTCCCGGCCGGCTTGCGCCGCCCGGATCCGGACACTCTGAGAAGCTCGACTCCCTTGCGCCGGTACTAACCGGATCAGGTTCGAGGGTCTGCGGCTGTCCGCACTCTCAGCGCCCTCGCGTCTCCTGCATCTCTGCAAGGTCCGACGGCGGCGCTCCCCTGTCGTTATTAATCTGCCCTTATGGGCGTGGTTCAGTTTACACCTGTGGGTGTTCGTGCGCGCTGGGGACTGGTCACAATACGGCTCGCAACCGGACCTGAGAGAATAATCCAGCAGAATCGACGCGGCAAAGGGGCATTTCATGACGGACCTTCCCACTACGGACATCCCGGTTCCCCAACCGCGCCTTGCTGCGAGCGTCATCCTGCTCCGCGACGCCCCGGGCGGGCTCGAAGCGTTCGTCCAGCACAGGGTTACCACTATGGACTTCGCCGCCGGCATGGTGGTCTTTCCGGGAGGCCGGGTTGATGCCGCGGACCAGGACGGATGGGATTACCCGGCTGACTTGCTGGAACGGCATGCTGCAGACTGGCGCCTGACCTCCATCGCCGTCGATACCGAACACGCACCGGCAAAGTCGGGCATGGTTCTCACGGCTGCCCTGCGGGAGGTTTGGGAGGAGGCCGGACTTAGCCTTGATGCCTCAGATCTGCGACCGTGGGCCAATTGGGTCACGCCGACGGACATGCCAAAGCGTTTCGATACCTACTTCTACGTAGCCAAGCCTGCTCCGGAAGCAGAACCCCAGCATCAAACCACCGAAGCGTGGCAATCACTCTGGATGCCTGTGGACGGGATCCTGGCGGCTGAAGCCTCCGGTACATTGCAGCTGATGCCACCCACGTATTACCTGCTCAAGGAAGTTGCCGGCCTCGGAACAGTGGATGCCGTCTGGGAAGCCGATCACGACGTTGTTCCTGTCCTTGCACCACGCGGTTCCATGGCAGCTTTCCTCAAAGAACGGGAAAACCGCCGCTAGTCCCAACCCACCTGGAAGTGAGGCTAGGCTGGGGGCATGAACCTCTTTTTCAAGCTGCTGGGTGCCGGAGTAAGCCTCGCAGCCGGATTCGTCGGCACCAAGTTGGTCAACAAGGGCTGGGAAAAGGCCACGGGCAACAAACCGCCCACGGGCCACGACGATATGGAAACGAGCCTCCGCTCAGCGTTGTCCTTCGCGCTGATTTCGGCCTTCGTCAGTACGCTCATCCAGGTTTTCGCGAGCCGCGGCACCCAGCGTGCCATCGCCCGCTTCGCCAAGACGCAGGACATCGTCTAGGCCGCGCATAGGCATTCCAACGCGGGGTCAGTTAGGGTCCCTCACCGTCGTCGGGAGGGTGCCTAAGTGACCCCGCGTTGTTCTAAGTGTCCGGGGTGGAACCGTCGGCGGCTGCCCTTTGGACAACCGCTTCAAGCTCATCCTTGGTGAGCAGTTCGCGGTGCCCATGCTTGGTCCGGTAAGCGGAGCGGCCCACCATATGTGCGGAGACCGGCGCAGTCAGCAGCTGGAAAATCCAGGCCACCACCAGAACCGGCCAAACCCACCATGTGCGCATTTGCAGACCCATGGCTGCAAGCATGAGGAATAGGCCCAAGACCTGCGGCTTGGTTGCCGCGTGCATGCGGCTCATGAGATCGGGAAACCGCAGGAGGCCAATTGCGGCTCCGAGCGACATCAGGGCACCCACCACAAGAAACACGGCCGTCACTGCATCAATCACGGCATCCACTCCGGTCGCTTCAGGACTCATTGCTGTGATCCCTCCGATCCGCTACGAATCGGGCAAATGTTACCGAGCCTACGAAGCCGATCACCGCGAGAGCCACGAGCAACACCAAGTTATTCAGGTGCCGGTTCATCGCCATGTCGGTGGCAAGCGCTGCGCCAAGAATGGCCAGCAGGACGTCCGATGCCAAGACTCGGTCCAACAAGGACGGGCCGATGGCGATGCGGATGATCGCGCCCACCGCAGCCAAGCTCAGGATCACCGCCGTTACCAGCAGAACAAGTTCTTTCATAGGGTTGCCCCTTCCATGCCCGCACCGGGTTCAGCCTGGAGTGCATGGAGTTCCTCGCGCGTTCCCATGATCCGGATCAGCGCGGCCTCGATGTTCTGGACTTCCTGGCGAATCTTAGTGATATCAGCATCCTCATAAATGTTGAGCGCGTGCAGGTAAAGCGTGGACGTCGAGCGGTCCACTTCCACCACCAGCGAGCCGGGAATCAGCGAGATAACGTGCCCGGTTGCCGTGACTATGAGGTCAGAATGGCTGCGCAACGGAACACCGACGACGGCGCTGCGCACCTTTGGACCCTTCACTACGGCCAGGTAGAGGACCAGAAAACTCGCTGCCGCGACTCTGCCCAGGAACATCAGGGCGAAGGACATGGCGCGCAGCACGTTGAACCTGCCCCCGAGCTCCACTGGCGGAAGGTAGAAGAACTTGGCCACGAGCACGGCGATGAGCGCACCGAACAGCAGGTTTCCCGGACTGAAGTCCCTCCACAGGGCACCCCAGACGATGACCAGCCACACCAGCAGGGGCAGTTCAGTGCGGAAGGAGATCGGTTTACGGCTCATTTGGCAGCCCCTGACTGACCCACCGCTGGTACCTCCGCGGAGTCCCCCAGGACTGAATGGATGTAGGCAGTGCGGTCCAACATGATTTCCGCCGAGCCGTCGGCGAGGTGAAAGAGTGGGCCAGCAAAGACTGTGAGCGCAACACCGAAGGCCACAAGGCCAGCCGTGGAGCCCACCATTGTCCGGGGCAGTACCCCAACATTGCCTGGCGTCTGAAGCACGGGGTCCGGGTACTCGGCGTCCTCGGGCTTGCGCCAAAATGCCCTGTTCCAAACACGCGCAATTGCCAACAAGGTGAGGAGGCTGGTGACGACGCCGCCCACCACCAAAACGATGGCCAGCGGCGTACCCAGTTGCACGCCCGCTTGGAGGAGCCCGAGCTTGCCCAGGAAACCCGAGAATGGCGGGATGCCCGCAAGATTCATCGCAGGGACGAAGAACAGCAAGGCAAGGAGTGGCGAGAGTTTGGCCAGGCCACCCAAGCGGTCAATGGACGACGATCCGCCCCTGCGCTCAATCAGGCCAGTGACCAGGAACAGGCTGGTCTGCACTGTGATGTGGTGCGCCACGTAGAACACGGCAGCGCCAAGCCCCGCGACGGACGACATTGCCAAGCCGAACACCATGTAGCCGATATGGCTGACCAGGGTGAAGGACAAGAGACGTTTGATATCGCTCTGTGCCAAGGCACCCAGGATGCCCACCACCATGGTTAGCAGCGCCACCACCATTAAGGGCACGTTGAGGGTGTCCCCGGGAAAGAGGAGTGTCTCGGTGCGGACCATGGCGTAAACACCCACCTTGGTCAGCAAGCCAGCAAAGACGGCTGTGACGGGAGCCGGAGCTGTTGGATAGGAGTCGGGAAGCCAGAAGGACAGAGGGAACACGGCCGCCTTGATCCCAAACGCCACCAGCAGCATCACGTGCAGGAGATTCTGGGTTCCTTGATCCAGTTCGGCCAGCTTGATGGCGAGGTCCGCCATAGTGATGGTTCCTGTAGCTCCGTAAATCATGGCGATAGCGATGAGGAACAAGACGGACGAAACCACGGAGACCACCACGTAGGTGACGCCGGCACGGATGCGCGGCCCCGTCCCGCCAAGGGTCATCAGCACATAGCTGGCCGTCAACAGGATTTCGAAGCCCACGTAAAGGTTGAAAAGGTCACCTGTGAGGAAGGCGTTGGATACGCCCGCCACCAGGATCAGATAAGTGGGGTGGAAGATCGAGACCGGCGCTTCCTTGTCGCCATCAGCCATGCCCTGGCCGGTGGCGTAGATCAGGACCGCGAGGCTGACGACGGTGGAAACCACGAGCATGAGTGAGGAGAACTGATCCACCACCAACACCACGCCCCATGGCGGCAGCCATCCACCGAGCGTGACGGAAGTGGTGCCTCCCTCCCACACGGACGCCAGGAGCAGGCATTCGAGCAGGAGCGTCGCGCTGAGGATCACGATGCTGACTACCCGCTGCGCAGCCGTATGCCGGATCAGCACGAATGCGAGGGCCGCCCCGAGGATCGGAAGGAGGACGGCCAGTGGCGACAGGTTGGCGAGGTTCACTGGCTGCCTCCTTCCTTGGTCCTTACAGTGTTGGGCTTTTCGGTCGCGTCCGGCTGGGCGCGGTCTTCGGGGCTGGCAGGAGTGATCGCGAACTCCGATGTTTCCAGCGGGACGATGGCGTCGTCTTCCTTGTCGAAGCTGGGAGTCCGGGCTACGCGGCGGTCTTCGATGTCATCCTGGATTTCGTCTTGCCGTGCCAAGGCCCAAGTCCGGTAGATGATGCCGAGCATGAAGGCAGTGACGGCGAATGAAATGACGATCGATGTGAGGATGAGCGCCTGTGGCAGGGGGTCGTTGTACTCGCTGGAGGCTGTTTCCTTATTGAACAAAGGAGCGAGTCCGGCGTACCCTCCCGTACTGAGGATCAGCAGGTTGGTGGCGTTGGCAAGCAGCATCAAGCCAAGCAGGACGCGAGTCAGGCTTCGCTCCAAAATCAGGTAGATACCGCAGGCATACAGGACGCCCATGACGATCAGGAGGGTCAGGTTGATGCTCATGGGTTGCCCTTCCCGGAGGCGGCCGTTTCGGCGGACTCAGACTCGGCGGCTCGGGTCTTTACGGCCCTTGGCACCTTCCCTTCAAAATGTTCGTCGATCTCAGCGCCCAGGCTGCGTAGGACGTCGAGCGCCAGTCCCACCACCACGATGTAGACACCGATGTCGAAGATCGTGGACGTTACGAACTTGACGTCTCCGAATACGGGCAGCCAAAACTCGATGATCGCGCTCTGGAACACCTGGCCGCCGAGGAGGAGCGGCACGAAACCGGACGCTGCCGCCGTCGCTAGTCCTGTCCCCAACAGCGTGCCTGCACTCACTGTCGCCGCCTCGCTCAACTCGAAGCGTCCCCCGGCAAGGTAGCGGATGGTGAGGGCAAGGCCTGCGGTCAAGCCGCCTGCGAAGCCGCCCCCGGGCAAGTTGTGACCCGCAAGGAGTAGATAGATGGAAAAAACGATCATCGAGTGGAAGATCAGCCGGGTGACCACTTCGAAAATAATGGACCTCCGCTCAGGAGCCAGCGTCCGGCCTGCTACCAGCCAGGCATCGCGGGTAACGTCCGTGAACTTCCTCGCCACGGCCAGCCGGGCACCGTCGCGGGAGTCGCGGTCGACGCCGGTGCGCCGCCCCACGCTGCCTTCCGGTACTGCCTCTGAGGTTTTAATGCGGTCGCCGCGGCTGCGCACGAAGATCAGGCTGGCAACGCCAGTGGCGGCCACGGCCAGGACCGAAATTTCGCCGAAGGTGTCCCACGCGCGGATGTCCACGAGGGTCACGTTGACCACGTTCAGGCCACCGCCGCCTTCGTAGGCCAGGCGTGGGAATTCAAGGGAGACAGGCGTGGCCACGCGGGCACCCATGGCGTAGATGGCAACGAAGATCATGGTGATGCCGAACGCAGCACCTACGATCACGCGGATCACCCGGAGGCGGCCACCCGTTCGGTCCCGTAGTTCGGCGGGCAGGCTGCGCATGGCCAAAACGAAGGCCACCAGCACGATGGTCTCCACCAGCATCTGGGTCAGTGCAAGGTCAGGCGCTCCTTGCAAGGCAAACATGAGCGCGATGCCGTAACCGGTGACAGACACCATGAGCACCGCCAGGAAGCGCTTGTTGGCGCGGACAGCAGCTAGCGCGCCCACCACGATGCCCACTCCCGCGATCAACTGCAACGGAGAGTTTGGATCGATGAAATAGATACCGTCAGGCAACGGTTTGTTGGTCAGGAGCAGAGCTGCGAGGGGCACTGCGAAGGCAACCGTGAGGATGACCGTCAGATAGAAATACAGTGAACCACGCTGGGTGCGGCCCGTGACCCACACTGCGACGTCGTCCAAAGCGCCAATCGTATGTTGGTAGGCGCGGTCGCCGTCCACCCAATCGGGAACCAGGCCTTGCACGCGTGAAACGACGTTGCGGCCGTAGAACATTGCGGCACCGGCAACAAAAGTGATCGCGGTCAGTCCCAAAGCGGGAGTGAGCCCATGCCACAAAGCCAAGTGCCCGGCGTCGACGGCTTCCTCCCCATCTGCGAACAGCGCTGCGTAAGGCTGGATCCAACTATCCACCGGCGCGGGCCACAGTCCGTAAACAATGGTGAGGAAACTCAGAAGGGCAGGCGCAGCCAGGAAGGCGGGCTTGATGGCTTTGAAGGGCGTGTGCTCTATACCGGGCTTCGTGGCAAAGGCACCCCACATGAAGCGCGCGCTGTACGCGAAGGTAAGGATTGAACCGATCACGAGCCCGACCAGAATCCAGATGCCCCAGGCAGGTGCGTCATGGCCCATGCCGTAGTGCACGAAGGCTTCAAACACGGACTCCTTGGCCACGAAACCCGCCAGCGGCGGCACCCCCGCCATGGAGGCGGCGGCAATCGCGGCCACTACCCCGAGGGCTCGTGAGGAGCGGAAGACGCCGGAGAGTTTCCGGATATCGCGTGTCCCCGACTGGTGGTCGATGATGCCGACCACCAGGAACAGTGCCGCTTTGAACAAGCCATGGGCCAGCAGAAGCCCAAGCCCGGCAAGGGCGGCGTCAGGTCTGCCCAGGCCCACCACCATGGTCAGGAAGCCGAGCTGGCTCACCGTTCCGTAGGCCAGGATGAGCTTGATATCTGTCTGTCGGAGGGCCCTGTATCCGCCAACCAACATCGTGGCCAAGCCGAGGCCGAGGACCATTGGCAGCCACAATTGCGATTCCGCGAAACCTGGCGCCAGCCGCGCGACGATGTAGATACCGGCCTTCACCATGGCCGCGGCATGCAGGTAGGCGCTCACGGGAGTTGGAGCCGCCATGGCACCCGGAAGCCAGAAGTGGAAAGGGACCAGCGCCGATTTGGTCACTGCACCCACCAGGATGAGAACGACGGCGGCCCCCACCATCCCACTTGTGGTGCCGTTAACGAGCGTCCCGGCTTGGTCCAGGATGGTGGAGATCCGGTAGGTTCCTGCGGCTTGGCCCAGGACGATGAGCCCCACCAACATCGCCAGCCCGCCGGCTGTGGTAACCATCAGCGCCTGAAGGGCAGAACGCCGCGCGGCCAAGCGGGTCCGGGCATAGCCGATGAGCAAGTATGACAGGACGGTGGTGAGCTCCCAGAAGATGAACATCATCAGGAGGTCGTCGGACGTCACCAGGCCGAACATGGCACCAGCAAAAGCCAGGAGCTGGGCGCCAAACCCACCGAGCCCAGGATCCTTGTTCTTGAAGTACCGGGCGCAATAGACCAACACCAGGGCGCCAACGCCGAGGATGAGCAGTGACATGACCCAGGCGAGTGCGTCCATCCTGAACGCAAACTCGAGCTTCAGGTTCGGAACCCAGGGGAATACTTCTTCTATACCGCCGCCGGAATATACGGGGCCATACTGCAGGACCAGCCAAACGAAGGCGATCGCGGGAACCGCTGCCAGGAGATAGAAGGCGTTCCGACCAAGTTTGCTGAAGATCAAGGGCGCCACAGTTGCCGCTACAAAGGTGGTGGCGAGAACTGTGATCACTGTTTTCTCCGCAAAGTCAGAAACGAATTGTCAAAAGTTGGAGCAGGCGGTCATACGTTGGGTTCAGTTGGACCAGTTTATCAAGGGGCCCGGACAGTTTTTGGCCGGAGCCGGCGGGGCCTGCGAATGAATTCCCCGTGCGTTATTCACATAGCGGTCTGTCATCTGCCCGCCACTGTCCGAGGCCCGATAGCATTCAGGCTATGAACGCGGCCGCAGTTCCCGAAGCCTCCCACCCAGCATCCGAGCTTGCCTCCGGACCTGCTTCCTCCAAGAAGGGCCAAATCCTTGCCTGGGCGTCCTGGGACTGGGGCTCGGCTGCCTTTAACGCGATCATGACCACATTCGTCTTCACGGTGTACCTGACCTCGTCTGCCTTCGGTGGAGAGGACGCCGCGTCTGCCGCACTTGGTGCTGCGTTGGCCGTCGCGGGCCTGGCCATCGCGCTGCTGGCCCCGGTGACGGGCCAACGTTCGGATGCCGGCGGGCGGCGCAAGCTCTGGCTCGGAGTCAACACGGCTGCCACAGCCGTCCTCACGGCCCTGTGCTTCTTTGTCTTCCCGCAGCCGGGATTCCTTCTTCTTGGTGTCTGCCTGATCGCGCTTGCCAATATCTTCTTTGAGTTCGCCGGCGTGAACTACAACGCCATGCTGGCCCAAATCTCCACACCCAAAAACATCGGCAAGGTCAGCGGTTTTGGCTGGGGCATGGGATACTTCGGTGGGATCGTGGCCCTGTTGCTGGTCCTGCAACTCTTCGTGCAGCCATCTTTCGAATGGTTCGGTGCTTCCACTGAAGAATCACTGAACATCCGGCTTGTGGCCATTTTCTCGGCCCTATGGTTCTTCATCTTCGCCCTGCCCGTGCTGTTCGCCGTTCCGGAAGTTTCCGTGAAGAAGGACACCGCTTCCCTGGGCTTCATCGCGTCGTACAAGCTGCTGCTCCGGCGGATCGTGGCCATCTATCGCACCAGTCCCCACACCATTTACTTCCTGCTGTCCAGCGCGATCTTCCGCGACGGCCTTGCTGCCGTCTTCACGTTCGGCGGGGTGATCGCTGCCGGGACCTTTGGTTTCGAACTCAAGGAAGTGATCTTCTTCGCGATTTTCGGCAACGTCGTCGCAGCCGTTGGTGCCATCATCGGCGGCTTCCTGGACGACAAGATCGGACCAAAGGCAGTCATCGTGATTTCCTTGGTGGGTCTGCTGATCGCGGGCACCTTCATCCTGGTGCTTGGCAACGGAAACTACGTGTTCTTTGGAAACAGCTGGCCTGCCGCCAATACTTTCTGGATCTTCGGCTTGCTGCTGTGCCTTTTTGTTGGGCCAGCCCAGTCTTCGTCAAGGGCCTATCTGGCCAGGCTCGCCCCCGACGGCGAGTCGGGAGAACTCTTCGGGCTCTACGCCACCACGGGCCGGGCTGTCAGCTTCCTTGCTCCCACCCTCTTCACCCTGTGCATCACAATTGCGGCTCCAATTGTTGAAGAAGGTGGAGCCCAGCGATGGGGCATCCTCGGCATCATGGTTGTCCTGCTCGCCGGCCTTCTGGTGATCCTGCCGGTGAAGCCGCCCACCAAGGTGGAAATAGCCGTGGTACCAGAACGTTAACTAGATAAGACCGGCTGAATACGAACGCCGTACCAGACGGTACAACAGAGTTAGGGTGGAGATATGAACGTGGATGAGACTGAACTCCCGGGCCTTGGGATCCGTAAGGATTTCGTCACGGCCTCGGGCCGTCGCATCGGTGTCGTTGAGCTTCGCGAAGGCGAGACAGAGCTCTTCGTGTCCACCTGGGATGACCCGGACACCTGCCAGGCTTCCATTCCCCTCACAGCCGATGAAGCCGCCACCCTAGGCAACCTCCTGGGCGGGCAGCACATCGCCATGCGTCTGGCAGAAGCCCACCGCGAGATACCTGGCATCGTGACCCGCCAGTTCTCCATCACCCCTGATTCCCCATTCGTGAACCAGCCCATGGGCAAAGCCCAGATCCGTACCCGCAGTGGCGTTTCGATCGTTGCGATTATGCGTGAAGGCGAGGTCGTCCCGTCGCCCGCACCCGACGTCGTACTTCACACTGGTGATTTGCTCGTTGCGGTTGGCACCCAGGAAGGCCTCGACTCGGCGGCCGATATCCTCCGCAACGGCTGACCCGCCATGGATCCGCTCGCACTAGCCCTCGTTGAACTGGGGGCCGTCGTCTTCTGCCTCGGTCTCCTTGCTCGACTAGCGGGCCGCATCGGCATGTCTCCCATTCCGCTTTACCTGGTGGGTGGCTTGGCCTTCGGTGCAGGCGGCTTCGTCAAATTGGATGGCATGCATGAGTTTTCGCATCTGTCGGGCGAAATCGGGGTCATCCTGCTGCTGTTGATGCTCGGATTGGAATACACCGCCTCTGAACTCGTCACCGGGCTCAGACGTTCATGGCAGGCCGGTGTCCTGGACTTCGTGCTGAATTTCCTCCCGGGCGCCGGGATTGCCGTTCTTCTGGGCTGGGGTCTTGTGGGCGCCATCGTGATGGGTGGCGTTACTTACATCTCGTCCTCAGGAATCGCCGCGAAGGTCATCACTGACCTCGGCCGGATCGGTAACCGCGAAACTCCCGTAGTGCTTTCCATCCTCGTTTTCGAGGACCTCGCCATGGCCATTTACCTGCCCATTCTGACTGCCATCCTGGCCGGTGTCGGGTTCCTGGGTGGACTGCAGACGGTGGGCATCGCGTTGGCTGTCGTCACGGTAGTCCTGATGATCGCGCTCAAGCATGGGCACCGCGTCTCCCAAGCCGTTCACAGCGAGAACTCCGAAGTGTTTCTGCTGAACGTGCTCGGGCTGGCTCTTCTGGTCGCCGGTATCGCCTCCGCCCTCCAGGTCTCAGCTGCAGTGGGTGCATTCATGCTCGGCATTGCCATCTCCGGCGCCACGGCCCACAATGCGACGCGCATCCTTGAACCCCTGAGGGACTTGTTTGCCGCGATCTTCTTCGTTGCCTTCGGCCTCAACACCGATCCCACGTCCATCCCGCCGGTCCTGGGATGGGCACTGCTGCTCGCCCTGCTGACGACAGCCACGAAGATGGTCACAGGATTCTGGGCAGCCAAACGTGCGGGAATCGCAATGCCTGGCCGCTTCCGCGCGGGAGCGGCCCTGATTGCGCGTGGCGAATTCTCGATCGTCATTGCTGGCCTGGCGGTAGCTTCGGGAGCTGTGCCGGACGAGGTTGCAGCCTTGGCTACCGCTTATGTCCTCATCATGGCCATCACGGGACCGCTTGCGGCTCGCTTCGTGGAGCCTGTGGTCAAGGCACTCCGCAGGAGTCCCCGCACACCGCCGCGGGCTGCCGAGCGCGCCACTGCCTGACCCGTCAGCGCCTGACGCTAGCGACTGACGCTAGCGACTGAGGGTCAGCGCCTGACGATCAGGGCCTGACGCCCAGCCGGTTTCCGCTTAGATGGCTGTGCGGTGGAAATTCTGGTGGCTTCGGCTGGCGGTTGGTCCGCGCTGGCCTTGGTAGCGGTTGCCGTACTCACCGGAACCGTAGGGGTGTTCCGCTGAGGATGTCAGGCGGAAGAAGCACAGCTGGCCGATCTTCATGCCCGGCCACAACTTGATAGGCAGCGTCGCCACGTTGGAAAGCTCCAGCGTGACGTGCCCTGAGAAGCCGGGATCGATGAAGCCCGCGGTGGAGTGCGTCAACAAACCAAGCCGGCCGAGGGACGACTTACCTTCGAGGCGGGCAGCGATGTCGTCGGGCAGGCTCACTGTCTCGTACGTTGAGCCCAGTACGAATTCACCCGGGTGCAGGATGAAAGGTTCATTGCCTTCAACCTCCACCAGCCGGGTCAGCTCGGGCTGCTCCTCGGCGGGATCGATGTGGGCGTATTTGTGGTTATCGAAGAGCCGGAAAAACCGGTCAATCCGCACGTCCACGGAAGACGGCTGAACCATCGCGGGATCGTACGGTTCAAGGACAATCCGTTGGGAGTCTATTTCGGCACGAATATCGCGGTCAGAGATCAGCACAGCATCAAAAATACCCCATGCCTTGTCCGGGCCATGCATTGTCCGGGCCGCCCCATGGGACTATAGTTCCCGGACATGTAAAGCCGCGCCCGTACTTGGGGGCAACGAGCATTCGCGGGGTAATTGTGGGGAAATTGTCAGCGCCTGCGGCTATCGTGCTGGCTGGCGCGCTGGCCATATTGGTAGCCGCGTCCAGTCAAATCCTGCCAGCGACAGACGCCGTACCGGGCGGCGGCACTACTTCTTCGGGCAGTGTTCCTTCCGGCCTCAAGGCCCCTGCAACCAGTACGACGCCGGACCCCGCACCTTTGGGGCCGACCCCCGCGGCCAGCGAAGAAGCCAACGCCGAGCCTTCGCCAGGGCTGGGTTCGGGGACCAGCCTCGGTTCAGAAAATGGTGCGCCGACTAGACCGATTGCGATAGATCCGACTGTTGAGACGCCCCCTCCGGTGCCGAACATCGGACCCTCATGGGGTCCGGACAATCCTTCCTCGGACGGCACTCCCTCCGGCCCTGAGGCCAACGAGCCACCCGCCCCAAGTCCTCCCGCCGCGTCTGCACCGTCGTCGGCTTCCCCCACCTCCGTTCCAACGCCAACAGCGCCTGCCGTAGGACCTGGCCCGTCGGAGTCACCGACGCCAACAGCGCCACCGACTCAAACGCCGTCGCCAACACCCTCACCAAACCAAACGCCGTCGCCAACACCCTCACCAAACCAAACACCGACGCATTCACAAACGGCACCCGCGCCGTCACCAACGCCTGTCACACCCACGCCCACTCCATCGTCAACGCCGGTCACACCAACGCCAGCCCCCACGCCCTTCCCCGGCAAGACCCCGAGCAGCGATGCGGATCCGGACAACGGTGCCCTCGCGCTTCTCCCGGACGACAACACCGCGGCCATCCTGACCGTGTTCAACGCGATCAACAGCTACCGCGCTTCTCTGGGCCTGGCCCCGGTGAAGTATCACGCCACGGTGGCGAGCATGGCGCAGGAATGGTCGAACAGCATCGCCAGCCGTGAAGTGATCCAGCACCGGGCGAACTTTTGGACGGATCCGCGGGCGCTGAACCCGAACAACGGCGCTGGTGAGGTCATTGCTGTCCGATGGGATCGTGACGCTGCCCAACTGGTGGAGTGGTGGAAGGGCTCCCCCGGTCACGACGCCCTGCTGCGTGATCCACGCTTCAATGTGATGGGCATTGGAATCACGTACACGGATGGCAATTGGCAAACGACTCCCAACCGCTACACGCTGTGGGGCGTGGTCAATTTCTTCGGCTACACCACGCTGCCTGCCGGAACCACCACGCGGCCCGGCGGGACGGTTACGCCGCCCACGGATCCTGTGAGTGTGTGCGAACCCGGCGGCAAGTACCAGCCGCCTACCGTGAATCTCAGCGCGGCAGCCATCGGCAGCGCTGCAGACCTTGTATCCATCAGCTCGGACGGAACGGTGTATTCCTACCCGTCCTTGGGTAACGCCAAGTACGGCACGGCCCGCAAGATCGGAATCGGTTTCACCGGGCTCAAGGAGTTGTTCGTATCGGATTGGGACCGCGACGGCGTCTTTGACCTCATCGCCCAACGTCTGGATGGAGCGCTCCTGGTGTACCCGGGCAGACAGTCAGGTGGCTTCGGATCGCCGGGAGTCCTGGGCCAGGGGTGGGAGTCCCTGAACATAGCCGTGGGTAATTGGTGTGCAAACAACCGCCTGCCTCAAATTGTGGCCATGGATGCATCCGGCGGGCTCTGGTTCTACAAGAATTCCGGAATGACATACATACGAACCCAGGCGGCAATCGGAACAGGCAACAAGGCCGTCCGGCTGAGCATGGTGGACTATAACGCGGATGGTTTCCAGGATCTCCTCACGGTGGAGCCCAACGGATACCTGAGGCTGTACCGGGGCACCGGGTTGGGCACCCCGAAGCAGGAGGCCAGGCCTGTGGTGGGTGCGGCGTGGACCGACTACACCGGTTTGCGTTCACTTCAAGGAGTGACCGGCGCAAACACCGCGGGCGTCGCGGGCCTGGGCACCAATGGAGTTTTGGAGTATTGGGACCTCACGTCGGGAGGACTGACGACGCCGGTGATCATCGGCAGCGGTTGGAGCGGCTTCAAGCTCGCCCAGTAGGGAACCGCCCAGTAGTCAAACCGCCTGGCCGGACTCGATGACGGTCTTGAGTTGCTCCAACTGGGCAACTTCACTTTCCATGGTTTTCTGGATCATGCCGTTCATGAGTTTTTGCAAGCCCTTGGGGTGGTACTCCAGGGCAAACCTGAGCCGGGTGGTCTTGCCCTCGGTGCTGAGGTAGTAGCCGCCCGTGGGCCGGGCGGGTCCGGCCACCACTGCGAAGCGCACTTCTGCGCCCGGCCGGCCCTCGGTGATCTGGAAGTCAGCCGCGATCGGCCGGCCTCCCGGGCCAGTGAGCGTCTGCTGATAGACCGCGCCCTTCTGGCCGCGCACCCCGGATCGAACCGATATGCTGCGGATGCCGGAACGCCAAAGGGAGTTGTTCATGCCATCCATCAGGAATCCATAGACGGTCATGGCATCCCTGCTGATCACCACTTCGTAAGCTGCAAATGCCACGGAAACCTCTTTCGGCGTACGGTTCGAATGTCGTAGCCCGGTTCCCCATACACTGCAGCTAACACCTTCAGAATAGTCAGCCTCGCTTGCCTGCGACACAAGACAAACGAGCCTTGACCGAATGGTTACCTGGCGGCGTATCTGAGACACAGCTGACACATAGTCCCGGGCCGGGTAGAGTTCGTGCCGCTGGCAAAAACCAAATTGGGGGCGTAATGCGAGTACTGAAACATCCGTTTGTCCACGGCAATGCACGACGGCGACTGGCTGCTTGCGCGGCATTCCTCGCCATGGCGGTGGCTGGCGGAGTCATCACGGCGGCGCCTGCGTCGGCACTTCCAACAACGGCACCCTCGGCAGCGGCATCTACGGTGGCATCCACAGTCGCGAACAAAGTGGCAGTGCCCACCACTGTGAATCCCCTGCCAAGCCTGGACCCCATCGGTAACCCTGCAAGCTTCTCTGTCCTGGTCAATAAATCCAGGCCGCTGAATCCAGTCAGCTACGCCCCGAACGACCTCATCAATGCCCGTGGCTCCGGCCAGTACATGCGGGCCGAGGCCGCCGCATGGCTAAATGGTTTGTTCCAGGGAGCAGCCGATGCTGGTACCGGCGGCCTGTCGATCGTGAGCGGCTACCGTTCGTATGCCCAGCAGCAGGAGGTGTACGCCTACTACAAGGATATTTACGGCGAGGAGATTGCGGACACCATCTCGGCACGTCCCGGGTACAGCGAACACCAGACGGGCCTCGCCATGGACATCGGCAATGCTGCTGGTTCCTGTGGCCTAAGCACCTGCTTCGGAGACACGGCGGCTGGCAAATGGGTGGCAGCGAACGCACACAAATACGGCTTCATCGTCCGGTACCCCAACGGCTACACGGGCACCACCGGGTACAGCTATGAGCCGTGGCATCTGCGGTACGTTGGCGTAGCGCTGGCCACTGACATGAACCGTCGCGGATTCCCGACGCTGGAGCACTACTTCGCTGGAAAACCGGCAGCCGCCGCCAGCATCAAGTCCGGCGCCGACCTCGTAGCTGCCGACTCTTCAGGCCGGATGCTGCGTTACCCCGCGACGGCGGCAGGCGGGTATGGGGCGCCAGTCCAGATCGGTTCGGGATGGACGGGTTTGAAGCAGGGCTTCGTGGTGGACTGGGACATTGATGGCGTGTACGACATCCTTGCGCAGTGGAACAACGGCGTCCTGGGCGTTTACCGCGGCCTTCCCGACGGCGGCTTCGCTGGCCAGGTTGTCGTGGGCAATGGCGGCTGGGATCGCATGACCATTACCGTGGGCAAGTGGACGCACGCGCACCCCCGGCCCGGCGTCGTCGGGTATTTTTCGGATGGTGTGCTGCGCTACTACCCCAACACCTTCGGCGGTGCGCTGAGCGCTCCGCAGGTCATCGGCAAGGGCTGGAACGGCATGGAACTGACCATGGCCGACTGGGAGGGCGACGGCGCCAACGACATCCTGGCGAGGACAGCTTCCGGATCTTTGGTCAACTATCGGGGAGACGGCTGGGCTGGTTTCTTTGGCCCGGCCACCACCGTAGGCACGGGTTGGCAGTACATGCGTACGCTCCTCCCGAGCTTCGGGCTGACCGGTGCGGGCACTCGAGGCATCACTGCCCAAACTGCTGATGGCAACCTCTACAATTACGGCCTCGGCAGGGGTTCCTGGACCACCTACGCCCAGGTTGGATCCGGTTGGAACAGCTTGAAGCTCTTCAAGTAGACATGGCGTTTGCGCCTGTCATGAGGACCGCCGTAACTGCGCTAAGCTAGGACTCGCTCCGGCGAATAGCCGACAGCGACGCGGGCGTAGCTCAATGGTAGAGCGCTAGCTTCCCAAGCTCGATACGCGGGTTCGATTCCCGTCGCCCGCTCCATCATGACCCCTTGCCTCCGGGCAGGGGGTCATCTTGTTGGGAATTACGACGGGCGGCACTCATCAGATAAGCCCCCGCACCCGTCGACCCCGGCCGTCCCCGAGCCTAAACTCGTAGATACATCCACCTATCCGGGAGGTCCCCCAATGACTCTCACCGACGATGCTGAAGCGGCTCCCCTCGCCGTCATCCACCGCCTGCTGGAAGCCACGAACAAGCACGATCTGGAAGCCTTGGCCGAATGCTTCGCGCCTGGCTATGTCAATGAGACGCCTGCCCACCCCACCAGGGGCTTCACGGGCAGGGACGCTATCCGTAGCAACTGGGAGCAACTCTTCACAGGAGTGCCGGACATCAAGGTTCGAATGGTGTCCCACAGCGTGACTGGCAACCAGGCGTGGACCGAGCTGCACATGCAGGGCGCGTGGCGGGATGGCACGCCACATGAGCTCACGGGCGTCATCATTTTCGGCGTGGAAGAGGGCGTCATTAACAGTGCCCGGTTCTACATGGAGCCTGTGGAGCACTTCGTCCGCGTTGACGACACCGCGGATCGCGTCAGCCACCGTGTGACCCATGGTCGGCCCGCCGTCGAGCCTGCGCAGTGAGTCATCCCGATACACAGCGGCTCAGGTGCTGGGTGTATCGTCAGGAGTCAGGAGCCATTTCGGCTCCGCTCTAGGGAGCGATCATGGGCGACAAATCACCGCGCCAAGCTGCATCGAAGAAGTCCAGTAAATCCATCAAGGAAAAGCGCGCGGACAAACGGGCTGCCGACTCGCCCGACACTACGGCCGCGAAACCCGCAACCGGCAATAAAAAGTGATTGGGGCGCAAAGTCCGCTAAGCATTGGCGTCCTGGGTTCTTCGCTGAAGCCCAACGAGCAACGGCTACCGATCCACCCGGAACATCTTGAGCGCATCGCTCCGGAACTGCGCCAGCGGCTGCACCTTGAATATGGCTATGGCGAACGCTTTGGTGTTTCGGACAGCAAACTCGCCGGGCTCGTCGGCGGACTGGGCACACGGCGAGAGCTTATCGCCCAGAACGACATTATTCTGCTGCCCAAGCCGCAGGCCGAGGATCTTGCTGAACTCCGGGACGGGCAGACCCTCTGGGGTTGGCCACATTGCGTTCAGGACGAGGCCATCACCCAGCTCGCGATCGATAAAAAACTAACGCTGATCGCGTTTGAAGCAATGAACCACTGGGCTGCCGATGGCGGTTTCGGACTTCATGTCTTCCACAAAAACAACGAGCTTGCCGGATACTGCTCTGTGCTGCATGCGTTGGCTTTGACCGGTTCCACGGGTGATTACGGCCGCCGTCTTACCGCAGTGGTTATCGGTTTCGGCGCCACTGCCCGAGGCGCCGTGACAGCGTTGAACGCTCACGGCGTCCATGATGTCCAGGTGCTGACCAACCGCGGTGTCGCCGCGGTTGGATCCCCGATTCACTCAGTGCGGATCGTGCAGTTCGACCACGACAACAATGCACCATTCCTGAGCGAAGTCATCACAGACGGGGGCCGCAAGCCACTGGCCCCGTTCCTTGCTGCCGCGGACATTGTGGTCAACTGCACCTTGCAGGACCCAAACTCGCCGCTGACGTACCTGCGGACCGAGGACCTGGCCGATTTCCGGCCGGACAGCCTGATCGTGGACGTGTCCTGCGATCCCGGCATGGGATTCAGCTGGGCAAGGTCCACAACATTCGATGAGCCCATGTTCCGGGTGGGCGGGCATGTGAACTACTACGCCGTTGATCACAGCCCCTCCTACCTGTGGAACTCGGCCAGCTGGGAGATCAGCGAGGCCTTATTGCCATTCCTGGAGACAGTGGCCGCGGGTCCTGACGCATGGGACGCCAATGAGACGATCTCCCGCGCGATCGAGATTCGCGACGGCGTCATCCGCAACCCGGATGTGCTCGAGTTCCAGGGACGCTCCGCGGAGTACCCCCATCTGCCGACTGCGGTCCAAGCGCCCGTAGCCTAAAGGCTCCACCAAAAAGGCAGTGCATGCGGCTTCACCGCAGGCACTGCCCTTTTGTTTGCATGCGGTTATGCCGCTTGCGTCCGTTATGCAGTCTGTGTGCGGTTCACAATCCGGAGCACACGACGCCTGTCCCGCAAGTCCACTTTGATATGCAGGGAGGCCTTCCTGGCCAGCACGACGGCGACCACGGCCGCCGCCGTTGCCGGCACACCGCCAGCCACCAGGATGGCCAGGTGCGGACCAAGGTGCTCAGCGAGCCAACCCATCACTGGGCCGCCAATTGCCTGGCCGCCGATGAGCACCACTAAGTAAAGGCTCATCACGCGGCCTCGAATGCTCATGTTGGAACTGGTCTGCACCATCTGGTTTGCCGCGGTGAGGAACATGAGGCACCAGAATCCGGCCAGGACCATCGAGACGCTGAACCAGACCATCGACGGCATCACGGACGATAGGCATAGCATCAGGCCGTACAAGCCTGCCGACAGCACCACCGACCGCAACCGAAGCTGACGACGTCGAGTGGACGTCACAGCGCCCGTCAGTGCACCGAGCGCAACCATCGCGTTCAGCAGGCCGTAGCCTCCGGCCCCGGCGTCGTACACGTGGTCCGCAAAGGCGGCCAGCAGCACCGGGAGGCTCATAGCGAAAACGGCCACGAACCCGGCCATCAACCATGGCCAGTAGATGGTGGGTTTGCTGAGTGCGTACTGGAGGCCTTCGCGCAGCATGCCCTTCTTGCGCGGCGTCGGTCGGCTAAGGTGCAGCTGGTCTTTGCGGAGGATCAGGAGCATAGTCACGGTCGAGCAGCACGCCACGGCATTGGCCGCGAATGCCCAACCAGCGCCCACAGCAGTGAGCAGCCATCCCGCGAGTGCCGGGCCGATCAGGCCACCGAGCTGGAAGGTTGTTGAGTTGACGCTGATGGCGTTGCGCAGGTACTTGGGACCGACGAGTTCATTGACAAATACCTGCCGCGCGGGCTGGTCCAGGACGGTCACAAAACCCAGGACCAAGGCTATTGTGTAGACGTGCCAGACTTCTACGCGCTGGCTGAGGGAAAGCGCCGCCAATGTCGCAGCCAGCAGCGCTGCCGCGGACTGGCAGATGATGAGGATCTTTCGTTTGGCGAAGCGGTCGGCCATCATGCCGCCCCACGGGCCAAGGAACAACGACGGCATGAACTGCAAGGCCACGGTAATTCCGACGGCGGTGACGGAGCCGGAGAGCTGAAGCACCATCCAGTCCTGGGCGATGCGTTGCATCCAGATCGCAATCACGGCAATGAAGTGGCCGATTGCGAAGATCCTGAAGTTGGGTACCTTCAGGGAGATAAAGGTGTGCCGCCAGGGCAGCTTTTCGCTTACGACGGCGAGTGGCTGGGTGACGGTGTCCGGCGTCTGCGGCGCGGACAGGGAATCGATGACGGGCTGGCTGACATTTGCCGCTGAAGGCGGTGGGGGTGCCAAAGGTAGTCCTCGGATCGAGAGTTTCGGTGGGATGCCTTTAACGCTATGGTTGCCAGCAGCAATTATGGAAGCGTATTACGCCTATAACTAGCATTGCGGATCGCAATGAGGCTCCCGCACTTCCGCAGCAATTCGACCCAGTGCTTGAGGAGTTCCGTGTTTGAACCTGTCCAGCTCCGCTCCTTCCTTGCCGTCGCTGAAACGCTGAGTTTCACCAAGGCGGCCGAACGATTGGGGCTTGCCCAGCCAACAGTGAGCCAGCACGTCCGCAAGCTCGAAGCCGCCGCCAAGCGGGTCCTGGTGGCCCGTGACACCCGGGAAGTCCGACTGACGGACAACGGCGATGCCATGGCCGGGTTTGCCCGAAGTATCCTGGCAGCCCACGATTCCGCAGCACGCTACTTTTCCGGTTCTGCAATGCGGGGCCGCCTCCGGTTTGGCACTGCCGACGACCTCGCCATCACAGGCCTCCCGCGGATCCTGCGCGAATTCCGGCAACTTTATCCCCAGATCAACCTCGAACTAACCGTCAGCCAAAGCGACCAACTCTACAAACGCCTCAACGCCGGACAGCTGGATCTCGTGTTCGTGAAGTGGGTGGCTGGGGCCAAGGAAGGCACGGTTGTTCGGCATGACAACTTCGCGTGGGTCGGCGTTGAGCAAACAGTTCTGGAACCCGGGGCGCCCGTGCCGCTGATTGCCTATCCCGCGCCAAGCCTGAGCCGGAAGTTGGCCATCGACGCTTTGGAAGCGGCGGGCCGCACATGGCGCATCACGTGCAGCACCAAGCAGATCAGCGGTGTGCTAGCCGCAGTCCGGGCGGGTATTGGCGTTGCCGTGATGCCCGCATCCCTGGTCCCCGAGGACCTCAAAGTCATCACCCAGCGTTTCGACCTCCCGCCCGTGGGAGACGTCGACTTCACCTTGATCCGGAATCCCTTGGCCAACGCTGAAGTCATCGATGCACTTACCCAGGCGATCATGGGGAGGGCGCTGAGTAAGTCGAACTAACGGCTACCCGAAAACCGAATGGGTGTTGTGTGTGGCATGATCCCTGTCCACGTACGGACGTACATGCCCGAACTCATCGAGATATGCAATCAGCACCACTGACTCCCCCATCGTGCTCTTAACGCAAGAACCCACGCACAATGGCGTGGGCTCTTCGAAGTGGCGCGCAATCCATTGTTTCAGGAACCGCTACCGAGACAATAGTAGGCAGGGCTGCACGAGCAAGACAAACCGTTCGGCTTACACATGGTAAGCGCATTCCGGCTATCCTGAACCAATGATCGACCTCACTACGTTGGCGGACCTCACGCCCGGCATTTGTTCCGTCACCCTACGGGAGTCGGGGATTGACGACGTCGTCCGTATTTCTTCCGAAGCAGGCTTGGCAGGCATCGAGTGGGGTACGGATGTCCACGTCAGTGACGCCGCATCCGCAGTGCACGCCAAGGAAGCAACGGAAGCTGCTGGCCTCACGGTCCTTTCGCTTGGCTCCTACTACCGCGCCGCCGACTTCGGCGATTTCGGCCCGACATTGGAGCTGGCGGCGACCTTAGGCGCACCTCGAATACGCATCTGGGCTGGGGAGCTTGGTTCGGCAGACGCTCAAGACAGTCAGTGGGACGCTGTCGTAAAGGACGCGCAACGGGTGGCAGACCTGGCGGCCGAGCGAGGAATAGCCATCGCCTTCGAGTATCACGGCAACACCCTCACCGACTCCCCCGAAACAACGCTTGAGCTCCTGCGCCGCGTAAACCATCCCAACCTCGGCACTTACTGGCAACCCGCCGTCGGGCTTTCCGACCAACAAGCGCTTGACTCGCTGCATCGGGTGTTGCCTCACGTCGTTGGGGTCCACTGCTTTTCCTGGGGCCCTCAGGCCGAACGGTTCCCGCTCCGGAACAGGAAGCTGTTGTGGCAGACAGTGTCCGACGCACTGCGGGGAAACGGCAAGGACATGGACATCATGTTGGAGTTCGTTGAGGATGACCTCCCGGACAATGTGCTCAACGACGCAGCATTCCTGCACACCATCACGCTCGGGGAAGACTAGCGCCAACCTGATTCAAAATGCCGTTCGTGAGCGTTATTGCGGACCGGCTAGTCCCGCCGTCCGTCAACACCTAGTTCAGCGAGATTCGCAGGCGTTCCACGCCCTCGGCACCTTCCGGCACTAGTTCCATGAGCTCCGGTTCATTGGCAAGGCGACCAAGCATGTTTGCGAGATGGTCCCGCTCAGCGCGCTTGTAGGTGACGTTACGAAGGTCAGAGGCTCGGACAACAGAGGCCAAGGTAAGGAAGTCATCGATGTGTCGTTGCCGTAGGGGGTCATTGATGATGGTCAGCGCTCCCGCTTTGCCGATGAGGCTGCCGAGGATCGTGGGCCGGTTGACCTTGCCGGACGCTGATCCCGCTTGAACTTCGACGGTCTCCGAACGGTCGAGAGCTTGTTGGCTGGCGGGGGCAGCAATCGTGGTCCCGCCGCTAACTCCGCGTCGCTTCTCGGCTCGTTCACCCAGATGGCGCGGAATGAGGACATCCACCAAAGCCTCGCCGCGCTCCCATCGATGCTGGTAGCCCTCCAGGGATACTCCCGCGGATTCGAAGCCGAGCTTCACTAGGAGTTCAGTGAAATCGTGAAGCATCGTGGGGTATGTGCGGATGTCCAACGCCATATCGGCGTCCTTGGTGGGTCGCACGTCCCGGGCACCACGTTCGACAGCGTGCAGGAAGACCGCTTGACCGCCGACCAGAACCCAACCCTGCGGCATTGCACTATGGATTTCGAAGACAGCCTGCCATGCTTCCTGCTGTTCGATGAACATTGCGGGAAGTTCAATCGGCATGGACGCTCCTGAGGATTTCGCGTGCGGCTTGTTGTTCACGAACACCGGGCCGTTCGGCCAGGTCTGCCGCCACCACTAGTGGGGGAAGTTCGTCGGGGACTTGCTCGGCGGCGCGGAGGATTACATTCGGCCTCTTGCCGGGGAATGGCTCAACCAGGAACCAGTCCTTGATGACGGCCTTGAGTTCGTCGCGTCGCACGTAGGCTTCAACCTCTGAGGTGGCCAGCAGCCCAGAACGCGGGTGAGAGACTCCGGAAAGGTGGATTCGCTTGTCCCCCCGAAGCTCGGCGATGTCGTCCGGGCTGGAAGAGAACTCGAATTTTTCGGCGCGATTGGGCAGCCATGCTGCGAGAAGCTTGAGTAAGTCCGAGGAGTCCTGCAGCCGGTTGATGCGCTCTTTCAGGCGATGCTTCTCGACCGGCGAGGGTTCGAAGTCATCGAGGAGAGAGGACCGCGAGCTGTCTTCCCGGAAGCAGGATATGAGTTGCCAGGCACTCCGTTCGGACAGGGGCCGGCCAGCAGGCTTACCAGGCCGGTACTGGACAGCGTCGGCTTCGTCAACGATCCAGCGTCCGCCGACCCGTTGGCCCCGAATGCGTCCGGATTGGACGAGCTGCCGTGCTCGGCTCTCGTTGACGTTAAGGCGCTTCGCCAGCTCGGGGATACTCAATGCCATTTCATAATCCTAGCGGTATCGCTATGAATATGTAATCAGCTCGCACTTGCGTCGATTACATATTCATAGCGTTATCGCCACAAATGTGTAATCACCGGATGCCGTCAGCTAACCAGAGCCACCGCTTAGGCCCGGGCTGGGTGCTAGGGCACCAACTAACCCGCCTGGCTCTCCACGGGAAGCTCCGTGCTTCGGCGGAGCTTGACGGAACCAACCACAGGGCCGCCCTCCGGGTCGCCGGCCGCAAGCCTTCCAATGTCCTCCAGCGGCAGATACACCGTGGACAAGGCGGGACGGAAGTCCCGCAGGGTTTCGATATCGTCAAAACCAGCGATGTTTGCGTCACGCGGAATCCACACGCCCTCCGACCGCAGGGCGGCGGTCACACCGATGGCCATGACGTCGTTCACCGCGAAGATGCAGAGGCGCTCGTTGGAGGCCTTGATTCGTTCGGCCAGCGCAAGTCCGGCATCGTATCCTCCCGCACGGTTAAAGCCTGTTCGGATAACCTCGGCGCGGGGCCGGCCGGCGTCGGCGAGTCCGCGCTGGAAGCCGCGGATTCGGTCATCGGAGGTAAAGAGTCCCTCAGGGCCGCCAACAATGACGAAGGCGCCCTCATGGGAGGCAGCCAACTCGTCAGCAAGCTCCGCGGCGAGGTCCTCGTTGGGCACCTCAACTACGTGGTAGCCCTCGTCGGCAGTGGAGCCCACGATCGGGTGGCCCACTACGCCGACATGCCCGCCATTACGGCAATAGCGGTCCAACTCGGCAGCGAGCTCCAGGTTGCTTTGCTCGTCCTCGGGCCGTGCCGAGCGTGAACCCGCAATGACAATTGAATCTGCGCGACGGGCAGCGAAGGCTGCCACGGCTTCACGCTCATCCGAAGGGGCGCCGGACGTGCTGGCCAACAGCACCATACGGTTCTGTTGGCGGGCTGCCTCCTGGACGCCGCGGGCAATGGCGGAAAAGTAGGGGTCGGCGATGTCGTGGACAATCAAGCCGATGAGCCCTGAGCTGGACTTTGCGAGCGCCTGGGCTTGGGCATTGGGGACGTAGCCGAGCTTTTCCGCAGCCTCCCGGACTCGCTCCGCAATATCCTCTGCGGGTTTACGGGTGGAACCGTTGAGGACACGGGACGCTGTGGCCAGGGAGACCCCTGCCAAACGGGCAACTTCACTTAGTGTGCTGGCGGCCACGAGGCCCTCCTTTTCTGCAAGCCTTCGAGACTGGCGCTAAGGGAATTATGGCAGTCTTCACCCATTTTTGGGAAAGCGCTTGCCAACCCATCCCAGCATGGTGCATGATCGAAGCAACGGGAATGCGCTTTCCCACCCTTCGAATTGCAAACACCGGAAACGCACAGCGGCCGGCACACAAGGACCTGGAGAAAACATGGGCTACGAAACAAAGACGATCCGCATCGCCATGAACGGCATCACCGGCCGTATGGGTTACCGCCAGCACTTGCTGCGGTCCATCCTCCCCATCCGCGACGCCGGTGGCTTCACGCTCGAAGACGGCACCAAGGTACAGGTCGAACCGATCCTCGTTGGCCGCAACGAAGCCAAAATCCGCGAACTCGCCGAACTCCACAAGGTCTCCGAATGGTCCACCGACCTGGACGCCGTCATCGCCGATCCCACCGTGGACATCGTGTTTGACGCCTCAATGACCAGCCTTCGCGCCGCCACCTTGAAGAAGGCCATGCGCGCCGGCAAGCACATCTTCACCGAAAAGCCCACGGCTGAAACTCTCGAAGAAGCAATCGAGCTCGCACAGATCGGCAAGGAATCCGGCGTCACTGCTGGCGTCGTGCATGACAAGCTGTACCTCCCGGGTCTGGTCAAGCTCCGCCGCCTGGTGGACGAAGGCTTCTTCGGCCGCATCCTCTCCATTCGTGGCGAATTCGGCTACTGGGTCTTCGAAGGCGACGTCCAAGCTGCACAGCGCCCGTCATGGAACTACCGCAAGGAAGATGGCGGCGGAATGACCACGGACATGTTCTGCCACTGGAACTACGTGCTCGAAGGCATTATCGGCAAGGTCAAGAGCGTCAACGCCAAGACAGCGACGCACATCCCCGCACGCTGGGACGAAGCCGGCAAGGAATACAAGGCCACCGCTGACGACGCTTCCTACGGCATCTTCGAACTTGAAACCCCGGGCGGCGACGACGTCATCGGCCAGATCAACTCCTCCTGGGCCGTCCGCGTCTACCGCGACGAACTGGTTGAGTTCCAGATCGACGGCACGCACGGTTCCGCCGTCGCCGGCTTGAACAAGTGCGTTGCACAGCAGCGCGCCCACACCCCCAAGCCTGTCTGGAACCCGGACCTGCCTGTCACTGAATCCTTCCGCAGCCAGTGGCAGGAAGTACCGGCCAATGCTGAGCTCGACAACGGCTTCAAGCTGCAGTGGGAAGAATTCCTGCGCGACGTCGTCGCTGGCCGCGAGCACCGCTTCGGCCTGCTCTCCGCAGCCCGCGGCGTGCAGCTTGCCGAGCTTGGCCTGCAGTCCTCGGCAGAGCGCCGCACCATCGACATCCCGGAGATCACCCTCTAATGACGTCACTCATTCTTCCTACCGACGACGGCGGCACCCGCGAGTACCGCCTCCAGCCCGCCACTGCCTGGGTCAGGCCGAGCGCTCCCCTGACGGCCCGCCGCGCGTACGCCGCAGCCCACGTCATCCCGGAGGTCGCGGCTGACAACACCCCCGGCGCCCCGGCCCAGCTCGATTGGGATGCCACGCTGGCGTACCGGCACGAGCTCTGGTCCTACGGACTGGGCGTTGCTGACGCCATGGACACCGCGCAGCGCGGCATGGGTCTTGACTGGGCAGCCACCCAGCAGCTCATCAAGCGCACGGGTGCCGAGGCCGCTTCCGTAGTTTCCGCAGGGAGCGCCGCGACAGCAGGCAAGTCCGTCCGCGATCTCGTCTCCTGCGGCGCAGGCACCGACCAGCTGGACATCGCTGCGCTCCCCGAGGGCGCTGCCGGCATTCAGGCAGTTATCGATGCCTACCGCGAGCAGATCGCCGTGGTCAGCGAGGCCGGCCCCAAGGTCATCCTCATGGCCTCCCGTGCCTTGGCAAAGGTGGCCACCGGCGCCGACGACTACCTTCACGTCTACTCGACGCTCCTGCAGGAAGTTGACCAGCCCGTCATTCTGCACTGGCTGGGCACGATGTTCGATCCCGCGCTGGCCGGCTACTGGGGCTCGGACGACGTCTCTGTGGCCACCGAAACGTTCCTGAGCCTCATCCGCGAGCACGCGGACAAGGTCGACGGCGTGAAAGTCTCGCTTCTGGACGCTTCCCATGAAGTCGCCCTCCGTGCCAACCTTCCGGAAGGCGTGCGCCTCTACACAGGCGACGACTTCAATTACCCGGAGCTGATCGACGGCGACGACACCCACCACTCAGACGCCCTGCTGGGCATCTTTGCCGCCATTTACCCTGCCGCTTCGGTTGCCTTGCAGAAGTACGACGCCGGCCAAGGTGCAGAAGGGCGCGCGATCCTTGACTCCACCCGTGAGCTCGGAAAGCACATCTTCAGCGCACCGACGTTCTACTACAAGACCGGCATCGCGTTCATGTCCTGGCTCAACGGCAAACAGCCCGGATTCCAGATGGTTGGAGGCCTGCACTCGGGACGATCCGTCCTGCACCTTGCCAAGACCTTCGAACTTGCCGATCAGGCCGGCTTGCTGAAGGACCCGTCATTGGCGGCATTCCGGATGTCCGACTACCTGCGGATCAACGGAGTGGGCGCATGAGCGACGTTTCCAGACTCTCGCTGAACAGCGCCACGAGCAAAAAGTGGACTCTTGCCGAAGCTGTGGACGGTTGTGCGCGCGCGGGCATCCCCGCGATCGGGCCGTGGCGTGACCGGGTGGCCGAGGCCGGACTGGACAAGGCGGCCAAGCTCATCAAGGACGCCGGCCTCCGTGTTTCGTCCCTGTGCCGGGGCGGCTTCCTCACAGCGCCTGATGCCGAAGGCCAAGCTGCGGCCCTGGCCGACAACTTCAATGCCGTCCGCGAAGCAGTAGCGCTGGATACGCAGGAGCTGTTCCTTGTGGTCGGCGGGCTCGCTCCTGGCGAGAAGGACGTCGTCGCGGCACGCCAGCGCGTGGCTGACAGGCTCGAGGAACTCGTCCCGTTCGCTTCCGAGAACGGTGTGCGGCTGGTGCTGGAACCGCTGCACCCGATGTACGCCGCAGACCGCGCCCTCATCTCCACCCTTGGCCAGGCCCTGGACCTTGCAGCGCCCTACGACGCGAAGGCAGTGGGCGTCGCCGTCGATACTTTCCACGTCTGGTGGGATCCGGAATTGAAGGCGCAGATCGAGCGTGCCGGACGCCATAACCGCATTGCCTCCTACCAGGTATGCGATTTCAACCTGCCGATCGCTTCGGACGCGCTGCTGTCCCGCGGAATGATGGGCGACGGCGTCATTGACTTCGCGACCATCGGCACCTGGGTGCGCGACGCCGGATATACGGGCGATATCGAGGTTGAGATCTTCAATCAGGAAATCTGGGATGCCGATGGCGATACCGTCCTGGAAACCATGAAGCAGCGCTACGCGGAACTCGTTCTGCCGTACGCCTAAAACGTGGTCCTCCTGCGGATGCCCTAAGCTCCGCGGGAGGACCGCCCCCAAGCAAGCGAGCCCCTGCCCGGTCACGGCAGGGGCTCGCTTTTTTCGCACCCTGTTTGTTTCAGCAGCGAGACCCGGAATGCCCATGTTAGATAAGTGGTACATAGCTGAAACATTGCGTCGATGAGAGGAAACAATGGCCACCTACGCTGGTTTCACCTGGACAAAGAAGTCCAAGAAACCACTGAAAGGACACCACCATGATGCTCTTGAAGACACTCAATTTTTTCCTGGACGCCAGCAGTAGCCACAGCGGGTCCTCGGGCGATTCCCCTGAAGAAACGACGCCTGCTGCCACCTTCGCTTTTGAGCGCCTGTCCTCCAGCGCCTGGGAGGGCTGGTGGGATGACGCCGATCAGGGCTTTCCTGCAGGGGCGTAATCCGAGCGGGATCCTGAGTCCGGCTACACGTTGGCGGGCACGTGGACCTGGGCGCGTGGAACACCGATCAAGGTGAGAGTGCCGCCGTCGTTGGATTCTAACTCCAGCCGGATGTTCCGGGTTCCCTCCTCTGGCTGGACGGAACTGACACGGAAAACCTCACCGTGGATTTCGACACGGTCGCCGTCTCGGACGCTCTTGAGTTTCCGGTTGGTGCCGGGCCCGTTGACGCAAGGTTCACTTCTTGTCTTCGGCATCGGCTGTGCGTTCCTGTGATTCGTTGGTGCGTGTTTCGTCATCGTAGTTTTCCCGAAGTTCCTGCCCGCGGCGGATAATCTCCTCTTCCTGTTTCTGCTGCTTGTCGCTGCGCTTGGTGCCCCGGGGCGGAAGTTGGATTGTCTCTTCTGCTTCAATCCCTCCCTGCAATTGGCGCCCGCGTTCCATTTCGGCGTCGAATTCTGCACCAAAAAGCAGCGACATATTAAGGATCCAGAGCCATAGCAGCATGATGATGACGCCTGCCAGCGTTCCATACGTCTTGTTGTAATTGCTGAAGTTCCCAACGTAAAAGGCAAAGCCCAACGATGCCAGGGCAAATATCACCAGGGCGATGAGGGACCCCGGGCTGATCCAACGGAACTTGGGCTGCTTGACGTTTGGGGTGAAGTAGTAGAGCACGGCGATGACAATGACCACCAGCAGGATCAGGACCGGCCATTTGGCAATGTTCCACACGGTCAGGATCGTGTCGGACATTCCGATTGCCTTACCGATAGCCTCGGCCACTGGCCCGCTGAGGACGAGCATCGCGGCGGCCAGTGCCGCGCCCACAAGGGCGACAATGGTAACGGCAAGCATCGTGCCGCGCAGTTTGACGAAGCCACGGCCTTCATCCACTTCGTACACGCGGTTCATCGCCCTGCTGAAGGCCGTGGTGTAACCGGAGGCCGACCACAACGCCACCAAGATGCCGAGGGCCAGAGCAAAGCCCGCCGCGTAGGACCGCGTCAGTTCCTCGATGGGCTGCCGCATGGCGTCAACACCGGGCCCGGGGGCGAATTGCTGCACGATGTCCAGTAATGCCGTGGTGGTTTTCCCGGCGTCGCCAAAGATCCCGATGAGGGAAACCAACGCCAAGAGCGCCGGGAAAAGGGAAAGCACTGCATAGTAGGTAAGGCCGGCAGCGGCATCAGGACATTGATCCTTATTGAACTCCCGCAACGTCCTCTTGGCGATATACGTCCACGTGGGTTTGACGAGGTCGTTGAGACTGTCCGGCTTACGGTCGTCGTCAGGGGCGGGAGCGTTGCCCGCCTTCGCTGTGCTGGTGTGTGCTGAATTCTGAGTAGTCATGGGACACCTGTTCGTGGGTTGAGCATGCGCGAACAAACTGACCACTTAATAGTAAGCATACTGATGATTCGCATGGAAGAACCCAGCGCAGAGATCCTGCGAATCCCGGAAAACCTCCCAGGGGAAAGATGCCCTACGCGGGCTTGCCCAGAAGGAATTCGAAAGGCGATTCAATGACAGCGCGGATCACTTGACCCGCCGCACCCAGCAGCGTCCCCGAGTGCTCCAAACGGGAAACGGTGAGGCTCTCCGGCTCCAGCAGCCCCGGCGCGTACCTTTCCAAACTCGACAGCACTGCCGGTTTCAGCCAATCGGCGAGGACGGCAAAGTGGCCCCCGAGTACCACGGCTTCGATGTCCATCAGACGCGCAGAAGAGGCGAGCGCGATGCCCAGGTACCGCCCGGCGTCGCGCACTGCACGCTTGGCATGCGGCTCGTCCGCGGCCAAGGCCGCGAGCAGAAGTTCGGTTCGCTCGCCAAGTGACCCCTCCGGGATGCGGGCAGCCTCAAAAACAGCTTCCTGTCCAGCGAATGTTTCCAGGCAGCCAGCCCCTCCACAGGAACATGACGGCCCTTCTGGATGCACCACGATATGGCCCAATTCGCCGGCTGAGCCGCCAGGTCCCGTGTAGAGCTCCGAACCGATGATGACCCCGCCACCAACGCCAACTTCGCCCGAAACGTAGAGGAAGTCCGCCGGGCCATCGCCGTACCAAAGCTCGCCAAGGGCAGCACTGTTTGCCTCGTTGGACAGCCTGACACCGAGCGGCGCGTCTTCCAGCAACGCCTGCGGATCCAGCTGCTCGTGCTCCCAATGAAGGTTTGGAGCGGACAGGACGATGTTGCGCTGCTCATCAACTAGGCCGGGGACTGCAAGTCCGCCACCCAGGATCGTGATGCCTTCAGCAGCGGCTGCCGCTTTGGCCTGATCGGCGAGTTCACCCAGATGCTCCATGACCGCGCCCGGCTTGAGCCCCCGGTTGCGGGACTCCACTGTGGAACTGAAGCGCAGGTTCCCGCCGAGGTCCACCAGGCCAACGGCCAGATAGTCGACGTTGATTTCCATCCCGACAACACCTCGGCGGGAGCTGAGCTCGAGGCCCTGACCTGGCCGGCCCCGCTCTCCATCGCGATACAGGCCTACCTCGGAGACGAGGCCTGACTCCACCAGATCAGCCACCAAGCTCGACACTGCGGCCTTGGTCAGCCCAGTTCCAGCAGCCACCTGGGCGCGGCTGGGCTTGGCATCGCCGTTGCGGGCGATCGAATCCAGGACAAGCGAAAGATTACGACGGCGGACGTCGCCTACGCGCCCGGGGGCAGCTTGCTCATTCACTCTCGCAGCCTCCTCACGGGGTTGAAAGATTTTTGCCGGTTTCCATTGACCATGATCCATCATCCCCCATATAGTTCAGATTGAAAACTAATTGGAGTGCTTTTCATCCATGGCCTCCTCGCCGCCTTGCAAAGGAGCAACAATGACCCCGCAGCCAACTCCCCAGGACCGTTTCACGTTTGGCCTTTGGACCGTGGGATGGACAGGCGCCGATCCCTTCGGCGTTGCAACCCGGGCAGCCCTGGACCCGATTGAAGCCGTCCACAAGCTCAGTGAACTCGGCGCTTACGGCATCACTTTCCACGACAATGACCTTGTCCCCTTTGACGCCAGCGCATCCGAGCGTGACCTCATCCTGAAGAACTTCAAGGGCGCATTGGCCGAAACGGGCCTCAAGGTTCCGATGGTTACCACCAACCTGTTCAGCCACCCCGTCTTCAAGGACGGCGGATTTACCTCCAACGACCGCTCCGTCCGACGCTTTGCCTTGAGCAAGATCCTGCGCAACATCGACCTCGCCGCTGAACTCGGCGCCGAGACGTTCGTGATGTGGGGCGGCCGCGAAGGCAGCGAGTACGACGGCTCCAAGGATCTCTCCGCGGCTTTGGACCGGATGAAGGAAGGCGTGGACACCGCCGCCGGATACATCAAAGAGAAGGGCTACGGCCTTCGGATTGCCTTGGAACCCAAGCCAAACGAGCCCCGCGGCGATATCTTCCTGCCGACGGTTGGTCACGGCCTTGCGTTCATCGCGCAGCTGGAACACGGCGACATTGTGGGCCTCAACCCCGAGACCGGCCACGAGCAAATGGCGGGCCTGAACTTCACCCACGGCATTGCCCAAGCCCTCTGGGCCGGCAAGCTTTTCCACATCGACCTCAACGGCCAGCGTGGGATCAAGTACGACCAAGACCTCGTCTTCGGCCATGGCGACCTCACCAGCGCCTTCTTCACCGTGGACCTCCTGGAGAATGGCTTCCCCAACGGCGGACCCAAGTATGACGGCCCGCGTCACTTCGACTACAAGCCCTCCCGCACCGACGGCTACGACGGCGTGTGGGAATCGGCAAAGTCGAACATGTCCATGTACTTGCTCTTGAAGGAACGCGCCCTCGCTTTCCGCGCCGATCCGGAGGTTCAGGAAGCGCTGACCACCTCCGGCGTGTTCGAGCTCGGCGAGCCCACCTTGAACGCTGGCGAAACCACTGCGGACCTCCTGGCTGACGCCAGCGCCTTCGAAACGTTCGACGCCGACAAGACCGCCGAGCGCTCGTTCGCCTTCGTCCGCCTCAACCAGCTGGCCATTGAGCACCTTCTGGGCGCGCGCTAAAGGCATCAGCCTCCAGGAAAAATCAGCCATTCGCATTACCGTCGCCGGGGTCACCAGGATTGCTTCATTTCGGGGCTGCCAGCCCCGGCGACGGTCCGTAACGGAACAAGTCCCCAAAGGAACAAAACGCATGCCTCTCGTCGCCGGGATCGACAGCTCCACCCAGTCCTGCAAGGTAGTCATCAGGGACTTAGACACTGGCGCCCTGGTGCGGCAGGGCCGCGCTTCGCATCCCGAGGGCACCGAGGTCCATCCAGATCACTGGTGGACTGCCCTTCAGGAAGCCATCAGCCAGGCGGGCGGCTTGGACGACGTCGATGCTGTCTCGGTGGGTGGCCAGCAGCATGGAATGGTGTGCCTGGACGAATCAGGAAACGTGGTCCGCCCAGCACTGCTGTGGAATGACACCCGGTCCGCACTGGACGCGGAAGAGCTGATCCTGGAAGCCGGCGAAGGTGATCCCGCGGCGGGAGCCGCATATTGGGCCGCCAGCACGGGGACTGTACCGGTGGCATCGCTGACGGCCACCAAACTACGGTGGCTGGCTCGAAACGAACCCGAGAATGCCCGACCCACTGCGGCCGTTTGCCTCCCGCACGACTGGCTGTCCTGGCGTTTGGCCGGTCATGGGCCGGGCCCCGGGCCGTCATCTCTGAAGTTGCTCCGGACTGATCGTTCCGACGCTTCCGGTACCGGCTACTTCTCCTCCGAGACGGGGGAATACTTGCCGGAAGTCTTGAAAAGCACGCTCGGCCATGTCCCGGTGCTGCCAGCCGTCGTCGGGCCTTTAGATGCTGCCGGAAAGATGCCGAACGGTGCCTTGATCGGGCCAGGCGCAGGCGATAACGCCGCAGCGGGGCTGGGAGTCAGCGCCGCCATCGGGGATGTTGTTATCTCGATCGGAACGTCCGGAACTGTCTTCGCTGTCTCGGACGTGCCGGCACGGGATGCGAGTGGGCTGGTGGCAGGTTTTGCCGACGCCACCGGGAACTATCTGCCGCTTGCCTGTACGCTCAACGCCACTCGCATTTTCGATGCCACTGCCGCACTGCTCGGCGTGGATTTGCCGGAACTCGGCAAGCTGGCCCTGTCTGCCGAGGAAGGGGCCGGCGGCTTGACCCTGGTGCCGTATTTTGAAGGCGAACGGACGCCCAATCTTCCGGACGCCACAGGCTCCCTCCATGGGCTCACAGTTTCCAACTACACGCCAGCCAACCTAGCCAGGGCCGCCGTCGAGGGTGTGTTGTGCTCCCTGGCCGATGGCCTTGCTGCTCTGCAAGCGCAAGGCGTGGCGGCCCGACGCATCATCCTTGTGGGCGGCGGCGCCCAGTCCGAAGCCGTGCAGCAGGTTGCCGCTGATGTGTTCGGATTGCCGGTGTTCGTACCCGCTCCGGGCGAATACGTTGCAGACGGTGCTGCTCGGCAAGCAGCCGGCGTCCTCACGGGAAGGCTGCCTGATTGGCCACTTGAAGGAATCGAGGTTGCTGAGTCGAAGACCTCCGGGACGCCCGAGTTCCTGACGAGGTACCGCCACTACGCCGCCAAGGCAGCTGTGGGCTGATCACCGCGCAGGTGCTCTATCGTGACAGGGTGAGCACTGAACAATCCGCACCAAGCAGGCCGCCTGTGATGGAAGACGTCGCCCGCGTTGCCGGCGTTTCCCATCAAACTGTGTCGCGTGTTCTGAACAACCATCCCAATGTGAGCCCAAAGACGCGCGAGCGCGTTGAACAGGCCATCACTGAACTTGGGTACCGCCGCAACACCGCTGCACGCAGCCTGGTAACCCGACGCTCCCAGACCATCGGCGTCCTGGGAAGCGAGTTGGCTCAGTACGGCCCGTCCCACACCCTCCTCGGAGTGCAGCAGGCGGCCAGGGAAGCGGGCTATTTTGTCAGTGTCGCGGGCTTGCGGGACGTCACGCCAGAGACCATCAAGGACGCCATGGCGCATTTCATGGACCAAGGCGTGGACGGCATAGTTGTCACAGTGCCGCATCCCGGGACCTTTGAAGTCCTCAAGGACATCACCGCTCAAGTGCCCCTTGTGGCAGTGGGCTCTCTCGGCGACGAGCACCTCAGCGGCGCCACTGTGGACCAGCGCGAGGGAGCCCGTCTGGCGGTCCAGCACCTCCTTGAGCTGGGGCACAAGCACATTGGGCATCTTTCCGGACCCGCTGATTGGATTGACGCAGTTGCCCGCACCGAAGGTTGGCGGGACGCCCTGCGTGAGGCCGGCCTGGAACCAGCGGCCCTGATCGAAGGCGACTGGAGTGCTGAGTGCGGTTATCGCGAGGGCCTGAAAATAGCCGCAGAACGTTCCATGACGGCGTTGTTTGTGGCCAACGACCAAATGGCCCTCGGGGTGCTCCGGGCGTTCCATGAAGCCGGTGTCCAGGTCCCCTCCGATATCAGTGTTGTGGGCTTCGACGACCAACCCGAGGCTGCCTACTTCATCCCGCCGCTGACCACCGTGGCCCAGGACTTTGAGGAACTCGGCCAGCGCTGCATCGGCTTGCTGCTTGATCGCCTGGAGACCGGCAGCACGGGTACGCCAGTGACGGTGAAGCCCCGGCTGGTCGTCCGGTCCACGACGGCGCGGCTCGCTAACTAAACCCAAGTAGGTCGCAGCAGAGCGCGTTCTGGACGTTCAAAACGCGCTGATCTGCTACCTACTTGGGTCGGAGTGTCTGAAACAGTCCCACATGACGCGCATCCTCTTGACATCAAAGTTGTGAGCGCTAACAATTGCATCAGACCTTCTTCGTTTCTTCCACCCCGACCCCCGGCAATGAGGCCTTGGCCAGCCGGATGGAGACCTCATGAATACCACTGAAAACCTCCCGCTCGACGAGCAGTTCGTCATCGGCGTGGACTACGGCACTTTGTCTGGTCGCGCCGTCGTCGTGCGCGTCTCGGACGGTGCCGAACTCGGCAGCGGCGTGTTCGAATACCCGCACGCCGTCGTGTCCGACCGACTGCCCGCTACGGGCCAGCGGCTGCCCGCCGACTGGGCGCTCCAAGTACCCAACGACTACCGCGACGTCCTGCGCAACGCGGTACCGGCCGCCGTCGCCGATGCCGGAATCAACCCGGAACATGTGGTGGGCATCGCTACAGACTTCACCGCCTGCACCATGGTTCCGACGACGGCGGACGGCACTCCGCTGAACGAGCTGGAACGCTTCGCGGACCGTCCTCACGCTTACGTCAAGCTGTGGCGTCACCACGCCGCGCAGCCGCAGGCCGACCGCATTAACTCTCTCGCCGAGGAACGCGGGGAGGCCTGGCTTCCCCGGTATGGTGGCCTGATCTCCTCGGAATGGGAGTTCGCCAAGGGACTGCAGTTGCTCGAGGAAGATCCCGAAGTTTACGGCGCCATGGACCATTGGGTTGAGGCGGCCGACTGGATCGTCTGGCAGCTGTGCGGCAGCTACGTTCGGAATGCCTGCACCGCTGGCTACAAGGGCATCTACCAGGACGGCAAGTACCCGTCGGAGGATTTCCTCGCCGCGCTGAACCCGGAGTTCAAGGGCTTCGTTTCGGAAAAACTGGAGCACACCATTGGCCGCCTGGGCGACGCCGCAGGCTACCTGACGGAAGAAGCTGCGGCCTGGACCGGCTTGCCGGCGGGAATTGCTGTAGCCGTGGGCAACGTCGACGCCCACGTCAGTGCCCCTGCAGCCAACGCTGTTGAGCCGGGGCAACTCGTGGCCATCATGGGCACGTCCACGTGCCACGTCATGAACGGTGACGTCCTGCGCGAAGTCCCGGGCATGTGCGGCGTCGTGGATGGCGGCATCGTCGACGGATTGTGGGGCTATGAAGCCGGACAGTCCGGCGTTGGCGATATCTTCGGCTGGTTCACCAAGAACGGCGTCCCCCCTCACTATCACCAAGCCGCGGCCGCCAAAGGCCTGGGCATCCACGAGTACCTCACAGAACTCGCAGAGAAGCAGGCAATCGGCGAGCACGGCCTCATTGCCCTGGACTGGCACTCAGGCAACCGCTCAGTGCTGGTGGACCACGAACTCTCCGGCGTCGTAGTGGGCCAGACCCTTGCGACCAAGCCCGAGGACACCTACCGCGCGCTGCTGGAGGCCACGGCCTTCGGCACCCGCACCATCGTGGATGCATTCCGTGATTCCGGGGTACCGGTCAAGGAATTCATCGTGGCCGGCGGACTGTTGAAGAACAAGTTCCTGATGCAGGTCTACGCAGACATCACTGGCCTGCAGCTCTCCACGATCGGCTCGGAGCAGGGGCCCGCCCTCGGCTCTGCAATCCACGCCGCTGTAGCTGCCGGGAAGTACAAGGACATCCGCGAAGCGGCCGCATCCATGGCAGCTGCCCCGGGTGCCGTCTACACGCCGATCCCTGAAAATGTCAGGGCCTACGAGGCACTTTTCCAGGAATACCGCACCCTGCACGACTACTTCGGCCGCGGGACCAACAGCGTCATGCATCGCCTGAAGGCAATTCAGCGCGCCGCCCACACCGCCATCACAGAAGGGGTCAACGCATGAGCACGCTCTTGGAAACCATCGCAAAAGTCCGGCGCGAAGTCTGCGACCTGCACGCTGAGCTGACCCGCTACAAGCTGGTTGTCTGGACTGCGGGCAACGTCTCCGGACGGATCCCTGGCTACGATCTCATGGTCATCAAGCCCTCCGGTGTCTCCTATGACGAGCTGACGCCCGAGCAAATGGTGGTCACAGACCTCTACGGGACTCCCGTCAGGGGCATCAACATCGGAAGCGGCGGAACCGTTGACTGGGGCAACCCGGACCTCTCGCCGTCCTCTGACACTGCAGCGCATGCCTACGTCTACCGGCACATGCCCGAGGTTGGCGGTGTGGTGCACACGCACTCCACCTATGCCACGGCATGGGCTGCCCGCGGTGAAGAGATCCCCTGCGTGCTGACCATGATGGGCGACGAATTCGGCGGCCCGATCCCGGTAGGCCCGTTCGCGCTGATCGGAGACGATTCGATCGGACAGGGAATCGTGGAGACCCTCAAGAACTCCCACTCCCCCGCCGTGCTCATGCAGAACCACGGACCTTTCACCATCGGCAAGGACGCCAGGTCCGCGGTGAAAGCAGCCGTGATGTGCGAGGAAGTGGCAAAGACGGTGCATGTCTCCCGCCAACTCGGCGAACCCCTGCCCATTGACCAGGCCAAGATCGACTCGCTCTACAACCGCTACCAAAACGTCTACGGCCGCTAAAGCGGACGTCTCAACACTTTCAGGAGCCATGAAAATGCCCAGCGCCAACACCACGTCCCTTGATCAGTACGAGGTCTGGTTCCTCACCGGAAGCCAGCACCTCTACGGCGAAGATGTCCTCAAGCAGGTCGCCTCGCAATCGCAGGAGATTGCCAACGCGCTCAACGATTCCTCGGACGTGCCGGTCAAACTCGTGTGGAAGCCGGTCCTAACGGATTCCGACGCCATCCGCCGCACCGCGTTGGAAGCAAATTCGAACGACTCCGTGATCGGCGTGACCGCCTGGATGCACACGTTCAGCCCGGCCAAGATGTGGATCCAGGGCCTGGACGCCCTGCGCAAGCCGCTCCTGCACCTGCACACCCAGGCCAACCGTGACCTGCCGTGGGCCGATATCGACTTCGACTTCATGAACCTGAACCAGGCAGCCCACGGGGACCGCGAATTCGGGTATATCCAGTCGCGCCTCGGCGTGTCACGGAAGACCGTCGTCGGGCATGTCAGCAATCCTGAGATTGCCCGCCAGGTGGGCGCATGGCAGCGCGCCTCGGCAGGTTGGGCCGCTGTGCGGACACTGAAGCTGACCCGTTTCGGTGACAACATGCGCAACGTTGCCGTCACCGAAGGCGACAAGACTGAAGCCGAGCTGCGCTTCGGCGTCTCGGTCAACACGTGGTCCGTCAACGAGCTCGCCGATGCCGTGCACGGCGCTGCGGAGTCCGACGTCGATGCCTTGGTTGCCGAGTATGAGCGCCTCTACGAGGTGGTTCCCGAACTGCAAAAAGATGGCGCGCGCCACGAGTCGCTGCGCTACAGCGCGAAGATCGAACTCGGTCTCCGCAGCTTCCTGGAGGCGAACGGCTCAGCCGCGTTTACGACGTCGTTCGAGGACCTCGGCGAACTCCGCCAGCTCCCCGGCATGGCAGTCCAGCGGCTCATGGCTGACGGCTACGGCTTTGGCGCCGAGGGCGACTGGAAGACCGCCATCCTGGTCCGCGCCGCCAAGGTGATGGGCGCGGGGCTGCCCGGCGGCGCCTCGCTCATGGAGGACTACACGTACCACCTTGAGCCCGGCTCGGAGAAGATCCTGGGCGCGCACATGCTGGAGGTCTGCCCCTCCCTGACCGCCAAGAAGCCGCGTGTGGAGATCCACCCGCTGGGCATTGGCGGCAAGGAAGACCCCGTACGCATGGTGTTCGATACGGACGCCGGCCCCGGCATCGTGGTCGCATTGTCCGATATGCGCGATCGGTTCCGCTTGGTAGCGAACGTAGTGGACGTCGTCGATCTCGACCAGCCTCTGCCCAACCTCCCGGTGGCCCGCGCACTGTGGGAGCCCAAGCCCAACTTCGCTACGTCGGCCGCAGCCTGGCTCACTGCCGGCGCCGCCCACCACACGGTGCTCTCCACGCAGGTTGGCCTGGAGGTGTTCGAGGACTTCGCCGAAATCGCCAAGACTGAACTCCTGACCATCGACGAGGACACCACCATCAAACAGTTCAAGAAGGAACTGAACTGGAACGCCGCCTACTACAAGCTGGCCGGCGGCCTGTGAGCACCGAATTCACCCTGCAGTCCGGCGGCTACCGGGCTGTCATCACAGCCCGGGCCGCGGCGCTGCGTGTCTTGCAGTTCCAGGGCCGCGACCTCGTTGTCCCGTTCCCGGAGGGTGGCCCGATTCCGGACTACCGCGGAATTATCGCGGCGCCATGGCCCAACCGGATTGCCGACGGTGCCTACCGCTTCGATGGAACGGTGCACCACTTGCCCGTCAACGAACCGGACCGGGGCACATCCTTGCACGGTCTCGCCTTCCCGCTGGATTGGGAACTGAAAGAGTCCGACGCCGGTTCACTCACGCTGACGTGCACGGTTGGGCCCACGCCGGGATATCCGTTCGCGGTTGAGCTCTCGGCTCGGTACGTGGTAGACGAGGCCGGGCTGCACACGCGAGTAACTGCCTTGAACTTAGCCGACGCTCCAGCACCGTACGGAGTGTGCCCACACCCGTATCTGGTGGCCGGTTCTTCGCCGCTGGATCAGTGGGTCCTCGCTTTTGCTGCGGATAGCTTCCTTGAGGTCACGCCTGACAGGCTGCTGCCCGTTGGTGTTGTGGGAGTTGAGGGCCACGCTTTCGATTTCCGGACACCGAGGGCCATCGGCACCACTGAGATCGATCACGCGTTCACAGGAATAGCGTTCGACGGCGGGCTGGCGCGGCTTTCGCTGCGCGACCCGGCGGGCACCGGCGTCGGGATGTCCTGGGACGAAAGCTGCCCATGGCTGCAGATCCATACGGCAGACAAGCCGGAACCACTTCCGAACCGGCTGGGCTTGGCCGTAGAGCCAATGACCTGCCCGCCAGACGCGTTCAACAGTGGCACGGACCTGATCCGGCTGGAACCCGGCGCTGAGCACACCGCTGCGTGGAGCATCTACGCCCTGTAGCTACCCAACCGGGTCGCAGTAGTGCGCGTTTTGACCGCTCATAACGCGCACTACTGCGACCTACTTGGGTACGCCGGCCGTGCTTTGACGCACCACGAGCTCCGGTGTGAACACCACGGCCCGGTGTTTGGTTCCGCCGCTGTCCTGCTCCTCCGCCAGTAACTCGATCGCCGTGCGGCCCAAGGCCTCCGTTGGCTGGCGGATGGAGGACAAGGGCACGACGGCGGAGACGGCGAAGTCGATGTCGTCGTAGCCAATCAGGGCGATGTCCTCGGGGATTTTCACAGTTCGGAGCATGGTCAGCGACTGCATGACGCCGAGCGCCAGGAGGTCGTTGGAACAGAAAACGGCTTCCGGCCTTTCGACTGGCGACCGCTCCACCAGGTCGTTGCCCACTTGGCGGCCGGCCAGGACTGTCTGTCCAGCGGAGTCCAAGACCTCGATTGTTGCCCCTGCTACTTCGGCGACGGCCCGCTGCGCGCCGGTAAGCCGGTTGGCAACCTGACGGATTGAAGGGGTACCTACAAAGGCCAGACGACGGCGGCCCATGTCCAGCAGGTGCCGGGCGGCAAGATATCCGCCTTCTTCGTCATCCACGGAGACTGAGCTGCAACGGTCGGTGTCGGCGAGTTGGTCCACCAGGACGGTTGGCACGCCACGCTCGCGCAGCGTATCGATCCGATCACCAACGTCCCCTACGGGCGAGATCAGCAGGCCCTGGACCCGCTGTTCCTGGAACAGGTCCATGTAATGCGCTTCCCGGGAAGCGTCCTGGCCGCTGTCCCCTACCAACACGACGCTGCCCAACGCTGTGGCTGCATCTTCTGCGGCCCGGGCAACCGAGGAGAAGAACGGGTTGCCCACATCCAGCACGATCAGCCCGATGGTCCGGCTCTGCCCTGCCCTGAGTTGGCGGGCGGCGTCGTTGCGGACGAAACCGAGTTCGGCGATGGATTTGAGGACGCGCTCCTTGGTCCTTTGCGATACGCGGTCCGGATAATTCAGCACGTTGGAAACAGTTCCCACGGCTACTTGGGCGTGGGTGGCAACGTCTTTGATGCTCGCTGTTTGGGACATGCTTTCCAATCTCCGCTGGTTGTCATCGATTTGCAGGAAACGCCTTGACACCCTCCATCTCACGAGGGTAATTTGAATCGTAACAAATGAAACGATTCAAAGACGAGTGACCTGGAGAACCGCGCATGAGGGTCTGTTTCCGCTCTTCCATCCAGCCGGAGCTGATGGACGAATACAAACGGCGGCACGCAGCCGTCTGGCCGGAAATGCTGCGCGCCCTCAAGGATGCGGGATGGAACAACTACTCGTTGTTCCTGGCTCCCGATGGCCAATTGATCGGCTATCTGGAATGTGACGACTACGAAACCGCACAAGCCCGGATGGCCGTAACTGACGTCAATGCCCGCTGGCAGGCCGAGATGGCAACCCTGTTCTCGAACAGCGAGCTGCCTCCGGACCAGGGATTCGAAATCGTCGAAGAAGTTTTCAATCTTGAGGATCAACTGGCCAAGGCCAGCACCGTCGCAACCCAGCAAAAGGAACAAGCATGAACACCACAGAATCGGCCGCCACCGAATCGGCCTTGGGCCGCTTGGGAGAACTGGCCATCGAAGTTCCATCCTGGGCCTACGGAAATTCGGGGACCCGGTTCAAGGTCTTCGGCACTCCGGGTACGCCGCGCACCGTCCAGGAAAAGATCGCCGACGCCGCCAAGGTCCACGAGCTGACGGGCCTGGCGCCTACAGTCGCGCTGCACATTCCGTGGGACAAGGTTGATGACTACTCTGCGCTGCGCGAATACGCTGCAGGCTTGGGCGTTGGACTGGGCACCATCAACTCCAACACATTCCAGGAGGACGAGTACAAATTCGGTTCCCTGACCTCCTCCACCGAGTCTGTCCGCCGCCGGGCGATCGACCACCACCTTGAGTGCATCCAGATCATGCATGCCACCGGATCAAAGGACCTGAAGATCTGGTTGGCCGATGGCACCAACTACCCCGGCCAGGACGATATGCGCGGCCGTCAGGACCGCCTCGCGGAATCCCTCCAGGAGATCTACGCTGCCCTCGGCGACGAGCACCGGCTGGTCCTGGAGTACAAGTTCTTCGAGCCGGCTTTCTATCACACCGACGTTCCGGACTGGGGCACGTCCTACGCCCAGACTTTGGCTCTCGGCGAGAAGGCGTTCGTCTGCCTGGACACGGGCCACCACGCGCCAGGTACCAACATCGAGTTCATCGTCATGCAGCTTCTGCGGCTGGGCAAGCTCGGCTCGTTCGACTTCAACTCCCGCTTCTACGCAGACGACGATCTCATTGTGGGCGCAGCCGATCCGTTCCAGCTGTTCCGCATCATGTACGAGGTGATCCGCGGTGGCGGCTTCGGGAAAGATTCAGGCGTTGCCCTGATGCTGGACCAATGCCACAACCTGGAAGAGAAGATCCCAGGCCAGATCCGCTCGGTCCTGAACGTCCAGGAAATGACGGCCCGCGCACTGCTCGTGGATACCGCAGCATTGTCCGAGGCCCAGCGTGCCGGGGATGTTCTGGCCGCCAACGGCATCTTCAACGATGCCTTCTACACCGACGTCCGCCCGGTCCTTGCCGAGTGGCGTGAATCCCGCGGCCTGCCCGCCGATCCGATCGCTGCCTACAAGGCCAGCGGCTACCAGAAGAAAATCAACGAGGACCGCGCTGGCGGCCAGCAAGCCGGATGGGGCGCATAAAGCATGAACGTGCAAGAGACCAACAAGACCGTTGAAGACCTGATTTCCCGCTCCAACCGCCTCGGCGCGGACAAGCGGAACACCAACTTCGCCGGCGGCAACACCTCCGCCAAGGGCACCGAGAAGGACCCAGTCACGGGCCAGGACGTCGAGCTCCTTTGGGTCAAGGGCTCCGGTGGCGACCTCGGCACGCTGAAGGCGGAGAACCTCGCTGTACTCCGGCTGGACCGGCTGCAGGCACTGAAGTCCGTTTACCCCGGCGTCGAGCGTGAAGACGAAATGGTGGCCGCCTTTGATTACTGCCTCCACGGCAAGGGCGGCGCTGCGCCGTCGATCGATACTGCCATGCACGGCCTGGTGGACGCTGCGCATGTTGACCACCTGCACCCAGACTCGGGCATCGCGATTGCGACGGCGGTGGACGGCGAAGCGCTGACGTCCAAGGTATTCGGCGACAAAGTGGTGTGGGTTCCGTGGCGCCGCCCCGGTTTCCAGCTCGGTTTGGACATCGCCGCGATCAAGGAAGCCAACCCCCAGGCCATCGGCACCATCCTGGGTGGCCACGGCATCACTGCGTGGGGCGCCACGAGTGAAGAGGCTGAGGCCAACTCGCTGTGGATCATCGACCAGGCAGAAAAGTTCATCGCGGAGAACGGCAAGGCCGAGCCCTTCGGCGCCAAGCTCCCCGGCTACGGCGCCCTCCGCGAAGCTGAGCGCAAAGCCAAGGCAGCCGCCCTCGCCCCGGCGATCCGCGGCCTGGCCTCCACGGACAAGCCGCAACTGGGCCACTTCAGTGATGACGCCGTCGTGCTTGAATTCCTTGCCTCGGAAGAGCACCCGAGGCTCGGCGCGCTGGGCACCTCCTGCCCGGACCATTTCCTGCGCACCAAGGTCAAGCCGCTGGTCTTGGACCTGCCCGCCGATGCTTCCATCGAGGATTCCGTCAACCGCCTGAAGGACCTGCATGCGGACTACCGCGAGGACTACCAGGCGTACTACGACCGGCATGCAGACGCCGATAGCCCGGCATTGCGGGGCGCGGACCCGGCCATCGTGCTGGTCCCCGGCGTCGGCATGTTCTCCTTCGGCAAGGACAAGCAAACCGCCCGCGTGGCTGGCGAGTTCTACATCAACGCCATCAACGTGATGCGCGGTGCTGAGGCGATCTCCGCCTACGCGCCGATCGAGGAATCCGAGAAATTCCGCATCGAGTACTGGGCCCTGGAAGAAGCCAAGCTCGCCCGCATGCCCAAGCCCAAGTCCCACGCCACCCGCATCGCGCTGGTGACCGGTGCGGCGTCGGGCATCGGCAAGGCGATCGCCACCCGCTTGGCGTCCGACGGCGCGTGCGTAGTGATTGCCGACCTGAACCTTGAGAACGCCCAGGCCGTCGCCGCGGAACTGGGCGGACCCGACGTCGCCATCGGCGTCCAGGCCGACGTGACCGACGAAGCCCAGATCGCATCAGCGATCCAGGAAGCCGTGCTCGCATTCGGTGGCCTGGACCTGGTGGTCAACAACGCCGGCCTGTCCATCTCCAAGCCGCTGCTGGAAACCACCGAAAAGGACTGGGACCTGCAGCACAACGTCATGGCCAAGGGCTCCTTCCTGGTGTCCAAGGCCGCGGCCAAGGTCATGATCGATCAGGGCATGGGCGGAGACATCATCTACATCTCCTCCAAAAACTCGGTGTTCGCCGGCCCCAACAACATCGCCTACTCCGCCACCAAGGCCGATCAAGCCCATCAGGTCCGTCTACTCGCCGCTGAACTGGGCGAGTACGGCGTGCGCGTCAACGGCATCAACCCCGACGGCGTGGTCCGTGGCTCGGGCATCTTCGCCGGCGGCTGGGGCGCCAAGCGCGCAGCTGTGTACGGCGTGGACGAGCAGGAACTGGGCAAGTACTACGCCCAGCGCACGCTGCTCAAGCGGGAGGTGCTGCCGGAACACGTCGCCAACGCAGCCTCCGTGCTAACCAGCAACGAACTGTCCCACACCACCGGGCTGCACATCCCCGTTGACGCGGGCGTGGCTGCCGCATTCCTGCGATAAGGCCCGTCATGAGCAACGGTTCACCTGCGAGGCCAGTCTTCGCAGCAGTCGATATTGGCGCCTCCTCCGGCCGCGTCATGCTCGGTCGCGTGTCTCCCACGGCAGGGGTTTCGCTTGAGACCATCCACCGCTTCCATAACGGAGTGGTGGAGCTCGACGGCGGCCTCCGCTGGGACTTCGACGCCCTGTTCGCGGAGGTACTCAAGGGCTTGACGGCCGCCGCTGCCGTTGCGCGTGGGAATGGCGAGCGCATCGTGAGCATCGGCATCGACACCTGGGCAGTGGACTACGGCCTGGTGGACGACGCCGGGAATCTCACCGCGCAGCCATACAGCTACCGGGACGAGCGCAGCCGCGCGACTGTGGAACGTGTGCATGCCGCGATCTCCCCGGAGAAGTTGTATGCCACAACGGGTTTGCAATACCTGCAGTTCAACACGCTGTACCAGCTGGCGTGCGAGCCCACCCTGGAAGGGCGCCAGGCTCTCCTCATCCCGGACCTGATCGCTTTCCTCCTCACGGGAGAGCGCCGGACGGAGGCTACAAACGCCTCCACTACAGGGCTCTTTGATGCTGCTGCGGGAGAGTGGGCCACACAGTTCCTGGATGCACTCGGCCTGCCGAAAGATATCTTCCCTCCCCTCATTCAGCCGGGCGAAACCGTGGGCACCCTCCTGCCGGGCATCCTCGAAAAGACGGGATTGCCCGCGGACACCAGGGTGGTTGCGGTTGGATCGCACGACACGGCTTCGGCCGTGGCGGCCGTGCCCGCCGAGCAAAAGGACTTCGCCTACATTTCCTCGGGAACGTGGTCCTTGGTGGGCGTGGAGTTGGATAGCCCAGTGCTGAGCGAGGCAAGCCGTAAGGCCAACTTCACCAACGAACGCGGCGTAGACGGCACTATCCGGTACCTGCGGAATGTCGGCGGGCTCTGGCTGCTCAGCGAGTGCCAGCGTGCTTGGGCGGCACAGGGGTTCAGCCAATCGTTGACGTCACTGCTGGACGCAGCCTCGGCTCTCCCCACCGGCGGCCCACGAATCAACGCCGATGACCCGGCCTTTACGGCCCCGGACAATATGCCGGACCGCATCCGCGCAGCCGTGCGGAATACAGGCGCCGTGCTCGCGGACCGGCCTGCCGCCGTCGTGCGTTGCATCATGGACAGCCTCGCGGCCGGGTATGCCCGCACGCTGGCGGACGCTGAACGGCTCGCGGGCCGGAGCGTGGATGTGGTTCACATTGTGGGCGGTGGTTCGCAGAACCGGCTCCTGTGCCAACTGACCGCGGACGCGACGTGCAAACCGGTTATCGCAGGACCCGTTGAGGCGACTGCACTGGGCAACGTCCTGGTTCAGGCGCGCGCTGCGGGTGTGGTGGAAGGTGGGCTTCCTGAACTGCGCGCCCTGGTAGCCGCTGGGACGGACCTCGAACGCTACGAGCCGGCCCAGACGGTCAGTGCCGTACCTTCCTGACCTGTTTTGAACTGATGGCAGGCCCCGAAACAACCGAAATAGGATGTTTCGGGGCTGCTTCCTTGTCCAGCTCATGTGAATGTCTATGAATGTTGTGAATCTTGTGAATCTCTACCAGTCTGCAAGCACGCCGCCGACGCCCGCCGAACGTCTGGTACGTCACAGCGCCGAATGAGGGTGCCGCGCTAAACTGATCGCATTATGATCCGCACAATGTTCAAGTCCAAGATCCACCGCGCAACGGTGACCCATGCCGATCTTCACTACGTCGGTTCGGTCACTGTCGACCTTGACCTGCTGGACGCGGCTGACATCCTTCCGGGCGAACTCGTCTCTATCGTTGACGTGACCAATGGCGCCCGGCTGGAGACCTACACGATCGCCGGCGAGCGCGGTTCCGGCGTCATCGGGATCAACGGTGCTGCCGCCCATCAGGTTCATGTAGGGGATGTCGTCATCCTCATCACCTATGCCGAGATGACCACCGAGGAGGCGCGCGCTTACGAACCCAGGGTCGTCCATGTCAGCAAGGACAATAAGATCCTGCAGCTTGGAAACGACCCCGCGGAGGGCCACACACCCGGGCTGATGCGTCCGCCCCACGCGCTGAGCAACGCGGCGCACATGAGCTAACCCGGCCAAAAAGCCAACCTCGACGTCGGAGCCCATGTGAGTGCCGACGTCGCGCTTTGGTGTCCGTATGACGGAACTCTCGCCAGAAAACGCTTACTCAGCGCGGCGATGTGGCTAGGCTGTTGTTCGTGACCCAACAGCTTCCCGCCCGCACGCCCTCATGATCGGCGTCCTGTCCGGGTTCTTCGTGGTGTGGGCCATCATCCTGGTGGGCATGTTCGTTGGGCGCCGCGGGATCCTGGGTGAGAATGCGCGAACGGTCCTGAGCTCGTTGACATTCTTCGTCGCAAGCCCGGCGTTGCTGTTCGAAACCCTGAGCAAGGCGAAGTTCCACGAGGTGTTTGCCGCCCCGCTGCTGGTCACCGCAGTGGGTGCCATCATCACGGGATTGCTGTTCTTCCTGATCGTCAAGTTCTGGCTGAAGCGCACACTGCCCGAAGCCCTGATGTCCTCGATGAGTGCCTCACTGGCGAACTCCGCGAACCTGGGCATCCCGATTGCGGTCTTTGTCCTGGGTGACGCAAGCTACGTGGCGCCGCTGCTGATCTTCCAGCTCGCGTTCTTCACGCCCCTGTACTTGATGGCCCTGGACGCCAGCACGAGTACCCACCGCACCACTCCCCTGCGCTTTCTGCTCATGATCGTGAAGAACCCGATGATCGTGGGCTCGGGGCTTGGGCTTCTGGTGGCCGGAACGGGTTTCCAGGTGCCCACGCTCATTCTGGAGCCGATCCACTTGATTGGCGGCGCCGCGATTCCCGCGATGCTGATGGCGTTCGGCATGAGCCTGAACGGATCACGGCCTTTGCAGAAGGACGCGGAGCGACGCCTGGACACACTGCTGGCCAGCGGGTTCAAGCTGTTCGTGCACCCATCCATCGCCTATGTGTTTGCCCGCTTTGCCTTAGGGATGGATGGTCACGCCTTATTCGCCGTTGTGGTGACGGCGGCGCTCCCGACGGCCCAGAACGTGTTCGTTGCAGCCACCCGCTACCGCGCCGGCATCACAGTAGCCAAGGACACTGTGCTCATCACGACCATCGTTGCGGTGCCCGCGATGATCGCCGTGGCTCTGCTCCTCACCTAACTCCCCCCGGCCCAAGTAGGGGACAGATAACGCTCTACTCAGGCCTGGGAGGAGCGTTATCTGTCCCCTGCTTGGGTTTACTCCACGTCTGCGCTGGCCAGGTAATGGTCCAGGAGCTGCGCACACCTGATGAAGCCCAGATGCGAGTACGCCTGTGGATGGTTACCCAGATGCGTTTCCGAGGCAGGATCGTACTCCTCCGGAAGCAGGCCTGTAGGACCGAACAGAGCCACCAGCTGGTTGAACAGCTCCAGCGCATCATCCAAGCGTCCAACAGCAAGGTACGCCTCAATCAGCCAGGTAGTGCAGATGTGGAAGCCGCCCTCCAAACCCGGCAGGCCGTCGTCGTACCTGTACCTGAAGACGGTGGGACCCACACGCAACTCGCGCTCAACGGCCGTTACGGTATCCAGGAACCGCTGGTCCTGGACATCCAGCAGGCCGGACAAGCCGATATGCAGTACGGCGGCGTCCAGGTCGGGGCTATCGTAGGCCACGGTGTACGAGGCCGCAGATGAATCCCAGCCCTTCCGGAGGACTTCCTTCCGGATCTTGGCGGCTATCGGCGCCCAGTCCTCGTGTGCCACGCGACCATGCAAGGCAGCAGTCCGCAAGGCCCGGTCCAGCGTCACCCAACACATGACCTTGGTGTACACGTGGTGCCGTGGTGGTCGGCGCGCTTCCCAGATTCCGTGGTCCGGCTCGTGCCAACGGGCAATGACTGCGTGGGCCATCTGCTCCATCAGGAACCAGTGCTCATCCGGCAGGTACCCGCGCCGCTCGCCAAGATCGTGAATCAGCTCGGCAATAGGGCCAAAGACGTCCAACTGCACCTGGTGGTCGGCCGCGTTCCCGATCCGCACCGGACGCGAACCGGCATAACCCGGGAGGCTCTCGACGATCGCTTCCGTGGACAGTGGAGCACCGGTCACCGAGTAGAGCGGGTGCAGCCATTCCGGTCCGGGAGCAGTCTCCAGGATGCGGCCAAGCCAGCGAAGGAACCCGTCGGCCTCGTCGGTGGAGCCCAAGCTGACCAAGGAATTAACGGTCATGGAGCCGTCGCGCAGCCAGCAATACCGGTAGTCCCAATTGCGCGTCCCGCCGATGCCCTCGGGCAGCGATGTGGTTGGCGCCGCCAGGACAGCACCTGTGGGCTCGTGCACCAGCGACCTCAGAACCAGCGCCGACCGCCGGACCAGCGAGGTCTTGATGGTGGGTAACTGCAGCGCTTTGACCCACTCCCGGGCGGACTGCCCGACGGCGGCACGACGGGTCGGCTCGCCAATCGGGTCCGCGGGCGGCGGCTCTGTATCACCGCATCGCAGGTTCAGCACAACGGGACCGTATTGCAGGGGCACCTCGGCGGTGGCGGTGGCGTACCTGCCGTCACTGGTGATCTGGAAGGCAACCCCGGGCGCCGAGAGAATGATGGGATCCGAGGTGCCCATGATGTGGACTTCCTCGCCACGGATCTCCATGCTGAATGGCGCAGTGGCATAGTCCGGCCGCGGCGCGAACACCACCCGCGCGGTGCCCGTGCCGGACAGAACGCGGACCAGGCTGGTGATGCCTTCCGGGGCGGGCTCAAGATAGTCCGTCACTGTCACGTCTGCCCAGCGGGTTTCCACGATCATGGTGTTGTCCACGTAGCGCTGAGCGAGTACTTGCGAACGCTTGACTGGCTCAATACTGAAGTGGCCCGCCGGGTCGCCGCCCAGGATATGGGCAAACAGGGACCCCGAATCCGGCAAGGGGTGGGTCATCCAGCAAACCTTGGCGTCAGGGGTGAGCAACGCCGTCGACGTGCCGTTTCCGATCATCGAATGCCGCTCCAGCCCCACGGCGTCCTCGCCGAAAAGCCATGCCCGCCGCAGTTCGAACAACAAAGCCAGCACCCGCGCAAAGGCTTCCGGATCCGGAATGGTGTGTGCCGCCGTCGTACTTCCGGCGCCGACGTGAAGGCCAAGGTCGGGGCCCCGCAAGGTGGCGAGCGCCATTTCGTCGCTTGCGGCGTCGCCCGCGTAGAGCGCAGCGCTCACCCCCAGGCGGGAGCGAAGCTGCTCCAAGGCCTGGCCCTTCGCCGGTTCCTCAACGGTGAGGTCCAGCACGGAGCCGTCGATGATGAAGTAGAGCCCATACTCAATAGCGATCTGCTGGGAACGGAAAATGACGCGCTCCACCACCTCCGGCGTCGCGGGCCGGGTGTGGACAGCAACGCCCACCGGCTTGCGGACGATGCTGACGCCTTTCTCGAAGGCGACGGCCTCAGTCAATGCCGTGGCTACCTGCTGGAGCAGGGTTTCCGTGGCCAGGGACAGGTTGTAGGCATAGCCCATGTCGAACTCAACGCCGTGCGAGCCCACCAAATGGACCTCAGCCGGCAACCTGGACACGGCAGCAAGGTCGCGCAAGGACCGGCCGGAAATGATGGCCGTATGCGTATTGGGGAGGGCTGCGAGCGCGCGGAGCGCAACGGCCGCACTGTCCAACGGGAGAGTTTCGGTGGAGACGCCTTCAGCTGCACAGAGCGTGCCGCCGTAGTTGCACGCCACCAGCAGGCCCGGCACGCGGGCAATGGCCCTTAGCTCCGCCATCAACTGCGGAGTGATGCCCTGTTGCGCGTCCGTCCGGAGCAAGGTCCGGAGCAGGCCAAGCGGCAGCGAGTTCATCAGCAGCGCGGAGTCTGCGGCTGATTGATTTAAGGGCGTGGGCATAGCGGATCCTTCCACTGCGGATAGCTATAGTCTCCGCCTGTGGAGTTTCGGCGTCATGCCTGAATCATTGCAAATGCGTAAAGCTTTCGAATTTATTTTCGATGCCGGCGCCTACGCTGTTACAAGCCCCGCAACCTCGGCAACCAACTCCACCGAGCGCAGGCGTTCCTCGGTGCCAATGCTCTGGTGGGCAACAATAAGTTCGTCCGCATCAGCGTGCTTGGCGAACTCGTCAAGGTAGTCGCGCACAACGTCCGGCGTGCCGACGGCCGAGTACTTCATCATTTGGGCAATGTGTTGGCCTTGCGGGGAATCCAGCACCATGTCCGCTTCGTCATCCGTGAACTGTCGGCCGCCGCCAAAGAAAAGGGACACACGGGCGCGCTTCACGGCGAGGTGGATCGCCTGCGCCTCGGCATTGCTGTCAGCTGCGGTGACGTTGACCCCAGCGATCACGTGCGGCTCGGACAGCTGTTCCGAGGGCCTGAATTCCCTGCGGTAAATGGCCACCGCATCCTGCAAGGCCGCAGGCGCGAAATGCGAAGCGAAGGCGTAGGGCAGCCCAAGCTGCGCAGCCAGCTGTGCTCCGAACAGCGATGAACCGAGGATGTACAGCGGCACGTTGGTGCCCTTTCCCGGAGTCGCTTCGACGCCCTGGATGCGGGTAGGTCCGGTGAGGTAGCCCTGCAGTTCCAGGACATCCTGCGGGAATGCATCCGAGGACGTATGGTCACGGCGAAGCGCACGCATGGTGTTCTGGTCACTGCCCGGCGCACGGCCAAGTCCCAGGTCAATGCGTCCCGGGTGCAGCGTCTCCAAGGTGCCGAACTGCTCGGCAATGGTCAGTGGCGAGTGGTTGGGAAGCATGACGCCACCTGCACCCAGCCGGATGGTGTTCGTGTGCGCGGCGACGTGCGCGATCAGCACACTCGTGGCCGAGGACGCGATGGCTGACATGTTGTGGTGCTCGGCGTACCAGACCCGGCGATAGCCCAGCTCTTCGGCCTTCTGCGCGATGGCCACGCTGCCGGCGAGGCTTTCCGCTACGGTCTGGCCCTTTCCGATGGTTGCCAGGTCCAGGATGGAAAGAGGAACAGTCACGGGGAATGCCTTTCGGTACGTTTCGCGGCACCCGCACTGTTGGTTGGCGGGCACTCTAGCGACAACGACGGCGGCCCCCGGCTTATTTCTGTGAGTTGCGTCGCGGCCGGTTCCCCAGAAAGTTTGTGACCTCGTTCGACTCCCGATTAACCGCAATTACCCCCTGTATCCCAGCGTTTCAGAGTGCTTTGACCGTGTTCCTGCCCTGCCGGATAGTTGCAGCAACAAGCACGCATCCGACGTCCCAATCCGGGAAAAATAAGGGGAAATCATGGCACGTTTTGCAGCCAAGACCGGCCTGACCGCGGCGCTGGCCGCTACGGCTCTACTGGGGCTCGCCGCCTGCTCGGATCCCGGCGCAACGGCGGCGACAGCACCGTCGTCGGGCTCTTCACCGGCATCCTCCAGCGCGGCCAAAGAGTTCAATCTGTCGCCCGAACAGGACCGCATCAAGGTGACCGTCGACTCCGCGGCCGCAGCCCTGGTTCCGGAAGCCATCAAGGCCGACGGCAAACTGACGGTGGTCTCAACCGGTGGGACGCCGCCGCTGAGCCTGTTCGCCACGGACAACAAGACCCTGATCGGCAGCGAGGTTGACCTCGCGTACGCCATCGGCGAGAGCCTTGGCCTTCAGGTTGAGGTGCTGCCGGTGGCTTGGGCGGACTGGCCCCTCGGCGTCGAGTCCGGCAAGTACGAGGCCGTTCTCTCCAACGTCACCGTCACCGAAGCACGCAAGGAAAAGTTCGATTTCGCGACCTACCGCAATGACCTCCTGGGCTTCTACGCCAAGGCAGATTCGGACATTTCAGAGGTGAAAGAGGCCAAGGACGTCGCTGGCAAACGCGTGATCGTCGGGTCCGGCACCAACCAGGAAGCCATCCTGGTGCGGTGGGACGAGGAGAACAAAAAGAACGGCCTCAAGCCGGTTGAGTTCCAGTATTACGACGACGACTCCGCCTCCCAACTCGCACTCCAGTCCGGCCGCGCGGACCTGACGTTCGGTCCCAACGCCTCCGCCGCCTACAAAGCGGCCAAGGACGGTAAGACCAAGGAAGTGGGCACGCTCAACGGCGGCTGGCCGCTGAAGGCTGAGATCGCGTTCACCACCAAGAAGGACAACGGCCTTGCTGTGGCAGCGCAGGCTGCCATTAACCACCTCATCAAGGACGGCAGCTACGGCAAGATCCTGGACCGTTGGGGTCTGTCCTCCGAGGCCATCCCGACGTCCGAATTGAACCCGGCAGGCCTGCCCAAGAAGTAGGAACCGCTGTGGCAGGGCACACCTGCCGACGTCGAATCCCCGCCGGACACCAACCGGCGGGGATTCTTGTGCTGGACCCTGCTAGAAGTGTGCTGGATCGGTGTTGGCGCCGCAGAGAATGACCGCGACCGTCTCACCATCCTTGGGTACGTAGGCGCCGGAAAGCAGGGCTGCATAGGCTGCCGCCGCACCATGTTCTACCACCATCCGGTACTCCTCCCACAGCTTGCGGCGGGCCTGGACGATGTCTTCGTCGCTGACCAGTACGCTCTGCACACCCGTGCGACGCGCAACACCAAATCCAATCTCGCCGATCCGCCGGGCGCCCAGGGAATCCGCGGCGATACCGGAAACGGCCACATCCACTGGCTCTCCCTTGGCCATGGCCGTGTGCAAGGTGGGAACCGTCTCGGGCTCGACGCCCACCACATGGGCCCGGCCTTCAACCGCTGCCGCAATGCCTCCCATCAACCCGCCGCCGCCAACAGCAACGAGGATGGTATCGACGTCGGGCAGTTCGTCCAGCAGTTCCAAGCCAACGCCGCCTGCGCCGGCCACAATCTCGGGTTGGTCATACGCATGGCAGTAGACGGCGCCGGTTTCCTCAGCGAACTTCACGGCCGCAGCGTAGGCCTCGGCGTACTCAGAGCCTCCTTGAACCACGCGGGCCCCGCTGGCGAACAACTTATGGACCTTAGTGGCGGGCGCCGCCTCGGGGACGAACACCGTAGCAGGGACGCCGAGCTTGGACGCTGCATAGGCGTTGGCCAGGCCCGCGTTGCCCCCGGAGGCCACCACAATGCCAATCTCCGGGTTCAGTTCGCCATTCTCCCGGGCCGTAAGCAACCGGTTGAAGGCACCGCGCGCCTTGAACGTGCCAGTGTGCTGCATGAACTCGCACTTGAACCACAGGTGATAAGGCTCTTGGTTGCCGCTCTCAGCCACCGGTGTGTGCCTTACCCAGCCTGCCGTCCGTGAGTACGCTGCTTCTACCTCTTCGCGTGTGACCATCGTGTGCTGCACCTTTCGTCCGTTTCATCCTATGGTTCGGACGGTGGTGCTGGGGCTGGAAGTTTCTGCGTTCCGGGTTTACGGGGGTTCGGCGCTCAGGCCTCCGGGATCACCAGGGCGAAGCGCTCCGGGCGGGCGACATCCGGATCCGGGCCATTGCGGACGCCGAGATCCAGACCGTCGATGGCCGCGAGTTCTTCAGCGCTGAGCTCGAAGTCAAAGACATCGAAGTTCTCCGCGATGCGCTGTGGGTTGGTCGACTTGGGAATGGCTGAGCGGCCTTGCTGCAAGTGCCAGCGGATCATCACCTGGGCGGGTGTTTTGGCGTGGGTCCGCGCGATGACTGCGATGGCAGGATCTTCCATAACGTTCCGTCGGTCTCCGCCCCAGCCCGGGTAGAAAGTGATTCCGCCAATGGGTGACCAGGCCTGGGTGAGGATACCGTTTGCTGCATCCGCGTCCTGGACATCGGGCTGCGTGAAGTAAGGGTGGAGTTCGATCTGGTTTACCGCAGGCACGATGTCGGTTGAGGCGAGCAGTTCCTTGAGGTGGTGCGGCATAAAGTTGCTGACACCGATTGAGCGCACGCGCCCGTCCTCGAGTAGTCGCTCAAGCGCCTTGTACGCTTCGATGGTCTTCTCGAACCGGTCCGGGGCGGGCTGGTGCAGGATGAACAGGTCAAGGTAATCGACACCGAGCTTGCCCGCTGCCTTGTCCCATGCATGCAGCGTCTGCTCATAGCCAAAGTCGCTGACCCAGACTTTTGTCTCGATGAAGACCTCCTCCCGCTGCAGGCCCGATGCACGGATGCCTTGGCCCACCTCCCGCTCGTTTCCATAGGCTGCGGCGGTGTCAATGTGCCGATAGCCGGTGGCAAGGGCTGCCGCGACGGCGGCGGTGGTTTCCTCGGGTGCGCTCTGGAAGACGCCCAAGCCGAGTGCCGGCATAGTGACGCCATTGCTGAGGGTTAGTTCAATAGTCATGGTGTCCACGCTATTCAGCCCTGGCACGCTGTGGGAGTGCCCGTCATTACCCCCTTGGGCGTCCCAAGTAATACCAGACCCTCCCTTGCTCCCTTGCTGACGGCGTAGCGTTGCGTTCATGACTCATAGCGAGGACGTACGGAAGTTCCTGACCTCACGGCGGGCGCGGATCAAACCCGACGCCGCCGGGTTGCCGGCCTACGGGGGCAACCGCCGCGTCGCAGGGCTCCGCCGCGAGGAAGTAGCGATGCTGGCCGGGATGAGCATCGATTACTACATACGGCTCGAGCGCGGAAACCTTTCCGGAGCCTCGGACAGTGTCCTTGAGGCACTCGCCCGCGCCCTGCAGCTTGATGACGCCGAGACGGCGCACCTTTTCGATTTGGCGCGCGCGGCCACGGTGGCGCCGCGGGTGAGGCGGAAGCGTAGTCCGAAGACGGTCCGGCCAAGCGTGCAACGGGTCATTGATGCCATCACCACGGCACCGGCTTGGGTTCGGAACGATCGCGGCGATGTCCTCGCTGCTAACGACCTTGGCGCTGCCCTCTACATGGACCTGATGGACGAAGAAACAACCCCGCCAAACAGCGCACGATTCACCTTCCTCAACCCCAAGGCACGCCAGTTCTTCGCAGATTGGGAGCGCAGCGCCGACGATATTGTTGCTGTGCTGAGGTCTACCGCCGGGAAGAACCCCTACGACAAGGACCTCACTGACCTGATCGGGGAGCTCTCCACACGCAGCGAGGAATTCCGGGTCAGGTGGGCCAGGCACGATGTGAAGTACCATCGCACGGGCCGGAAAAGGCTCCACCACCCGATCGTCGGTGACCTTGACCTGAGCTTCGAAGCCCTTGAGCTGTCTGCAGACCCAGGGCTGCGGATCAACGTGTACACCGCAGATCCCGGCACACCTTCGGAGGACGCATTGAAAGTGCTCGCCAGTTGGGTGGCGACCCAGCGAATCAGGGACGAGGCCAGCGAAGACGCTGTTCGGGAATAGGAGAGGTGCGGAACAGGAGGTGTCAGGAACAGGAGGTGTCAGGAACAGCGCTGAAACATCTAGGCTGGGAGACGTGCCTCCAGAGTTCACCTTGCGCCCCTCTTACAGTTCCGATGCCATCTGGATCGCCGAGCTTCGAGCAGTGGTAATGCGTCCAGACCTCGAACGGCTGGGTCGTTGGGATCCGGTGCGTGTCCGGGAGCGCTTCCTGAGAGCGTTCCAGCCAGAGCACACCTACGTGATCCATACTGCCGGCGTGGATGCAGGGGTGATCGCAGTTCGCCAGGAGCCGGACGCCCGATGGATTGAGCACTTCTATGTGGCTCCGGCCCACCAGGGCAAAGGGCTGGGTGGTGCTGTACTTCGGCACGTCATGGCGGCCTCCGTGGATGAGAGGCCCTTCCGTTTGAACGTGCTGCAGGGAAGTCCGGCGCGCCACCTGTATGAGCGGCATGGTTTTGTTCTGGAATCCGAGGACCAGATCGACGTCTTCATGCTGGCGGCGGGCATCCCCTAATCAGCGGACTTCCTGACCCGGCAACCCCTGACCAGCGCACCCCAAGTGCGGTAACGTCAGCACATCGACGCAGGCTTCCGGGGGGAACACAATGGGGAACGTTCAAGCGCGCACCAAACGATCCAAAGCGGTCTCAGCGATGGCCATGGCGTTGGCAGCAGGGCTGCTGGCCGCCGGAGCACCGCCCTCCGTCGCCGCGTCCCAGCCGACACCCTACATCGACGGCGTACCGTACGTCGGCGCGGAACTGCGCCGCCAGTACAACTACGACTACTCAGCTTGCAGGAATCCGGACGGCACGGGTGAGGGCATCACCCTGGAGTGGTTGAGGGATGGCGTGCCGCTTCCTGCCGAGCGGCAGGGTGAAACCCTGCAGGTCCTTCCCGAAGACCAGGGCCACCGTATTTCGATGAAGGTCTACCCACTTACCCCGGGCCAGTCGGGTTGTCCGACGGGTTCCCAGGTAAGCCCGGAAACACTGCCCATCAAAGCCTCCAGCCGGGCCATGGGCTGGACCGGCCGCGGCAACTTCGAGCCACTCGCACGAACCCATGATGGCCGCCTCATCCTGTATCCGCGGACTTACACCTATTACAAGGGAAGTTGCGAGGGAGCGTGTCCTACTTATTGGGGTGCATGGGATGAGCCCGTGCAGGTTGGCCAAGGCTGGAACGTGTTCAACATCGTTTTCTCACCCGGCGACTTCGATGGTGACGGCTTCAATGACCTCCTCGGCAGGGATGCGGCAGGCAACCTCTTCCTCTATCCGGGTGATGGCGAGGGTGGGTGGCTTGAGCGCCAACAGGTGGGCCAGGGTTGGAACGTTTTCAACGCGATCGTCGGACCGGGTGATTTCAATGGCGACGGAACCAACGATGTCCTTGCGCGAAATCCGGCTGGAGATCTCTTCCTTTACCCTGGCGATGGCAACGGAGGGTGGCTCGCCCCCACGAAGGTGGGTCAAGGCTGGCAGATGATGAACAAGATCATCACTGCCGGCGACATGAACGGCGATGGCCCTGTGGAAGTCTATGCAAGGGACGGCAACGGACACCTCTTCCTGTACCCGGCTGATGATGCTGGCGGCTGGCAGCCATCGTCCGTCATCAGCGGCGGTTGGGATGTCTTCTCCGAGATAGCCGGACTAGGAAGTTTTTCGCACTCCAAGTACAACGACCTCGCTGCAATCAACGGGAATGGAGATCTGGTCACCTATTCTGCCGGAGCGTCCACCACTGTCCTCTGGGGACCCTATGGTCCCGTGGGCCGCGGTTGGGACGTGTTCAAAGAACTCCTCTAGTTTCCTGCGTTTAGAGTGTCTGCCCCCACACCGCCAACTGCAAGCGGATGGTTGCCCTCGACTCGTCAACCACTGCTGCTCGATTTTGCTGGATCATTCCACCATCCACACGGTGGAACCCGCGTGGATCCGGGCGCCTTCCGAGACGCCGAAGGAATGATCCAGCAACAAATGCCGCCAACATCAGGCCGGCAGCGACTCAGTGGTACGCACGGGTGTCTCAAGCCCCAGGTTTTCGCGCAGCGTGGTTCCGCGGTAGTCCGTACGGTAGACCCCGCGTTCCTGAAGTTCGGGTACCAAGTGGTTCACGATGTCGTCCAGGCCAGTAGGGATAAGCCACGGTGAGATGTTGAACCCGTCCACTGCGCCAACGCGGGCGTACTCAGAGAGGTGGTCGGCGATGGCGGTATAGGAACCGGTAAAGGTCGCGTCCACCCGCGCTGTGCGGGACGTGACGAACTGGCGGATCGTGAGGCCCTTGTCCTTGGCCTCGGCCCGCCACTGGTCCGCGAGCTGGCGTGCCTTCGCGCCATGGAAGCCGCTGCCGCGTGTCTCCGAGGTCTCCTCGACCACCGGATCAATCTCCGGGAGCGCACCATCGGGATCGTACTCAGTGAGCTCGCGGCCCCAGAACTGCTCCAAATACGCGATCGCTTGCTGCGGCCCAATCTGGAGGCTGCGGACCCAGGCCTTCTTCTCTTGGGCTTCCTGATCGGTGGCGGCCAGGATGAACTCGCTGGCCGGCATGATCTGCACCGCGTTGGCTCCGCGGCCGGCAGCGACGGAGCGCGCCACAATGTCGCGACGGAACTCCACGGCGTCATCGAACTTGGGGTGGGCGGAGAAGATCACGTCTGCTTGTCGGGCTGCGAAGTCGCGGCCGTCCGGGGAGTCGCCGGCCTGGAAGAGCACGGGACGGTACTGGGCACTCCGGGGCAACCGCGGGGTGACGTCCACCGTGTAGTGCTGACCCTCATGAAGCACAGGTCGGGCCGGCCCCGACGAGGTCTCCCACGAGTCCCAAATGCGTTTGGCCGTCTCAACAAATGCTTCGGCATGCTTGTACCGGTCGGCGTGATCAAGGTATCCCCCGCGACGGAAATTCGCTCCGGTCCAGGCGTTGTCCGTTGTGACCACGTTCCAGGCAGCCCTTCCACCGGAAATCAGGTCCAAGGAGGACAAGCGGTGCGCAAGGTCAGCCGGATCGTTGTACGTCGTGTTCTGCGTGGCTACGAGCCCGATGTTTCTGGTCACTGCTGCCAGGGCCGCCAGCATGGTCTGCGCATCGGGCCGGCCCGCCACGTCCAAGGCATGTGGGCGGCCGAGGTGTTCGCGCAGCCGCAGCCCCTCGCCGAGGAAGAACGCCGCGAACTTCCCCCGCTCGGCGGTCTGGACGATGCGGCGGAAGGATTCGAAGTCGGTTTGCGAACCCGACTCCGGCGCCTTCCAAATCGTGCCGGAGTTGACGCCCTGGAAGAAGATGCCGAACTGGATCTGACCCGTCGGCTGGAAAATAGCACGGTTGTGCTGAGTCACGGTGATCCCCTTAGTTTTCCGAGCCAACGGCTGCAATGGTCGTCTTCGCGTAGCGGCTCGCCGGACGTTCCAGGCCCAGCAGATCGCGGAACGTCCCATCCTGCAGAGGCGCCCGCAAAGACCCGCGCCGGCGGAGTTCGGGCAGCACCAGGCGGGACAGTTCTTCCAAGTCCACGTCCAGGACGGCGGGGTGGAGACGGACGCCGTCGGCCTCCTTGAGAAGAGAATCGAGCAGGTCAGTCAGACCGGTCGCCGAACCGACAAACCGTGCCCGGCCTGCTTCCGCAGACGAACCGCTTTCCGCCCAGGAAGCGAAACGCGAAGCGGCAGGCTGCCCGCGCGAGTCAAGAACGACGTCGAGCTCTGCAACAATCGCAACCTCAGCTCCAAGCCGGGCCCGCACATGGCGAACCTCGGCAGCGAGCAGTTCAGGCGTCGGAGCAGACACCAGCACAGCATCCACGGACTCCACCGGAACCAAGCCCTCACCCACCAAGGAGGCAGCGGCGAGCACAGGCAGCTGACCTTGCAACGGCCGGGGAATGATGGACGGACCCTTGATGGAGTAAGCGGGACCGGCGAAATCGGCAGGAGTTTCGAAGTCCACATAGTGCAGCTTGTCGACGTCAAGGTAGCGACCCGTGGCGACATCGCGGATCACCGCGTCGTCCTCCCACGAATCCCACAGCCGGCGGCCAACTTCGACGGAGGCCGCCGCTTCCTGTGGCAGCGCCTCACCCTGAACAAAAGAACGCCCGACGGCGGCCGCAGCCTCGGGTGAGTCCGCTGCGGTGACGATCCACCCGCCGCGCCCTCTGGCCACGTAGTCCAGGCTGGCGAGCTGCGTGGAGATGTGGAAGGGCTCCGTATATACAGTGTCCACTTCCGGTACGAGTGCTATGTTCCGCGTCAACGGCCCAGCAAAGGCCGCGCGCTGCAGAGCGTTGACCCGCCCCGGGGCCGGTGAGTCGGCGAAGGTTGCCGCGTGGAAACCAGCAGACTCGGCTGCGACGACGGCGGCTGCAAGGTTCTGGTATCCCGCGCCGTCGAGTTCAATGGCCAGGAACCCGGCCTTGCGTTCTTTGAAGGTACTCACTTCTGGTCCTGACGTTCGTAGGGAATCTTTTCGCCCGCTTCGATTGCCACGGGCAGCCGGTTTTCGGCGGGGGGCAGCGGGCAGGTGGCCAGGTCGGTGTAGGCGCAGGGGAGGTTGACGGCCCGGTTGAAGTCCAGCTGTACGGAGCCATCAGCCGCGGGGACCGCGGAGAGCGAGCGGTTGGCCGCGTACGTAGTCTTGCCGGAGGTCTGGTCCGTGAACAGCACCAAAAGCGATCCCGCCGCGTGGCCGTTGAACGCGGTCAGCGCCAGTTCCTGGCCCGCAAGCTTGAAGCGGATCTGGCCCGGCGCCTCGTACACATGCTGGATACCTTCGACAGCTGCACCCACCGTCGTGGGGCGCGGAGTCTCGAACGGCACGAACGTACCGGCCACGGCAAACGCAGCATTGGGCGTATAAGCGGGCGTGCCCTGGTAATCCTGCAAGAGAGCGTTGGACGGATTCCGCGGCCGCACGATGTACTCGCCGCCGCGCTTGGCTAGCTCGATCACGGTGTCGCCGGAGGCCAGGTTGACGCCGTCGCGCTCCTCGATGGGCCCGAATTCCAACGTCTTGCCAGAGTGGCCGTTCAGTTCAACGCCGTCCTGCTGCAAGCTTTCGCCCGGCTCCAAAACAACGCGTACGACGTCGGCTTCCACGTTCCAGGTACCAGGCGCACCTTCCAACCGGGTCGGGTTGCTGTCCAGCCAGTGGAGGTGGGTCACGGCGAGGAAGCCGTGCGGATGTGCCCGTTGGCGCTCATGGGCGGTGTGCCACTCCTGCCATTCCTCGGCAAAGGATTCGAGTGCTGTTTCAGTGTGCGTAGACATGTGCGTAATCGCTCCTGTTGAAGGCGTGGTCTGCTGTGACGGTTGCTGCGGCGTCCGGTTCGGTGGCGCCGGCGAACGCGGGTCGTCCGGCGAACGGGTCTCCGGATTCCCACAACGTGGTTGGTGCGGCGGCACGGACGGCCGGGATGACCTCCAGCGCGAAGCGTTCCAGGATGTCGAGCTGCTGTTCGAAGGGCAGCGTGGTGGGCAAGGAGATCGACTGCAGGTCATGCTGATACAGCGAGTGGTAGCTGAGGATCTTGTCGATCACCTGCTCCGGGCTGCCCACAAGGGCCGGCCCCTCAGCAACAGCATGCTGGATGTCCCGGAACGGTGAGTTGTTGCCAGGAACGTTCCGGCCGGCGGTCAGCGCCTCATACACGGGTCCGTACTGGCGGATGGCTTCCTGCGTGGTGTCGGCAATGAACACACCGCCGGCCCCACTGCCTGAGCCCAGATACTGGTGCCGGGGATCGTGTCCGTGGCGTTCGTATTCTTCGCGGTAGTGGTCGATCAAGACCTTGTAATTCTCCCGGGGCTGGATGGCGTTCGCGGTGAACAACGGATCGCCCCATTTGGCCGCCAGCGCCGCAGACGTAAGGGTTGTAGCCGAGCCGTGCCAAATCCGCGGTGAGCCCGCGAAGGGGCGTGGCGTCGTCGTGGTTGGTTCAATCAGAGGTGACCTGAAGCGGCCTGACCACGTGACGCCTTCCTTGCGCCAGAGGGTGCGGAGCAGGGCGTACTTCTCAGCGAGCAACTCCCACTGGTCATCCAATGACAGGCCAAAGAGGGGGTATTGCAGCACCTCGTTGCCTTTGCCGATCCCCAACTCCAAGCGGCCCCGGCTCAGTTGGTCGATCGTGGCGTAGTCCTCGGCCACCCGAACAGGATCCAGGACAGACAACACCGCGACGCCGGTCTGAAGCCGGATTCGATGGGTGACGGCGGCAATGGCGGCGAGGACCGTCGTCGGGGATGAGGAAACAAACTCACCTGCGTGGCGTTCCCCCACCGAGAAGCTGTCGAAGCCCAGTTCCTCGGCGCGGCGGGCCGTTTCCACCACCTGGTTCAGGCGGTCAGCTGTAGAGACAATCTCCCCCGTCACCGGGTTCTTCAGGTGGGGAATGATGTCAAGGACCTGGAACTTCACTTGGCGGTCCCAAAACTTGCTTCTGTCACGGTCTTGGATTCGGGCAGGGCTTCTTCGGAGAGGCCCCAGCGTTCCAGGACCTTGGCGTAGGAGCCGTCCTTGATAGTGGAGTTGAGGGCATCGGTGATGGCGGGGGCCAGCCCGTTGCCCTTCAGCGTGGCGGCGGCAACCAGGGTTTCCGACGGCCAGCCGGCGTTGACCTTGCCCACTACCTTGAGGTCGTCACGGGTGTTCTCGCGGTACGTCACCGACGGGTAGGGCGCCAGGTTCAGGTCCGTGCGGCCGGAGGACAAAGCCAGGATCGTATCGGCGTCGGATGAGTAATATTGCAGCGTCGCCGGGGTTTTGCCCTTGGCCTCGAGCTCCTTGTTCCACGCCAGCAGGATCTTCTCCTGGTTGGTGCCGGAGCCCACGGAGATTTTGAGCCCCGAGATATCGTCCGAACCCTTGATGTCATAGCTGGAGCTCTTCTTTGCCTCGAACCCCATGTAGGCAGCGCGATAGGTGGAAAAATCGAACAGTTTCACCCGGGCTGCGTTGATGCCGACATTGGAGAACACGGCCTCGAAATCACCGGACTGGGTCTTCAAGGGCCAGTTCTCCCACGAGGTCACTTGGAGGTCCAATTCCAAGCCGAGTTTGTCGGCCACGAGTTGCGCGATGTCCACCTCCACACCGATCGGCGTTTTGTCGTCTGTCGCGTGGAAGGACAGTGGGATGGAACCCGCGGTGGTGGCAACGGTCAGTTTGCCATCCTTGGCGATGGCAGCCGGAACGTTGGCGGCTGCGGCAGTATCTTTTTCCCCACGGATCCGGTTCTGGTCCACCGAGGTGTTGTAGACGACGCCGTTCTTCGCGGCTTCGCTCGCGGGTTTGGCTGCCGAAGCGCCAGGATCGGAGCATCCGGCGAGCGCAGGAAGTACGACGGCGGGCAGTACAGCAAGTGCCACGAGCTTGGTTTGGGTGATGCGAAACATGGAGGACTTCTTCCTAGATGTTGAAAGCCGGTTCGATGACCTTGGAGAAGAAGCTTCGGGTGCGTTCTTCACGGGGGTTGCCGAAGATTTCCTGGGGCGTGCCGGACTCAACGATCTGGCCCTGGTCCATGAACACCACGGTGTCCGCGATGTCCCTGGCAAAACCCATCTCGTGGGTCACGATGATCAACGTGGTCCCTGACTTGGCAAGTTCGCGGATGACGTCCAAAACCTCGTTGACCAGTTCGGGGTCCAACGCTGAGGTGGGCTCGTCGAAGAGCAGGATCTTGGGGTCCAGCGCCAGTGCCCGCGCAATCGCGACCCGCTGTTGCTGACCCCCGGAGAGCTGCCGTGGGTAGGCATCTGCCCGGTCCTTCAGGCCCACCCGGCCCAGGAGCTCCAGGCCACGCTTCCTGGCTTCAGCCTTGGATCGCTTCTGGGCGACGATCGGCGCCTCGATGACGTTTTCCAGGGCGGTGAGGTGCGGGAAAAGATTAAAGCTCTGGAAGACCATGCCGATGTTGGTGCGCTGTTTGAGGATGTCTTTCTCACGTAGTTCGTGAAGCTTGTTCCCGCGGACGTGGTAGCCCACCAGCTCGTTGTCGATGGTGATGAAGCCGCCGTCCACCTTCTCGAGGTGGTTGATGGTACGCAGCAGGGTGGACTTGCCCGATCCGGACGGGCCCACGATCACCGCGACACCGCCTGGCGGCACTGACAAGGAGACACCCTTGAGGACTTCGGTAGTGCCGAAAGACTTTCGGACGTTGGTGATATCGACCTGCCCGCGGGTGGTGGGGTTGTCCGTCGTCGCGGTGTTGTCCGTTGTCGTGGGCTTGTCCCTCAAGGCGGGCTGCGCCGCCGTCGGACTGGCCGAAGCGCCGCCGCGGGCGTCAGCCTGAATTTCGTCTGCGGACTGGGCCGCCGTCGTGGTTTCTTTGCGCGCGGCGAGGATGCTCATCGGCTTTCCTTGGTCTGTGAGACTGCAACGTGGGTGGCGAAGAACCTGCGGGCCTTCTGCAATGGAGTGAGAGGCAGGGTCCGCAGGGCGCCCTTGGAGAAGTGGCGTTCGATGTAGTACTGGAAGACGCTCAGCACTGAGGTGATGACGACATACCAAAGTGTGGCGACCAGGAGCAGCGGCAGCACCTGCTGGGTCCGGTTGTAAATCACCTGGACCGTGTAGAAGAGCTCGGAATACGCAAGGACGTAAACGATCGAGGTGCCCTTGACCAAGCCAATGATCTCGTTGAAAGCGTTGGGCAGGATGGCGCGCATGGCCTGTGGCAACACGATCCGTGTGGAGCGCTTCCAAGCGGGAATGCCCAGTGCGGAAGCTGCCTCGAGTTGACCTTGGTCCACCGAGAGGATGCCGCCACGAATGATCTCTGCGGAGTAGGCGGCCTGGTTGAGGGTCAGGCCCAGCACTGCTGCAGCGAACTGGCTGATCAGCGTGGTGGTCTGGGCTTCGAAGAAGCGGACATCCGTGAAGGGGATGCCCAGGCTGATCTTCTCGTAGAGGTAGCCCAGGTTGTACCAAAGAAGCAGTTGGACCAGCAGGGGCGTGGAACGGAAGATCCAGGAGAACGTCCAGGAAACCGAGACCAGCAGAGGCGATGCGGACAAGCGCATGAGGGCAAGGATGAATCCCAGGACGAATCCCAGCACTCCGGAGATCGCCGTGAGCTTGAGCGTCTCCACCAGGCCATTCACTACGGACTGGGCCGTGAACCACTGCGCCACCACTCCCCACTCCCAACGCGGGTTGGTGACGAGCGACCACGCAATGGCTGCGACGCCCGCAGCCACCAGGACGGTACCCACCCATCGCCACGGGTGCCGGGCAGGGACCAGTTTGTAGTCGGAGTAATCCGTGGTGGCAGGTGCAGTTTCTGCCGTGGCAGGCGGTGCGATCGCACTCATGCGCCACCTCTTTCAGATCGGTTGTTGACTATCGGATGGATGCCAATCTAGGCGCGCACAGGAGAGCCAGCAAGGCGGAAATTTGCACTTCTTCACTGGACTTAGCGCGGGTTCACGGGACTTCACGCAACGCCATATGAGTCAGAACTTTGCGCCCGTTAACGCCCAATGACGCGCAGTGAACGGCCGTTACCAGCTCCTCGACCTGGGCCGCATCTCCTCCCTAGATTGGGCTGCACCACCCGCTGTATTTCAGGAGATTCCATGCCGTCACCAGTTCCCGCCATCGCCTTCATCGGCGGTGGCCCGCGCACGGCCGGCGTCCTGGAAAGGCTGGCGGCGAGCCGGCCCGGTTTGTTCGATGGGCCGCTGCACATCCACATCGTGGAGCCGTATGAGCCGGGCTCCGGGAGGATCTGGCGCTATGACCAGAGCCCGGGCCTGCTGCTGAACTCCACCGCCGCGGACGTCACTATGTTCACCGACGCGTCCGTGGCGTGCGACGGTCCTCCTGTCGACGGCCCCGGACTGGCCACGTGGGCAGCAGGTGTGCTGGATGGGAGCATCCGCGACGTCCCTGCGCTGGAGTCGCACTTGCTGGCACAGCTCCAGTCCCTCACACCTTCTTCATTTCCCACCCGGCAGCTCCAGAGCAAATACCTCGAATGGTTCTTCCGTCGGTCAGTCGCTGCCCTGGGGCCCGATGTCACCGTGACTGTCCACCGGGACACGGCTACCGCGGTCACGCCCGTTTCCGCTTCCGTGCACGGTCCCGCAGGGTCCGACGCCGGCGCGAACCGCGTGCGGTTGGCTTCCGGCGCGGAGGTGCTGTCCGACGTCGTGGTTTACGCCCTGGGCCATACCGATTCGTTGCCGGACGACGAGTCCGCCCGCCTCAGCGATTTCGCTGCCCGCCACGGTGGGTTCCATGCGCCGCCGTCGTACACAACGGACGTGAACTACTCGGGCATCAAAGCCGGCCAGGACGTGATCGTATCCGGCATGGGGCTCGGGTTCGTGGATCTGCTGGTGCTGCTGTTCGAGGGCCGCGGCGGGCGCTTCGAGGAAGTAGCCGACGGCGACCTTAAGTACGTGCCCTCCGGCGCCGAACCGAGCCTCTGGGTAGGTTCACGACGCGGCGTGCCTTACCACTCCAAGATTTCCTCCGTTGTGCGCGGCGAGCCGTTCAGCCGGCCGCGGTACTTCACCGCCGAGGCAGTTGATGCGTTGTTGGCGAACCATAAGGAACTGGACTTCCGCTTACAGCTGTGGCCGTTGATCGCCAAGGACGCCGGCTATGCCTACTATCGGGAGCTGTTCACCGGCTACCCAGCGCGCGTGTCAGGCAGCTGGAAGGAATTCGAGGCCCGGTTCGATGCAGTCGACTGGTACAGCCCTGCCCGGGAAGAGCTGGTTGCCTTCTCCATCCCTGATCCCGCGCTGCGCTTGGACCTGGAGGCCCTGGACCACCCCCTGAGCGGTTGCGCCTTCGAGGACCACGAGGCCGTGCAGCGTTCGGTGGCCGCGTACATCCAACACGATCTCGACCTCCGGAGCAGCCCGGACCATTCCGAAACGCTCGCGCTCTTCACCGCGTTGTTGTTCGTCTACATGGACCTTGGCCGACTGGTCCCGCAGGATCGGCTCAATGCACGGTCGCAACAAGCGATCCACGGCTGGTGGCACGGCTTCTTCAGCTTCGTGGATTCCGGGCCGCCGTCACACCGTCTCCGTGAGATGCTCGCGCTGCACCGTGCCGGGTTCCTGAAGTTCCTGGGGCCGGGAATGTGGGTTCGCACCGACGAATCAACGGGCCGGTTTGTAGCCGGCTCATTCCAGTCACCCGTCGTGGTGGACGCGTCCGCGTACATCGAGGCACGATTGCCCTCAGCGTCCGTGGAACGTTCGGCGAATCCCGCTTTGACAGACCTGCACGACGCCGGATGGGGCACCGAACAGCGGCTGCTCACGTCGGAGGGTCCCCACTCCACGGGCAAACTCCTTGTCTCCGGGAATCACCAGGTCCTGTCCCCTGTTGGTACTCCTCAGAAGGGTTTGTTCGCCGTGGGCCCGTGGACGTCGGGGTGGGGCGCGGGAGCGTTTGCCCGCCCCAATACCAATGCGGCACCCTTCCGGGAAAACGATGCCCTGGCCCGGCAGATCCTGACCACCGTTGCTGCTGCCCGCCCAACTGAGTCGCAGTTAAGCGCGTTCTGACCGCCCAAAAACGCGCTTAATTGCTACTTACTTGGGCTCCAACTACGAAAGGCCTGACATGACCACAACGCCAACCCTGCCGACATCGGGCCTTTCCGTCCTCAGCCTGCCCATGCGCGATCCACGCGTCCGTCCCCTTCTGGACGAACTCGCCGTCGAATACGACACGCGCTACGGGACACTTTTCGGCACCGGCGGTGCTGCGGAGGAATTGAACAGGTACCCGGCCGAGGAATTTGCCGCGCCCCATGGAGCACTGATCATCATCCAGGAGAACGGCGAATCCGTGGCTGGCGGCGCATTCCGGCGCTACGACGAGCACACCGCAGAGCTCAAGAGGATCTGGACCCACTCTGCGCACCGCCGTCGCGGCCTGGCACGGAAGGTGCTCACGGAGTTGGAGAATGAAGCACGACGCCGGGGCTACAGGAAGCTCTACCTCACCACCGGTCCACGCCAGCCCGAGGCAAAAAATCTGTACCTCGCCACCGGCTACAAGGCGCTCTTCGACCTCGCTGCCGACCCCGAGGACATCAAGCATTTGGCCTTCAGCAAGGATCTTGTCCTGCCCAGCTAAGCTATGCGCATGGCCAACAAACCCATCGCAACAACTGCCGAAAAACTTGCCACGATCCAGCAGGGGTACGCCCTGCAAGGAGCCACCATCGAGCTGGGCGCGGCGATCGTCGATGGTGAGATCCACAAAGAGGCCCAGGTCCGGCTCCCCTTGGCCATGATGAACCGCCACGGCCTCGTGGCCGGCGCCACCGGTACTGGCAAAACGGTCACGCTGCACATGATTGCCGAACAGTTGTCGACGGCGGGTGTTCCAGTTTTCCTCGCGGACATCAAGGGAGATCTTTCCGGACTGGCCACTGCGGCAACGGGCAGTGAAAAGTTGACCGCACGAACTGAAGCCCTCGGGCAGCAGTGGCAGGGCAAGAACTTTCCCGTTGAATTCCTCAGCCTGGGCGGTGACGGCAATGGAATCCCGATCCGCGCCACCATCACCTCGTTCGGGCCCATCCTGCTCTCGCGCATCATGGACCTCAACGACACCCAGGAATCCAGTCTTCAGCTGATCTTCCACTTTGCGGACAAGAACAAGCTGGAACTGATCGACCTCAAAGACCTCCGGGCTGTGATCCAGTTCCTCACCTCGGACGAGGGCAAGGAACAGCTGGAGGATCTTGGCGGACTCTCCAAAGCCACAGCCGGAGTCATCCTGCGGGAACTCGTCACACTCGAGGCCCAGGGCATGGAGAAGTTCTTCGGCGAACCGGAGTTCGATACCGCAGAACTCCTCCGCACCGCCCCCGACGGCCGGGGCGTTATCAGCTGCCTTGAGCTGCCCACGCTGCAGACCAAGCCCCTGCTGTTCTCCACGTTCCTCATGTGGCTCCTCGCCGACCTTTTCGAAGACCTCCCCGAAGCCGGCGACCTCGACAAACCCAAGCTGGTGTTCTTCCTGGACGAGGCCCACCTTCTCTTCAACGACGCCTCAAAGGCCTTCCTCGAGGCCATCACCACCACGGTCCGGCTCATCCGTTCCAAAGGTGTCGGCATTTTCTTCGTCACCCAGACACCCAAGGACGTCCCCGCCGATGTCCTGGGCCAACTCGCCAACCGGATACAGCACGCCTTGCGCGCGTTCACCCCGGAGGACGCAAAGGCCCTCAAAGCCACGGTCTCCACGTTCCCCGTCAGCGATTACGACCTTGAAGAGACACTCACCTCCGCAGGCATCGGTGAGGCCGTCATTACCGTCATGAACGAAAAAGGCGCGCCCACACCTGTTGCCCTCACCCGGCTGCGTGCCCCCGAATCCGTGATGGGCCCGAGCGCCGATGACCTGATCCGCAGCACTGTCGCTTCGTCCTCGCTTCTGGTCAAGTACGGGACCGCTGTAGACAACGTGTCCGCCTACGAGAAACTCCATGGCAACGCTGCACCGTCCACCGGCGACGCCGCACCGGGATTGCCCCCGGTTCCGGCGAGCGCTTCGGTGCCTGGCGCTTCAGGTTCTGGCGCTTCCGGTTCTGGCGCTTCCGGGGGTACGCCCTACGACATCGACGCCGAAGCGCGGCGCATCGAGGAAGAGATCCTCGGCCGCCCGAGTTCCCGGCCGGCGCCTTCGCCCTCCTCGCTGCCGGAGTCCTCCTCGTTTCCGGAGCCGGCTCCGGCACCGGCCCCTGCGCCGCAGCAGGATAGCGGCATGTTCGGCGACCTTGCCGGAGCCCTTGGTGGAGCTTTGGGCGGCGGACTGAAGAGCATGGTCCGCTCCATGGGGACGCAGCTTGGCCGTGACCTTATGCGCGGCGTATTCGGTACGTCCTCGCGGCGCCGCCGCTAGTCCTTATTGGCTCTCAAAAGCCCGACGCCGGGTGGCGGCAAAGCTTGCTGCCACCCGCCGTCGGGCCCTTTCGGAAGGGTCTTCGCAGGTCACGCTGACGTCCACCTGCACAGCTATCGCGGCTGCGGCAGGTAACGTAAAGGGCGTGCAGTTGAGTCAAGCGATAGTCAGGACCGCAGCCGGATGGCTGCTCGGTCTGATGCTTGCTGCCGCCGGGGCCATCGTCTGCGTCAACCTGGTGAGCTCCTCCGTGGCCAGTCCGCAACAGCCTGTCCGGGAGTATCTGGAGGCCCTGCAGAAGGGCGAAGGCGAGCAAGCCCTGGGTCTGTTGAGGGCAAAAGTTCCCAGCGCGAATGCCGCCATGCTCGACGGCACAGCCCTGCAAACTGCGGCCTCCAAACTGTCCGACATCAAACTCGGAAATGCCGAGTCCAGGGGCAGCAACCGCGTTGCAGTGCCCATGGACTACACCTTGGACGGCAACCGGCTCCACACCGAATTCCTGATGGAGCGCACTGGGACCCAATGGTTGTTCTTCGGCAAATGGGCATTCGTTCCCACCACGCTTCCCACTCTTGAGGTCACCGTCGTGAACTCCAATGAGGCAGCGCTCAACGGCGTCCCCGTCAACATGCCCAATGGTCACAACACTTTTGCCGTGTTCTACCCCGGCAAATACGAAGCCAGCCTGAACGGCACCTACTTCGAAGCTCCTGCTGCCTCGGCCCTCGTTTCAAACCGCGACGGCGGCCAGGCACCCCTGAACCTGCAGACCCGGTCAACCAAGGCTTTGAACGAAGCCGTTGCCGGTAAAGTCCGGGAGTTCCTGGACACCTGCGCCGCCCAAGCCACCGAGCAGCAACGACTCCAACCTGATTGCCCGTTCTACCACGCCAGCAATGCGCGCGTCGTCGACGGAACCATCAAATGGGAAATTACTGAGTACCCCAAGATCACCATTGAGCCCTTCGGCGGCAAATGGGTTGTAGCCCCGCTCAACGGCAAGGCAAGGGTTTCCGCCCGCGAGATCAATTTGTTCACCGGCTTGGTCAACGACCTCAACGTGGAGCACGATTTCAGCTTCACCACCCAGCTGGACACTGACAACAACACCGTGACCGTCACCCCGATGCTGACGTTCTAGGCCCCCCGCGCACTCCACAGTTCCCTACGCCGTCGATAAAGACCTGGCTCTCGGTCCGGATCCCCACATCCCTGAACAGGACACGCGCGAAGGTTTCGATCAGGGAACCCGCCCCACGATCAACTTTTGCAACGACTTCACGGGCGCGACTGGCCCAGTTCTGGAAGGCTGAGGGCATGAAAAGGCCCAGGTCCTCCCCCTTCAAGGGTCAAACCCGGGCCAGTTCAGCAGGCTTTAGTCCATGCCGCGGAGATCAAGCACCAGCTCTGATTCGCCATCAGCCTGCAAAATAACAGGGATGCCCCAATCCTGCTGGTACAGGTGACAGGCCGCGTGGTCCGGAATCTCTCCGTCCGCGGTTTCAGGTCCATCGCAGGCGGCCGCACGGGCAGTAATGTGAAGGATGCCCTCTGGCACGTCGGGCGACAATTCGATGGTGCGCAACAAGCCCACCGATGTCCCGCCGCCGGAGACCAGCAGTTCAGGCGGCGTGGAAGAGACCTTCATCTGCGTCGGATCGCCCCAACGGTCATCAAGCTTCTGACCCGTGGGAGCCTTGAAGCGAACAGCCAGCTCCAGGATTCCAGGGGTCACGGGGCTCTTGGGACGGTGCGTCTGTGACGCGCCCTCATCCACCTGCTGGGCTTCCTTGGGAATCGGTACCAAAACCAGTTGATGCTTGTTTGATTCAACCACCACCAGCAGCGGCTCACTGTTGCCGTGGTTAACCACGACGACGTCACTCGGCTCGGCCAGGCCACGCGCCAACGTTGACACGGTCTTCGTCGCGGGATCGTACCGGCGAACGGCACCGTTGTAAGTATCGGCGATCGCTACGGAACCATCCGGCAGTACCGTGACCCCCAAGGGGTGCTGCAGGCGTGCCTCGCTGGCGTCGCCGTCACGGAATCCGAAGTCGAACAGGCCTTGGCCGACGGCTGTCTCCACTGTCACGCCGGTTTCGTTAAGCACCAAACGTCGCAGCGAGGAAGTCTCCGAGTCGGCCACCCAGATGTTGTCATCGGCATCAATGGCCAGGCCGGACGACTGCGCGAACCAGGCATCCTCCGCGGCGCCGTCCAACAGTCCCTCCAGGCCCGAGCCCGCCAGGATGGAAACCTGGTTGGTCACGGGATCGAACGCAAAGATCTGGTGAGTTCCCGCCATCGCGATGACAACACGCTGCAGCTTCACGCTCCACACCACATCCCACGGCGAGGACAAGGAGACCTCCGTACCGAGGCCAAGCACCCCGACGTCGATTGCGTCGGCAGCAAAGTCAGCCGGACCGCCGTCGTGGTGTTCGGACCAGGCACCCGCGCCCGTCTCGGTTACACGGGCAGGGCCCGCATCGAGCAAGCGCTGCACACCGTTGCCGGCAACAGTCCGGACATGCCCTGAACTCAACGTCACACCCCGAAGGCGGTGGTTAACGGTGTCGGCGACCACGGCGTCATAACCGAGCGTAGAAGCGAGTTCCGTCGGAAGAACAGCTATGCCTTGCGGCTCGTTGAACTGGGCCGTGTCCGTCTGGCCGTCCGCGTAGCCCTTGGTCCCGGAGCCAATAACCCGCTCAACGGTTTTCAGGTCCGGGTGGAGCTCCACCAGGCGGTGGTGACCGGAGTCGACGACGAGGTAATTGCCGTTGGCCAACTGGGTCGTTTTGCCCGGGAAGCGCAAAGTGCCCGACGTCGGCACAGGAGCGACGTACGGACCGTTGCCCCGGTGAAGGGTCCCCTTTGCTTCATGCTCGGCGACAAGCTCCTCAAGCAGCACAGCGAGGCCGTCAGCGTGGCCTTCCCCGGAAAGATGCGCCACGATGTAACCCTCCGGATCCACAACAACCAGCGTGGGCCAAGCACGGGCTGTGTACGCCTTCCACGTGGCCAGCTCAGGGTCATCCAGGACCGGGTGATGGATCTCGTAACGTTCCACGGCAGCTGCAAGGGCAACAGGATCAGCTTCGTGCTCGAACTTGGGCGAATGTACGCCAACTGTCACCAGGACGTCAGAGTACTTTTCCTCGAGGGGCCGGAGTTCGTCGAGGACATGCAGGCAGTTGATGCAGCAGAACGTCCAGAAGTCCAGCAGCACGATTTTGCCCCGCAGGGATTCCAAGTCAAGGGACTTGCCGCCCGTGTTGAGCCAGCCGCGGCCCTCCAGTTCGGAGGCCCGGACCCGGAGTTGGGTGCGTACGGTTTCGCTCATCAGCGTCCTTCCAGCTTCGTGTTTCGTTCGGTCTTGCTGCTTGCCCGCTCAACGCTGTCTGTTGTGCGTCCTGATGAGGCGCTGTCGGTTGGGGCTGCGTTGTCGCTTGGGGCTGCGTTGTCGGTTGGAGTCTGGGCAGTTGGGGTGGTCAGGGCAGTCGGGGCGGCTGAGGCTGGGCGGCCAGCCAATTTGGCGTCGCGGTCAGCGAGCCGGGCAAACATATCGTTATAAGCACTGAGATCGGCGTCGTTATTCCTGTCGGCCGCGCGATCCACCCGTCGGGTCTCCCGCTCGTCCGAGCGCGACCACATCACGGCCACGCCGATTGCCACCAGCAAGGTGGGAACTTCGCCAATGCCCCAAGCTACAGCGCCTCCCATTTGCTGGTCTGCGATGGCCGAGGCACCCCAGGTCCGGCCCAGGTTACCGAAGTAGTCAGCAGCCAGCAGGCCAGTACCGCCCATGATGGCCACGCCAAAGAACGCGTGGAACCCCATGGTTGCGAGCAGGAGCAGCAGGCGCATGGGGTACGGCGCCCGGCGCGGCAAAGGATCACTGCCGATCATGCTGAGCACAAAAATGTAGCCGGTCAGCAGGAAGTGCAGATTCATGAGCTCATGCCCGACGTGCTCACGCATCGCCAGTCCGAAAAGGTCTGAGTAGTAGAACAGCACGATGGATCCCGCGAAGTTCGCAGCCGCGAACAGCGGATGAGTCACCACCTGCGAGAACCGGGAATGGACGAACAGGAGCAGCCACTCCCTAAGCCCCCGCGAACCGTGGGCGCCTTCGCCTCGGGAAGGGAGCGCACGCAGTGCAAGGGTCACGGGCGAACCCAACACCAGGAAGATCGGTGCCACCATGGTCAGGGCCATGTGATCCACCATGTGGGCAGAAAACAGAACGCGGCCATAGACCGCTGGCGGACCTGAGGTGATGTAGGTGAGAATCACCAGTCCAATCATCCAGTTCACCGTCTTGAACCAGGACCAGCTATCCCCGCGCTTGCGAATCTTGATGATCCCGAGGATGTAGGACACGGCCCCGAATAAGGCGACTCCCACCCACAGCCAGTCAAAACGCCATTCCGTAAGCCAGCGCTCTGGCGTAAGTTCAGGCGGAATCTCATAGCCGGACAGGATGAACGCCGGCGAGGCGTCCGGTGCGTATGTAGTGGGCTGCGGCGGGGCCGAGCGCCCCAGCGCCACGGCGAGGCCCGACGTCGCGCCCATAACCAGCAGCTCAACCAGAACCAACTGCCACAGCACGCGGCGGGCAGACATCGAACCGCTCTTCCCCAACTGAGGTATGACCCACTGACGATGCATGAAACCAATGCCACCCAGCACCAGGGTGGCAAGTGCCTTGGCAAGGATGATCTGGCCATAGGCCGAGCCGAACAGATCGCCCAGGTTCGTCACGCGGATGGCTGCGTTTATCACACCGGACGCAAACACCAGGACGAAAGCAAAGCCTGCCAGGGCCGAAAACCGTCGAAGCGTCGACTCAGTGACGTCGCTGGTTCCATGGCTCCTCGAACCAGCGAGTAATCCGGAAAGGACAGCGAGCATGATTATGCCTCCCACCCACACGGAGACACCAACCAGGTGAAGGCCCAGCGAGTTGATGGCGCCTTCATGATCACTGGAGCTGGAGGAGTGGCCGATCAGAGCTGGCGGAATGAGCCCGATCAAGGCAAGCAGCAGCGTAAAGGCGAGGCCAGTCAGCGATCGGACGCCGAAGAGCGCTGTGGTGACTACAGCGGCGATGATGGTGATGGACAGCCAGGCCTTGCCCGTCTCAATGTCCGTCATGAAGTACACCAGCGAGCGGGTGAATTCGGCGTCACCGGAGAGTCCCTGACCCGCAACATCCGCGTAGGTCAGTACCAGGACCGCTACAGCGGACAGCGTCCAAGCGGCGCCCGCCGCAGCAGCAACGGCAAGGGCGCGTGTAAAAGCCGGATGTTCCGGAGCCTCCAGATCCTTTTCACGGGATCGCGACGCTCTAAGGTTCTTGGGCAGGATTCCAACTGCGAAGATCAGGCCACCAATAACTGTGGCTATGGAAACGTTGTGGACAGCTTTCGCGAACGGCAAGCCCCACCGGACCAGTGCTCCGGGGTCTGAGACCTGGCGGGCAGCAGAAGCCCCGGAGAAGATGAGGGCCGCAGCCAAAGTCAGGAAGAGCACCGCCAGTCCAGCAAGCTGCCATGGGAGGGAAATGCCCGTGACGGCATTGCCTCCCCGCGCTCCCGGCTTGGGAACAGGCGATGGGGCAGTTGCGGAGCTTCTTGCTGATGGCACCTATCCATTGTCCGTTACGTCTGGCTGGGCTGCGAATCGGGAACCGTTTGGGGAGGAGAAGTGGCCACAGGCGAGCGGATGCCGCCTTGGTGTGCGGGACAAGTGATTGCTTAACGGCAAAAGGGGCGGCAACCAGTTGGTTGCCGCCCCTTCAGGCGTTCGCCGAAGTGGAATTACTTCTTCTTGGCGACAGCAGCCTTCAGCTTGGAGCCTGCGGTCAGCTTAACGCTGTGGCCAGCGGCGATCTGGATGGTTTCGCCCGTCTGCGGGTTGCGGCCGGTGCGTGCTGCACGGTCGGTGCGCTCTACTGCGAGCCAGCCCGGGATGGTGATCTTCTCGCCAGCGGCGACAGAAGTCTCGAAAACTTCGAACAGTGCATCGAGCACGGAGTTGACGGCTGCCTGGCTCGTGCCAGCCTTGCCTGCTACCTCTGCAACGAGTTCACTACGGTTCTTAGCCATTTACGTCCTCCTGGACTAATACGTTTTTTGAGCTTTCAAGCGGAATGCGAGCAAGCCACTGCTCGAAAACTTACCAGCTTGCACCGCCATGGCCAGCAAATTCCGCGTGTTTCCGCGCTTTTTTGACCAAAATCACCGGTTTTTCAGGGTTTTTGGGGGTGCGGACCCCACATGGCGTACCCTACGGCGTTAAACAGGCCCCCAACCACGGCACCTTCAGAGCATCCGATCGGTGGATTAGAAGAGAATACGCTGATACAAGACGTGGTCTTGCCACTCGCCTGCGATGTGGAGATACGACGGCGCCATGCCGATCCTCTCGAAGCCGGATCGTTTGAGAACCGCCTGCGAGGCCACGTTATGCATCAAGGTTGCGGCTTGGATACGGTGGAGTCCCAGTTCGTCGTTCGCCATGGAGAGAACCGACTCCACCGAAGAAGTGGCAATGCCTTTGCCGGTGAACGCTTGGTCGACCCAATAACCCAAGTTGGCGTTCAGGAACGGTCCGCGGACTATGCCCGTCAAAGTAATCATGCCAATGACATCCCGCTCCTGGAGAACTACCCAAGCGACTTCCGTGCCTGCGGCATATTGGTTCAGTTTGCTCCGAACAACTGCCTCTTGCCCTGCCTTGGTATAGAACGCCGCGCTGCGCCGTGGTTCCCATGGGGCGAGGTGCTCTGCGTTCCGGGTATATGCGGCCGCCAAGGGCCCGACGTCGGACAAGGACAAAGTCCGGAGGTGGACTTTCCCGTTCGCGGGGTTCCCAGATGGGACATCCAAGATTCGGGTCAGGGTCATCCTGCGACTCTAGCGTCTTCGATTGTCAGTTAAATGTGGGAGACCCCCCGACCCGTGTGGGTTGGGGGGTCTCGACCTAATGTGTGTCCGGCGGTGTCCTACTCTCCCACACCCTCCCGGGTGCAGTACCATCGGCGCTGTGGGTCTTAGCTTCCGGGTTCGGAATGGGACCGGGCGTTTCCCCCACGCTATGACCGCCGTAACC